>CAMDFT010000164.1 GCA_945897795.1 Limnohabitans sp. Rim8 | reverse complement strand
GCGACGATGCGCACCCGCGCATGTGGCAAAGGCCAACCCACGCAACCCGCCGGAGCCGTCAGTCCCGGTGGGGCCACGGTGCTCAGGCCGACGGTTTCGGTCATGCCCAGGCTCTCGTTGATGTGCAAACCGAAGGCTTGTTCAAAGCGCTGCGCCAGCTCGGGCGGCAGTGGCGCTGCGCCTGTGCGCACCGCACGCAGGGTTGAAATGTCGGCCCCCTGCAGCGGCACGCCCGCCAATGCGGCCAGCACCGTGGGCACGCCCGACATCAGCGTGCAGCGGTGGTGGGCCACCAGCCGCCAATAGTTTTGCACCACCTCGCGGTTGCGAAACATGGCCTCGGTGGGAATGAGCACATGCATGCCGACCGCCAGCGAACACAAGGCCCCTGGCAACACGCCCGCCACATGGAACAGCGGGTAGCCGTTGATGGTCACGTCGCTGGCCTGAAAGCCCTGCATCGTGGCGTTGGCCCAAGCGGTGAAGACCTGCGCGCCATGGCTGTGCCGGGCCAGTTTGGGGGCTCCAGTGGTGCCGCCCGTGTGAAAGTAAGCCGCGATGTCCGTGGGCTGAAACACCCGTTGACTGACCAGGTGCTCAGCCACCTGCGTGGCCCGCAAGGCGTGGAAGTCTTGGGCACCTGCAGGCAACGCGTCGCCTTCTGGAAGAGGACCGCCGTCCGGGTGTACCAGCAACACCGTCTTCAAACTGGGCAATTGGGTTTGCAGTCGCAAGGCCTTGGCCCGCAGCTGGCTGTCGTCTTCAGCGCCATGCGCGATCAGCACTTTGGCGTTGCTGGCACGCAGCAGCGACAGCAGTTTTTCGTCGCTGAGCAAGGGGTTGAGCGGCTGCACAATGCCCGCCGCTTCGCCGCCCCACAGCGCCAGGTGGTAGGCCAGGCCACCGGGCAACAAAACCCCCACGGCGTCTTGAGGGTCCACACCCAACTGGCACAGCAAATTGGCGGTTTGGTGAATGCCTTGCAGCAAGCTGCGGTAGGTCCAGGTGGTGGACTTGCCGCCGGGCTGGCCCGTGTGCAAAAAAGTCAGCGCAGGCTGCTCGGGATGAACCTCAGCACTGGCACGGATCAGCGCGTAGGTGCTGGACCAAGGCAAGGCCTCGGTCAAGGGTGTGGCCTCGATGCGGTGGATGTCGGCCAGGCTTTGAACGGGGGATGAAACAGTCAGGTGCATGACCGATGTTAGCCAGCGCCTGACGCAGGCTTTGTCTCGCAAGTGGCAAGCGGGTGCATTTCAAACCGCCAGTCATGTCAACATGTCCACTTTGCAAGCCTTCAGGGATCACCCATGCATGATGCCAGCGCCCTACCCACTTTTGAAGACGTCCTGGCCGCCGCTGCGCGGCTGCAAGGGCATGCCCACCGCACGCCGGTGCTGCAGTCGCGCACGCTCAACGCGCAGTTGGGCGCGCAGGCCTTCATCAAGTGCGAAAACTTCCAGCGCATGGGGGCCTTCAAGTTCCGGGGCGGCTTCAATGCCCTGTCGCGGCTGACACCTGCCGAGCGCCGTGCCGGGGTGGTGGCTTACTCGTCGGGCAACCACGCCCAAGCGGTGGCCTTGTCGGCGCAGATTCTGGACATCCCGGCCACCATCGTCATGCCGCACGACGCCTCGCCCGCCAAACTGGCGGCCACACGCGGCTATGGCGCGACTGTGGTGGGCTATGACCGTTACAAGGACGATGCGTTGGCCATTGCGCAGGGCATTGCCGCAGCGCAGGACAGGCGCTTCATACCGCCGTTTGACCATCCTGATGTGTTGTGCGGCCAGGGCACAGCGGCGCTGGAGTTGTTTCAAGAGGTGGGCGAGCTCGATGCCCTGTTTGTGTGCCTGGGCGGCGGGGGCCTGCTCAGCGGCAGCGCCCTGTCGGCCAAAGCGCTGTCCCCGGCCTGCAAAATTTACGGCGTGGAGCCCGAAGCGGGCAACGATGTGCAGCAGTCCTTGCAGCAGGGCCAGCGCGTGCGAATTGCCACCCCGGTGACGATTGCCGACGGCGCGCAAACACCCATGGTCGGCGAAATCACCTTCGAGATCATTCGCCACCTGGTGGACGCTGTGCACACCGTGACCGATGCGCAGCTGGTGCAGGCCATGCGCTTTTATGCCGAACGCATGAAGATGGTGGTCGAACCCACAGGCTGCCTGTCGCTGGCAGCGGCCATTCAGGCCAGCGAGCAGCTCCGTGGTCATCGCGTGGGCATCATCGTGAGTGGCGGCAACGTGGATTTGGCCCGCTTTGCGCAGTTACTCAGCCAAGGCTGAGGGCTGCGGTTCACTCGAATCTTCACAGGTTGGCGTTTCAGCCAGTTCGCCCTGTAGGGTGCCTGGCAGCGGGATGCTAAAAGGTCGACCCGACCACCCGCGCCATCTCCAGGCACTTGTTCGAGTAACCCCACTCGTTGTCGTACCAAGCCACCACCTTGATGAAGGTGCTGTCCAGTGCGATGCCCGCGTTGGCATCGAACACGCTGGTGCACACCTCACCCCGGAAGTCGGTGGAGACCACCTTGTCGGTCGTGTAGCCCAGCACGCCCTTCAAAGCCCCTTCGCTTTGCGCTTTCATCTCGGCACAAATTTCGGCATAAGTGGCCGGGCTTTCCAGCTCGGCCGTCAGGTCCACCACCGACACGTCCGACGTGGGCACGCGAAACGCCATGCCCGTGAGCTTGCCCTGCATGGCCGGGATCACCACGCCCACCGCCTTGGCCGCGCCCGTGCTGCTGGGGATGATGTTTTCCAGAATGCCGCGCCCGCCGCGCCAGTCCTTGTTGCTGGGGCTGTCCACGGTTTTTTGTGTGGCGGTGGCCGCGTGCACCGTGGTCATCAACCCGCGCTTGATGCCCCACTTGTCGTGCAGCACTTTGGTGATGGGGGCCAGGCAGTTGGTGGTGCAGCTGGCGTTGCTGATGATGGCTTGCCCGGCATAAGACGCGTGGTTGACGCCGTACACAAACATGGGCGTGTCGTCCTTCGAAGGCGCTGA
>CAMDFT010000163.1 GCA_945897795.1 Limnohabitans sp. Rim8 | reverse complement strand
GTGCCGGTGCATGTGCTGCTGCGGCATTTGCTCGATTGCGACTCCGTGGCGCAGGCCCGTGAGCGTTTGCAGGCTTTGCAGTCTGATTTGGGGCTGGGTTTTGGCGCGGCCTCCAACGTGCCCTGCGCCGACGCCGAGGGCCAGGCCGCCTGCTTTGAAGTCTCGCCCGCAGGCTGGGCCGAGGTGACGCCCACCCAAGGCGTGGTGGTGCACACCAACCATTTCGTGTGTGAATCGTTGCTGGCCGAACAAGCCCCCATGGGCCCGGGTTTGTCGAGCCACAACCGATTGAGCACCGCCGGTCAACACGCTTTGCAAACCCCCATCGGTCAAGCTGATCTGGAGCGCTTCTTGCGCGACGAGTCCGACGGCTTTTTGTCCATTTGCCGCAGCCCCGACCCCAGCGTGCCGCCGGAAAGCCGGGTTGAAAGCGTGGCCGGTATCGTCATGCACACCCAGCCGCCCGCCATGTGGGTGGCCTGTGACGTGCCCAGCCGCGTGGCGTTTGAGTCGGTGCCTTTGGCCGCTGCTTCTCTGCAGTTCAAGGGGCTGCAGGATCAGGCCATCGCTGCTTGAGCAAGTCCAGCACATCTTGCCAAGCCTGAGGGCCCGTCACAGGGTGGCGTCCGGCGTGAACGCCCAAACCCGGGTGTTGGCCATTCGGTACGCGGGGCAAGTGTTGGACTTGCCCCACCGGGTTGTCAAATCCGTGGTGGCTGTCCGGGTACAGCTTGAAACTCATGCCAGATCGCTGGCCCAAAGCCACACAGGGCGCGGCAGGTGTCCAATCGTCTGCCTCCCCCAACAACATGTGCACGGGCCAGGACGGCTGATAAGCCCGCCGCAGTGCATCGGCGCAGCCCGGATAAAAGGCCAAAGCGATGTCTGGCGTCACGCTTGACGGAGGAAGTTTTTGTGTGCTGTCCGAACTGGCGAGCACGGTACTGCCACCATGGGACCAACCCAGCAAGGCCACGCGTTGGCGATCCGTCCAGGCTTGTTGGGCAAGCCAAGCCAAGGTGGCGTGAACGTCGCTGCGCCGATGGCTTTGCCGCACTTTGCGTGAGGCCATGCTTTGTTCGCACAAACTGGTTTCTTGCCTGGGTGTGAGGCTGTCGGGCCAAACCACGCTGTAGCCTTGTGCCAGCAACAAATCGGTCATGCCTTGATGGCGTGCGCTGAGCTGGCCTTTGCGCGAGCCGACAGTGGCATAGATGCCGCCGCACCCGTGCAAAGCGATTACCACTGGGCGGGGGGTGTCATGGGTCTTTTGTGGGGGGTGAAATACCCAGCTTTTCAGCGCCAGACCGTTGGCACCGGGCACAAGTTCGGACACGGGTTGAGCCTGTGCCGATGGCCCCAGCCCCAAGCCAAAGCACAGCCAAAGACCGCAGCGGTGCAGGAACTGAAGCAGGTGCACAGCGCTTACCGTATGCCGTGTTGACCCAGGTGCCGCACTGCGTCTGACACACGCATGCCCAGCTGCAGGCCCTGCGCCATAGCCAGCGCGTTCAGGCCATTGACCACGCCGTTGTCCAACCCGTCTTGCGCTTCGCCAATGCGCGCCGAGGTGTGGGCATACAAAATGGCCAGCACGCCGACCGCCTGCAATTCATGCAGCGCCACGCGGCCTGCATCGTCCTTGCCGCCGCCCGCATCGTTGAAGGCCACGGCGTAGGGTTTGTGGGTTTGTGCAGTGACGAAATGCGAGGCCGACAAGCCCCCGTGCGAGCCCGACACGATCACGGTGCCGGCATGGCTGGCGTTGACCAGCGCAATCGAATCGAGCAAGACCAGTTGGCGCTGGGTCATCGTGTTTCCCGCGCCACATCCTGCTCGAAGCTGGCCTTTTTCAAGGGGGCTTTTTCGGCCATCCAACCGCTGTAGACGGTTTGGAAATCGACCACGATTTGCGCCAGCGGCATGTCGTCAAAGGTGCCGCGCTGGTTCACGTACTCCATGTGCCGATTGCCTGATTTGTCGAACGGGTGGTAGATCGAATCGTTTCGCCCATCAAACTCCAGCGGCAACAGGCCGAACTTGTCGCACAGCTCGATGTTGAAGGCGGGCGTAGCCTTGACCCATTGGCCGTCCAGCCAGATGTCGGCATAGCCGTGCCAGATGAACACGTCGGTCTGCATGGTTTGGCGCAAGCGCTCGGTGCTCAGGTGGTTGCGCACATCAGCGTAACCCAGCCGGGCGTGCAGGCCTGCGGCGCGACAAGCCGCCGCCATCAAGGCCGCTTTGGGCACACACCAACCCGAGCCCTGGGCAATCACCGAGCTGGCCCGCATGCCTTCGGTGGACAGCTCGATGCGGTAGGGGTCATAGCGGAACTGGTCGCGCACCGCCAGGTACAGCGACACAGCGCGTTCGCGGTCGCTGGCGCCTTGCGCGTGCTGGCGCGCCAAGGCGATCACGTCGGGGTGGTCGCTGTCGATCAAGGCCGTGGCGGCCAGCGTGGCGGGGGAGGGCAGGTCGGTCATGCAGATCACTGTAGCGCGTGTGCCAGCGCCGGGCTGTCACGCTGGCTATAGTGGCTTGTCGCGTTCTGGATGGGGCGCTGTTCAGGAAGGATGTTCATGGCGTCGGTGTTGAATTTTGGAGCGGTGCGGGTGCACCTGGGCGAAAAGTCGGGCAAATACCCCGACGGCAACCAGCTGATCGTGCAGGGGGCTGACATGCGCGTGGCCTTTGACACCCCTGAGGTGGCCAACCGCATCGGCGCCGAGCTGGACACGGTGGACCTGGTCATCCTGGGCCATGTGCACGAAGATCACATGGCGGGGCTGCACCGCCTGCCGCAAGCCCGCGTGCAGGTGCACGAGGCCGACTTGGCGGCTGCCCAATCGTGGGACGGCCTGTGCCAACACTATGGTTACCCCGCCGAGGTGCTGGACGCCATGCACGCCATCGTGCAAAAGGATTTTCATTACCAGCCCCGACCGGACGCTACCGGCTACAGCGATGGCGCGCTGTGGGACCTGGGCGGCGGCGTGCGGGTGCGGGCG
>CAMDFT010000162.1 GCA_945897795.1 Limnohabitans sp. Rim8 | reverse complement strand
ACACAGGCGGCGGCCAACACCAGCGGGTTGCGCACACCGTTAGGCGTGGGCACGACCATGATGATCTCTTGCACGCCCGCCACATGGGCCGGAATTGCGTTCATCAAGACCGAAGACGGATAAGCGGCTTTGCCACCGGGCACGTAAATGCCCACGCGGTCCAGTGGCGTGACTTTTTGGCCAAGCAGCGTGCCGTCTTCGTCGCGGTAACTCCAGCTTTCGCCAGACGCTTTCTTTTGCGCCTCGTGGTACTGGCGCACCCGGGCGGCAGCGGCTTGCAAGGCTTCGCGTTGTGCGGCGGGCAGGCCGTCGAGTGCCGATTTCAGTTCGGCTTGTGTGATCTCCAGCGCCTTCACGTTGGCCGCTTGCAGGCCATCAAAACGCTGGGTGTACTCCAGCACGGCCGCGTCGCCACGCTGCTGCACATCGGCCAGGATGTCGGCCACGCGCTGTTCGATGGCGGCGTCGGTGTCGGCAGACCAATGCAGGCGGGCCGCGAAGGCCGCTTCAAAACCGGCATCCGCCGTGTTCAGCTGCAGGGGTTTGGCCTGGAGTCCCATGTTGTTCAATCTTTCTTCACCGCGCCCGCAAAGGCGTCGATGATGGCGCGGATCGGTGCTTGTTTGAGTTTGAGCGCCGCTTGGTTGACCACCAAGCGCGCGCTGATGTCCATGATGCGTTCGACTTCGACCAAGTGGTTGGCCTTGAGCGTGTTGCCGGTGGACACCAAGTCGACGATGGCGTCGGCCAAGCCTGTCAGCGGGGCCAGCTCCATGCTGCCGTAGAGCTTGATCATGTCGACGTGCACTCCCTTGGTGGCAAAGAAGTCGCGGGCGATGGCTGTGTATTTGGTGGCGACCTTCAGGCGTGCCCCGGTGCGCACCAGCGCGGCGTAGTCGTCATCGGCGCGCACGGCCACGCTCATGCGGCATTTGGCGATGTTCAGGTCCAGCGGCTGGTACAGGCCCTGGCCGCCATGTTCGATCAACGTGTCCAACCCGGTCACGCCCAAATCGGCGCCGCCGTATTCCACATAAGTGGGCACGTCGCTGGCGCGCACCAGCACCACGCGCACATTGGCCTGGTTGGTGGGCAAGATCAGCTTGCGGGATTTTTCGGGGTCTTCCAGCACCTCGATGCCAGCGGCTTTGAGCAGCGGCAGGGTTTCGTCAAAGATGCGTCCTTTGGACAGGGCCAGCGTGATCATTTCACCCTTTCGATGTCAGCGCCCACCGAGCGCAATTTGGCTTCCATGCGGTCGTAGCCGCGGTCCAAGTGGTAGATGCGCTCGACGGTGGTTTCACCCTCAGCCACCAAGCCGGCAATGACCAGGCTGGCAGAGGCACGCAAGTCGGTGGCCATCACGGTCGCGCCTGAGAGTTTGGGCACGCCCTCGATCACGGAGACCTTGCCGTCGATCTGGATGTGCGCGCCCAGCCGCACCAGCTCGTTGACGTGCATGAAGCGGTTTTCAAAAATCGTTTCGGTCACTTTGCTGGCGCCTTGCGAGATGCAGTTGAGCGCCATGAACTGGGCCTGCATGTCGGTCGGAAAGCCAGGGTATTCGGTGGTGCGAAAGCTCTGGGCTTTCAAGCGGCCTTCGGATTTGACGCGAATGAAGCCGTCGCCCACTTCGATGGTGGCACCGGCTTCACGCAGTTTTTCGATGATCACTTCCAGGTGGTCGGCGCGGCCGTGGCGCAGCACCACGTCTCCGCCCGTGGCAGCAACCGCGCACAGGAAGGTGCCCGCTTCGATGCGGTCGGCCACCACCTGGTGCTGAGCGCCGTGCAAGCTCTGCACGCCTTGAATGCGGATGCGGCGCGTGCCGTGGCCTTGGATCTTCGCGCCCATTTTGATCAGCATCTCGGCCAGGTCGGGAATTTCAGGCTCTTGCGCGGCGTTTTCCAGCACCGTCTCGCCTTCGGCCAAGGCGGCTGCCATCATGAAGTTTTCGGTGCCCGTCACCGTCACCATGTCGGTGGTGATGTGCGCACCTTTGAGGCGCGTGCGGCCTGCAGGCAAGCTGGCCAGCATGTAGCCGTGGTCCACGGTGATCACCGCGCCCATGGCCTGAAGGCCCTTGATGTGTTGGTCCACCGGGCGCGAACCGATGGCACAGCCACCAGGCAGGGACACCTTGGCGTGGCCGAAGCGGGCCAACAAGGGTCCCAACGCCAGCACCGAGGCGCGCATGGTTTTAACCAGCTCGTAAGGGGCTTCGGGGTTGTTCAGCGCGCCGGCATTGAGGGTGACGCGGCCGTCTTCGTGGTGCTCGGCCGTCACGCCCATGTTGCGGATCAGCTTGAGCATGGTCGAGACGTCTTGCAAGCGCGGCACATTGCTCAGAGTGACAGGCTCGGCACTCAGCAGCGCAGCACACAGCTCGGGCAGGGCCGCGTTTTTGGCACCCGCCACATCGAGCGTGCCTTGCAGGCGTTTGCCGCCGCGAATTTTCAGTTTGTCCATGGGTCAGGTCAGTGCGTTGCGGCCCGAAGGCCTTCGTTTCATTGCGCTTGCGCAGCCCATTCGGCGGGCGTGTAGGTTTTCATCGACAAGGCGTGCACCTCGTCGGTGTGCATTTTCTGGCCCAGCGTGGCGTACACCCGCTGGTGCCGCGCAATCGGGCGCATGCCGGCAAAGGCTTCGGACACCACCACGGCGCTCCAGTGGCGGCCGTCGCCGTCCACCGTCAGGTAGGTGCACGAAAGGCCTGCGGCGATGATGTCTTGAAGTTGCTGTGCGTTCATGAGGATTCTCAGCTCCGGATTTTGTAGCCGATGCGCAAAAGGTGAAGGGTCAAGGCACTGATGGCGGCCAGGGCCGTACCCACCACCGCCAGACTGAGCCAGGGGGAGACATCGCTTTGGCCAAAAAAGCCGTAACGGAAACCGTCGATCATGTAGAAAAACGGGTTCAGGTGGCTGAGCTTTTGCCAAAACGGCGGCAGCGAATGGATGGAATAAAACACGCCCGACAGGAACGTCATGGGCATGATGATGAAGTTCTGGAAGGCGGCCATCTGGTCGAACTTTTCAGCCCACAAGCCTGCGATGAGACCCAGCGAACCCAGCAGCGCAGCGCCCATGAAGGCGAAAATCAGAATCCACAGTGGTGCAACCACACTGGGCTGGGCAAACCACCAGGTGGCCA
>CAMDFT010000161.1 GCA_945897795.1 Limnohabitans sp. Rim8 | reverse complement strand
CTGCGACTGGTGAGCGCCATCCTGGCGGAACAAGATGAGGAGTGGATGACTGCAAAAATCTATCTGACCATGAAGCCCTGATTCGGCTCATTAGCGCAACAGCTCAGAACCTGTTCGTGGAATTTACAGAAAATAAGTTGCTTTATCTTGCGGTGGGCCTTCTGTCACATGAATAACCAATAGGGGAAACAGCTTGTTGGCCTTGTCCAGTACTTGCTCAAAAAGCCTTGGCAGAGCGGCTGGCACCACACCAAGTCGGATACGGCCGGAAGCCCCAGATGCCACCAAGTGTGTTTCAGCGAGGGCATCACCAATTTCTTGCAGCAGTTGACGCGCTCGTCGAATGGCTGTTTCACCAGCAGCTGTTGGCCTGAGTCCACGAGGTTGACGCTCAAACAAAGGCGTTCGATACAACGCCTCCAGCTCTTTCAAAAGTTTGCTGGTTGCAGGTTGACTGAGATTCAGGCGAGGCGCCGCTTTGTGTATGTTCAGCGTTTCGCCAAGCGCATCCAGCAATTCGAGATGTCGTACGCGCATGCGAGTACGAATTCGGTTGTCCAAGAGTGGGTGCATTGAAATTAAGTGATTCTTTTGACGAATCAATGAATCAGAAAAAATAGATTGTAAGAATATCTCAGAACCCTCACCATTTGCCGACCTGTCAAAAAAGGCGCTTATGAAAATAACCATGTTGGGTACCGGTGCGGCTTTGCCGGACCCGGATCGGGGGCAATCCGCAATCTTGATTTCTACTGACTCGGGAAAGCACTTTCTTCTGGATTGCGGAGAGGGCGCCACACGGCAAATGGTGCGCGCAAACATCAATCCAGCCGACGTTGGTGTGGTGCTTCTGACGCACTTGCACCATGACCACATCTGTGATTTCCCCTACTTCGTGATTTCGGGGTGGATGCTCAATCGCAGCAACTCTCCTGTGCTGCTGGGGCCCAAAGGAACCCAACGCTTTTCTGACCATCTTTTTGAGAATGGGGCCTACCAAACCGACTTCATAGCCCGTTCCGCATATCCACTGCGAAAGGCCAATTTAGAAGCCGTCCGCCCAATGGTCAAAGAAATTTCGCCAGGAATTGTTTACGACGATGGCGAAGTGCGGATCATCGTGGGGCACGTGGATCACCTGCCACATGAGGTCTGTGAATGCTTCGGAGTTCGTGTGGAAGTGGAGGGCAAGGTGGTTGCGTTCAGCGGGGACACCAAGCCGTGTGCGGGCATGGTGGAGTTGGCTCGTGATGCCGACTTACTGATTCACGAATGCACTTTTCCACAGTCCTTTATCGATCATCGAGCCAAAACCGGTGTTGGAACGTTTGCCCATACCAGCCCTCTGGGTTTAGGTCTGATCGCCCGTGAATCGGGTGCCAAAAGTGTGGTCGCCACCCATTTTGGACACTTTGATTCCACCAGCCCAGTCTTGAAGCGGGCTGCAGGCAAACACCTTCCGACTGAGTTGATGGGACCTCACCTCATGGACGAGGTGGTGAGTGACATCCGTAAAAATTATTCAGGACCATTGCGACTTGC
This sequence comes from Limnohabitans sp. Rim8, assembly GCA_945897795.1. Classification (GTDB taxonomy): domain Bacteria; phylum Pseudomonadota; class Gammaproteobacteria; order Burkholderiales; family Burkholderiaceae_C; genus Limnohabitans_A. The sequence goes on along the minus strand of CAMDFT010000161.1, from coordinate 1,748 downwards.
GCATGACCTCATGCGCATCGATCTCTAAGAATTCACCAAGGATCATCATCATGAATTTCTCCTGGACTTTGAAACACTTGATTTTTGTCACGGGCCTATGGACTGGAATGGCTCACGCCGCATGGCCAGAGCGGCCCATCAAAGTTGTGATTCCTTATGCTGCAGGTGCTGCGGGAGACATCTTGATTCGATTCATGCAGCCGGCACTTCAGGAACGGTTGGGCCAACCCATCGTCGTTGAAAACAGACCCGGGGCGGGGGGGAACATCGGCACACAAGAGGTGGTGCGTGCCAAACCTGACGGCTACACCTTCGTCTTGGGCGCAACGAATAATTTTGTGATCAATCAATTCATTTATCGGAGCATGTCATTCAATCCGTTGGAGGCTTTGGCTCCTGTGACGAAGCTGATGACCGCTCCTTCCGTACTTTTCGTCAATGCGAGTGTCCCATCTGGCTCATTTGCCGAGTTTTCTCGTTACGCGCAGGCCAACGCGGGCAAATTGAATTACGGATCGCCTGGTACGGGCACGACGCCACATTTGTCGGCTTGGGCCTTGTCTGAATTCATGGGTGCAAAGATGACCCACATCGCCTATAAGGGCGCTGCACCGGGCGTCCAAGGATTAATGAGCAATGAGGTTCAACTTTTTTTAGTGGGTTACGGTGTCGCAGCGAATCAACTGGCATCAGGCAAGATCAAAGCACTTGCCGTCGCTCACAACGAGCGACTTCAAGCCGCTCCCGAAATACCGACGGCCCGGGAAGCCGGGTTGCCCAATGTGATTTTGAGTAATTGGTGGGGAGTTGCGGCCCCCAAAGGTACTGATTCGGCTGTCATCGGGCGCATGGCTGCCGAATTCAAACGCGTTCTGGATCTGCCAGCGACCCAGGCTTTTTTAGCTCGCCAAGGCTTTGTGAGTGGGGGCAATGCACCCGATCAATTCTCGCGAGAACTGAGTGCAGAAGCTTTGGAATGGGAGGCTGTTGTGAAAAAGGCTGGCGCACGTCTGGATGAATAGACATCCCTGATGCTCGGGGCATTTAGCAGGTCTGCTCAAGGTCCCTTGCTTTGGAGGCCTGTCGCTCAGGCGGCGTCAGGTTGCTGTTCCGGTGCAGCTTTTTGAAAGGCTTCGAGTTCCATGCAGGCTTTTTCCACCGCCATGATCAGCGGCCATTTCGTCAGGTCCACCTTGAAGCGGCGGGCGCTTTCCACTTGTGGAATCAAATACACATCGGCCAGCGTCGGTGTATCGCCAAAGCTGAAACGGCCGCGTGTTTTGTCGGCACCAATCAAGGCTTCGTAGGCGTCAAAGCCTTCACTGATCCAGTGGCCGCACCAAGCGTTGATGGCGTCTTCGTTGGCGCCAAACTGTTTGCGCAGGGTTTGCAAAATGCGGCGGTTGTTGATGGGGTGAATGTCGCAGCCGACCATGGCGGCCAGTGCCCGCACCCGTGCGCGTTCGTCCGCACCTGCGGGCAGCAGCGCCGGGGTGGGGTGCTTTTCTTCCAGCCATTCGATGATGGCGGGTGACTGGATCAACACCTGCTCGCCCGTGTCCAGGGCGGGCACCATGCCTGGTGGGTTGATGGCTTTGCAGGCCTCTTTTTGCTGCTCGTCAACACGCAGGTCAATGGCCGCATAGTCTGTGGCAATGCCTTTGAGGTTGAGCGCAATGCGCAGGCGGTGCGAGGTGCCGCTTCGGAAAAAACTGTAGAGCTTCATGGTGAGGTCCTGTTCACGGTCG
>CAMDFT010000160.1 GCA_945897795.1 Limnohabitans sp. Rim8 | reverse complement strand
TCCGTTGATACCCAGCTTGATGGTCATGGTGAGAGCCTCAGGAGATAAGTTACTAAACCGTTACGTAACCAGATTTGAAACCAAGCCCCTTGCATAGGCCTGATCCCTGAACGAGGCTTCAGCGCTGGGTCAAACCCATGGCGCTGAAGCGGTTCATCCGGCGGGCCTGAATCAGGCCTTGAGCAATGCAGCGTGGACCGTGTCGGCCACGTTTTCAGCGGTGAAGCCGAAGTGTTTGAACAAAACCGGAGCCGGGGCGGATTCGCCGTAGGTGTCGATGCCGACCACGGCTGCGCAGCCGTATTTCCACCAGCCGTCGGTGGAGCCCATTTCGACCGCTACACGGGGCAGCCCTTTGGGCAGCACGCTTTGCTTGTAGTCGCTGTCTTGGCGGTCAAACACATTGGTGCTGGGCATGGAGACCACACGCACACCGATCTTGCGTTCGGCCAACAGCTTTTGCGCCGCCATGGCCAGTTGCACTTCGGAGCCGGTGGCGATGATCACGCCGTGGGTTTTCTTGATGCCGACGTGCTCGGGCTCGGACAACACATACGCGCCACGGCTGATGTCGCCCAGATCGCTCTTGGGTGAGTAAGCCAGGTTTTGGCGGCTGAGCAGCAATGCCGAGGGGCGGTGGGCGTTTTGCAGGGCCACAGCCCAGGCCACGGTGGTCTCGGCCGTGTCGGCTGGGCGCCACACGTCCAGGCCAGGAATCAGGCGCAGGCTGGCCGCGTGCTCGATCGACTGGTGGGTCGGGCCGTCTTCGCCCAGACCGATGGAGTCGTGAGTGAAGACGTGGATCACTCGCTGCTTCATCAGCGCAGCCATGCGGATGGCGTTGCGTGAATAGTCCGAGAAGGTGAGGAAAGTGCCGCCGTAGGGGATGTAACCGCCATGTAACGCGACGCCGTTCATGATGGCGGCCATGCCGAATTCGCGCACGCCATAGTTGATGTGGCGGCCGATTTTGCCGTCTTCGGTCTTGACCACGTCACCGGCCAGGTCCACCCGAAAAGCAGGGGTGCTCTTGGTATTGGTGAGGTTCGAGCCCGTGAGGTCAGCCGAGCCGCCCAGCATTTCGGGCATGGCGGCGGTGAAGGCTTCCAGCGCCAGCTGGCTGGCCTTGCGGCTGGCCACGGTTTCGCCTTTGGTGTGGGCGGCCACCACGGCGTCAAACGCCACCTGGTTGAAGTTCTTGGGCAAGTCGCCCTTCATCCGGCGCACAAACTCTTTGGCTTGTGCGGGGTGGGCGGCTTTGTAGGCGGCAAAGGCGGTGTTCCACTCGGCTTCGCGGGCCTTGCCAGCAACCTTGGCGTCCCAGTCGGCATACACCGCTTTGGGGATCTTGAAGGGCTCGGACGTCCAGCCGATGGCTTCGCGGGTGAGTTTGATTTCTTCAGCGCCCAGCGGCTCGCCGTGCGCTTTGGAGGTGCCTGCACGGTTGGGCGAGCCCTTGCCGATGGCAGTCTTGCAGACGATCAGGGTGGGCTTGTCGGCGCTGTGCTTGGCGGCAGCGATGGCCTTGGACACTGCAGCGGCGTCGTGGCCGTCCACGGCGTCGATCACGTTCCAGCCGCAGGCGGCAAAACGCTGGGGCGTGTTATCGATGAACCAAGGGGCCACTTGGCCGTCGATCGAGATGCCGTTGTCGTCGTACAGGGCGATCAGTTTGTTGAGCTTCCAGGCGCCGGCCAGGGCCACGGCTTCGTGGCTGATGCCTTCCATCAGGCAGCCGTCACCCAGGAACACGTAGGTGTGGTGGTTGACGATCTTGTGGCCTTCTTGGTTGAACTCAGCCGCCAGCATTTTCTCGGCCAGGGCCATGCCCACAGCGTTGGTGATGCCCTGGCCCAGCGGGCCGGTGGTGGTTTCCACACCGGGGGTCACGCCCACTTCGGGGTGACCAGCGGTTTTGCTGTGCAGGGTGCGGAAGTTCTTGAGTTCTTCGATCGGCAGTTTGTAGCCCGTTAGGTGCAGCACCGAATAGATCAGCATGGAGCCGTGGCCGTTGGACAGCACAAAGCGGTCGCGGTTGGCCCAATGGGGGTTTTTGGGGTTGTGTTGCAAATGATCGCCCCACAACGCCACGGCCATATCAGCCATGCCCATGGGGGCGCCGGGATGACCCGAGTTGGCTTGTTGAACAGCGTCCATTGCGAGGGCGCGGATGGCGTTTGCCATTTGTTGTTGATTGGCCATGGGGGCAGCTCCGGGGAAGTATTCTGGAAAACCCGTGATTTTAGCGGTTGTCAGGCACGCGCCCACCGCCCAAGCATGCATGCCGTTGCCAACCAACCCTGGTGGCAGACACACCAGAGACCTCCCGTACAGCCTACCCTTCAGAGCTCTGAGGCGGCAGCGCTCAGCCCTGGGCCACCGACAAAGCCAGCACCAGATCGGCCCAAGCCTTGGCCTTGTCGGCCGGGTTGCGCAGCAAGCTCGACGGCGGGTAAGTCACCACCACCGGCACACCCTGAAAGTCGTGCAAACGACCCCGCAGTTTGCCCATGGGCTCGGTGCTGCCCAACAGGCTTTGGATGGCAAAACGGCCCATGGCCAAAATGACACGGGGCTGAGCCAGCGCGATCTGACGCGACAAATAGCCCGCGCAAGTGGCCAGCTCGACCGTCTCGGGGTTGCGCCCGTTCAGGGGGCGGCATTTGACGGCGTGGGTCAGACAGGCCTCGGGCGCATCCGCGCTTGCAGTGGCATTGGCATTGCCGGACGATCCCTGGCGGCGCACGCCCACGGCCTTGAGCATGTTGTCCAGCAGCACACCTTCCGGCCCGGTAAAGGGCTGGCCCTGCTGATCGTCTGTTTCTGAAGGCAAATCGCCCACCACCATCCAGCGGGCGGTGCCCTGGCCCGAGCCCAGGATCGGCGTTTGGCGTGCAGCGCACAGGGCGCACGACTGGCAAGCTTTCACCGTCGTGTGCAGCTCGGCCCAGCCCATGCTGGACAAGCCTTCAGGCATGGGTGCAAAAACTTGTCCCTGCGCCTGAACTGGGGCGGGCACTGGGGCCACAGGTTCACGCTTTACGGAGCGGGTGACTGGCACAGCTGGCACAGCGGGTGGTGCGGGACGCACTGAACTTGCAGACCCTGCAGCGCCGGACACGCCAGGTGCTGGCGTCGTTACCGATGCGGAAGCGGCCACGGCAGGTGCATCGCCCGCCACAGCGATTGGCGCGGCATCGCTGCGCTGCGGCCACCACACGCGCACGCCCATCTCGGCCAGCATGGCGCGTTGGCGGTCGTCCAGGTCAAATCGGGTGGGGTCGCTCATGTTGGGGCTCACAGTTTCAAACTCATCACCACCGCGTGCTCTCGCTGC
>CAMDFT010000159.1 GCA_945897795.1 Limnohabitans sp. Rim8 | reverse complement strand
TATCCGGTGGCCGTGCTGCGCCGCCCGGCGCTCGCGCACAACCTGGCCTGGATGCAAGACTTTGTGCAGCGCAAAGGCGTGGCCCTGGCCCCGCACGGCAAAACCACGATGTCGCCCGAGTTGTTTCGCATGCAACTGCAAGCCGGAGCCTGGGGCCTGACCTTTGCCAATGTGCACCAGCTGCGCGTGGGCCTGGCGGCTGGTGCGCAGCGCGCCATCATCGCCAACCAGTTGGTGTCCGATGCCGATCTGGACGGGCTGGATTTTTTGTTGCGACAACACCCGCAAGCGCGTGTCTGGTTTTTGGTGGACTCGCTGGCGCAGTTGCAGACCTTGACCGACTGGGGCGCCCGGCGCGGTCAGCCGCGTTGTTGGGATGTGCTTTTGGAGCTGGGCATCGCGGGCTACCGCACGGGCTGCCGCACCCACGAACAAGCCTTGCTGCTGGCGCAGGCCATGGCCGAGTCGGGCGTGGTGCGCTTGGGCGGTGTCGAGTGCTATGAGGGGGGGCTGGGTACGTGTGACAGCGCCCACGACATGGAGGCCGTCAGCGCCCTGGTGCGCGGTGTGCAGGCGCTGGTCCAACAAATCGATGCACAGCACCTGTGGGGCGATGACGAGGTCTTGTTGTCGGCAGGTGGTTCGGCCGTGTTCGATCTGGTGATCCCGATGCTCAAAACCCAGGTTCAAAGCCGTCCGGTGCAAGGCGTGTTGCGCTCGGGCTGTTACGTCACGCACGACCATTGGAACTACGCCCGTTACCTGAAGCTGGTGGAGGCGCGTGAGGGCTTGAGCGCCTCTTTGCAGCCCGCGCTGGAGGTCTGGGCCAAGGTGCAGTCGGTGCCCGAGCCGGGGCTGGCGATTTTGAGTGCCGGTCGGCGAGATTTGTCGTTTGACCAGTGCATGCCCATGCCGGTGCGTTGGGCGGCACGCGGTCAGCGCGGCGAGGGTGCCATGCAGGCCACGCCCGAATCGTGGAAAGTCAAGGCCTTGAGCGACCAGCACGCGCACATGGTGTTTGCTGCTGAAGGCGTCTGGCCGCAGGTGGGCGACCGCGTGGCCTTGGGCATTTCTCACCCCTGCACCACCTTTGACAAGTGGCGTTGGATGGCCATCATCGAAGACGATGGCCGCATCAGCGGGGCGATCAGCACGCATTTTTAAGGGGTGAACCCGTGTGGAAAAGAAAAGGCCGCCACGCAGCATGAGCGTGGCGGCCTTTTTCATAGCTCACTTCAAACCGTTCAGCGCTTCAGCGGGGTAGCCGGGTCGGGTTTTGCAGTCCTCGATGTACTGCTCAATGATCGCTTCGTAGCTGGCATCGGCCCGCAGACCCAGGGCGTGCGCACGCTCAAAGGTGCAGCCTTTGGCCCAGTTGTCCACGATGGCGGCGATGCGTTCGTCTTTCTGGAAAGTCACGCGGGCGCGCACGGCGGGACCTGCGACTTTTTCAAGCGCGGCCAGCATGTCGCTGACCTTCACATTCAAGCCCGGCAGGTTCAGCGCCATGCGGCCACCGAAGGCTTCGCGGCTGGCCTCGAACACGGTGATCAAACCGTGCACGGTGTTGCCCGGCGAAGAGATGGGGTGCGACACGGTGGCATCCACCGGGCAGGTGGTGGCCGTGCCCGCCAAGGGCTCGCGGATGATGCCGCTGAAGAACGACGATGCGGCTCCGTTCGGTTTGCCAGGGCGCACGGCCACCGTCATCAAGCGTGCGGCGCGGCCGTCGATATACCCTTTGCGGGTGTAGTCGGCCAACATGTACTCGATCATCAGCTTGTGCGTGCCGTAGGACGTTTGCGGCGTGGGCAAGGTGGTGTCGGCCACCAGGGCGGGCATGGGGTTGGCCGCATCGGGGCCGAACACCGCAACCGAGCTGGCAAACACCAAGCGTGGGGCTTTTCCCAATCGCTCGGTGGACACGCGGATGCTGTCGAGCAGCAAGCGCGAGCTGTCCACGTTGGAGCGCAAGCCCAGGTCAAAGTCGAGTTCGCACTCGCCCGACACGGCCGATGCCAAATGGAACACGCCATCAAAGCCGCTCTTGAACAAGTCACCTTGTTCCAGCATGGGGCCTGCATGGCCCTTGACGCGTGGGTCCGCCAGCAGATCGGCAGGCGCGGGGAACAAGTCGGCAATCACCAGTTCGGTGACGCTTTGCCCGTTGAGTTGGCCGCGTTTCAAAATCTCGCGGGCCAGGCGAGCGCCCAAAAATCCGGCACCGCCGGTGATCAAAATACGCATGGTTTTTCCTTGCAAATCAATGGTTGTCTTTGGGCACGGCCGAGCCACGTTGGCCGACCAAAAAGTCCATGTCTGCGCCTTCGTCGGCTTGCAGCACATGGTCGATGTAGAGTTTCCAGTAGCCCGAGTTCATGGCGGGCGCGGGCTTTTCCCACAGGGCCAAGCGGCGCGCCAGTTCTTCGTCGCTGATGAGCAGTTGCAGCTTGCGCTCAGGCACGTTCAGCTCGATCATGTCGCCGTTTTGCACCACGGCCAAGGGTCCGCCCGCAGCGGCTTCGGGTGTGGTGTGCAGCACCACGGTGCCATACGCGGTGCCGCTCATGCGGGCATCTGAGATGCGGACCATGTCGGTGATGCCTTTGCGCAGCACCTTGGGGGGCAGCGGCATATTGCCCACCTCGGCCATGCCGGGGTAGCCCTTGGGGCCGCAGTTTTTGAGCACCAAAATGCAGTTCTCGTCCACATCCAGGCTCTCATCGTCGATGCGCTTGTGGAAGTCGTTGCTGTCTTCAAACACCACGGCGCGCCCGGTATGCACCATCAGTGCGGGGGTGGCCGCGCTGGGCTTGATGACCGCGCCACGCGGGGCCAGGTTGCCGCGCAAGATGGCGATGCCCGCCTTTTCTTTGAAAGGGGCTGCGAAGGTCTTGATCACGCGCGGGTCGTAGTTGACGGCGTTGGCGTTGTTCTCGGCCACGGTCTTGCCGCTCACGGTCACGATGTCTTTGTGCAGCAGGTGTTCAATTTCTTTCATCACCACCGGCAATCCGCCTGCGTAGCAGAAGTCCTCCATCAGGTGGTCACCTGAGGGCTGCAAATTGAGCAGGCAAGGCAAATCGCTGCCCAAGCGCTCGAAATCGTCCACGGTGAGCTTGAGGCCCAAGCGACCCGCAATCGCGATCAGGTGGATCACCGCGTTGGTCGAGCCGCCAATGGCCGCCAGCGTGCGGATGGCGTTTTCAAAAGCCTCGCGGGTCAGCACTTTGCTGATGGTCTGGTCGGTGTGCACCATCTCGACGATGCGGCGTCCGGCGTCGCGCGCCAGTACATTGCGGCGGCCATCCACTGCGGGGTAGGCCGCGTTGCCTGGCAAGCCAATGCCCAAGGCCTCGACCATGCTGGCCATGGTGCTGGCCGTGCCCATGGTCATGCAGTGGCCGTGGCTGCGGTGCATGCAGCTTTCGGCTTCAAAGAAGTCGGCCAATTTCAGGGTGCCTGCGCGCACTTGCTCGCTCATGCTCCACACGCCGGTGCCGGAGCCCAATTCTTGACCGCGCCATTTGCC
>CAMDFT010000158.1 GCA_945897795.1 Limnohabitans sp. Rim8 | reverse complement strand
GTGAGCGGGGTGTTCGTCCACCGCGTCGCCTGGCTCGTTGTCCTCGCGGGCGGCGTGGCGGCCTTGCAGGTGGGCAAACTGCCGCCCGCTTTGCCCGCGCTGCAAGCCGAGCTCGGCATCACGCTGGTGCAGTCCGGTTTCCTCTTGTCTATGGTGCAACTCGCCGGCATGAGCCTGGCGGTGTTCATCGGCTTGCTGGCCGATGGCATGGGATTGCGGCGCAGCATGGTGCGTGGGTTGTGCTTGCTGGCGCTGGCCAGTGGCCTGGGCGCATTGGCCACCTCGGTCACGGCTTTGCTGGCGCTTCGGGCCATCGAAGGCCTGGGCTTTTTGCTGGTGGCGCTGCCTGCACCCGCCTTGATTCGCCGTCTGGTGCCGCCGGCGCAACTGCCCGGCATGCTGGGCGTGTGGGGCGCTTACATGCCGACGGGCACGGCGCTGGCCCTGTTGGCGGGGCCGCTGTTCATTCCGGCTTGGGGTTGGAGTGCTTGGTGGGGACTGTTTGCGGTGGTGTCGCTGGCCATGGCGGTGGCCTTGCTGCGGTTGGTGCCTGCCGATCCGGTGGCCTCACAAGCACGGCCAGCGCATGGCGTGGGCCTGGGGGCCTGGCAGCGTTTGCGCAGCACCTTGGGCGCGCGCGGCCCTTGGCTGGTGGCGCTCACCTTTGGCATGTATTCTGGGCAGTGGCTGGCAGTGGTCGGTTTTTTGCCGTCCATCTACGCCGCCGCTGGCGTGAGCGGGGCGCTGTTGGGCGTGCTCACGGCGCTGGCGGCAGCGGTGAACATCGCGGGCAACATGGCGTCTGGCCGATTGCTGCAGCGCGGCTGGGCACCCCGCACCACGCTGTGGCTGGGCTTTGGGGCCATGGCGCTGGGCAGCACGTTGGCATTTGCCGCTTTCACCGAAGGCCAGCCCTGGTTGCGTTATACCGGAGTGCTGGTGTTTTCGGGCATGGGCGGGCTGGTGCCGGGAACGCTGTTCAGCTTGGCGGTGCGTCTGGCCCCGGGCGAGCAGCAAGTGGCCACCACCGTGGGCTGGGTGCAGCAGCTGTCGGCGTTGGGCCAGTTTGTGGGGCCGCCCGTGGTGGCGGCCTTGGCGGCGCAAGCGGGCGGCTGGCAGCTCACGCCGCTGGTCACGGTGGGATGTTGTGCGGTGGGGGCAGTGCTCGCCTGGATGGCTGGGCGAGAATTGGCGACATGGAGGAAAACATGACCGACCGATCCGTCCCGCTCGTCTCCGCCAATTACGCCACTTTGCTCGGCGACATCAAGCAACGCGTGCGCCATGGGCAAACGCGGGCGATGCTGGCTGTCAATGCCGAGCTCATTCGTCTGTATTGGGATATCGGCTCGCTGATACACGCTCGCCAGCAGCAAGAAGGCTGGGGGGCTGGGGTGATTCCGCGTTTGGCGCGTGATTTACACAACGAATTGCCGGAGGAAAAGGGCTTTTCCGAGCGCAACATCAAGCGAATGCTGGCTTTTTACCGGGAATATCCGCACCTTGAATTTGTGCCACAAGCTGTGGCACAAATTGATCCCGGGGAAAAAGTGCCACAGGCTGCGGCACTTTTCCCGGTGGACTTAGTGCAGTCCATCCCCTGGGGGCACCACACCGAGCTCATGACCAAGGTCAAGGACCTGGCTGCCCGCCTTTGGTACATGCAGGCCTGCGTGGCCAATGGCTGGGGTCGCAGTATTTTGGTCATGCAGATCGAGGTTGCCGCCCATCAACGCCAAGGGCGTGCCACCACCAACTTTGCCAGTCGGATTCCGTTGCCCGATTCAGATCTGGTACAGCAAACCCTGAAAGACCCCTATCTGTTTGACTTTCTGACGCTGGCATCGGGCTTTCATGAGCGCGAACTCGAAACTGGCCTCATTGCGCATCTGGAAAAGTTTTTGCTGGAGCTGGGGCAGGGTTTTGCCTTCGTCGGACGGCAATACCATCTTGATGTCGGCGATCAGGATTTTTATGTCGACCTGCTTTTTTATCACTTGAAGCTGCGTTGTTATGTGGTGATTGACCTCAAGCGCGGTGATTTCAAGCCTGAATATGCGGGAAAGATGAATTTTTATTGCAGCGTGGTGGATGATCGACTGCGCCATGAAAGCGACAGACCCACCATCGGGCTGATTCTTTGCCAGCAACCCAACCGAGTGCTGGCGGAATATGCGCTGCGCGGCATGGACAAGCCCATAGGTGTTTCCAGTTTCGAGCTCACCCGAGCACTGCCCGAGAGTCTGGAAAGCAGCCTGCCGACCATCGAAGAAATCGAACGCGAATTGGAGGGGGATGCATGAGCGAGCGATTTTCCAGCCACGGCAAACCCGGGCGCAAAAAGACCGAAGTCTCTCTCGTCCGTTCCTCTGCAGCGGAATATCTGACCTTTGTTGCGGCCAGTGGGCAGGGTGGTGTGGAGGCCATTTACGCCGATGAGAGCATCTGGTTGACTCAGAAAATGATGGGACAGCTGTACGACGTAGAAACCCAAACGATCAACTATCACCTCAAAAAGGTGTTTTCTGACAATGAGTTGCAAGAGTCTTCAGTTATTCGAAAATTTCGAATAACTGCCGCCGATGGCAAGAGCTATGACACACAGCACTACCACTTGAGCGCCATCATCGCCGTTGGCTACAAGGTCAATTCCGAGCGGGCGGTGCAGTTCCGCAAATGGGCCACAGGCATCATCGAGCAGTTCACCATCAAAGCCTATGTGATGGACGACGAGCGCATCAAGGCGGGCGGCTCCATCCTGACCGATCAGTATTTTAAAGAGCAGGTTCAGCGCATCCGAGAGATCCGCTTATCCGAGCGCAAGTTTTACCAGAAGGTCACCGACATCTACGCTACGGCGATCGACTATGACGTGACGGCGCAGGCCACCCAGCGGTTTTTTGCTACGGTGTAAAACAAGCTGCATTGGGCCATTCATGGTCAGACTGCTGCCGAAGTGCTCTACCACCGTGCCGATGCGAGCAAGGACCAGATGGGACTGACCTCGTGGAAGGATGCGCCGCTGGGCAAGACCCAGAAATTTGATGTGGTGGTGGCCAAGAACTACCTGAGCGAGTCGGAAATGGCGCAGCTTTCGCGCCTGGTCAACGCCTATCTGGATGTGGCCGAAGACATGGCTCAACGCAAAATGCCCATGACGATGCAGGATTGGGAGACCCACCTGAACCGGTTCATCGCGGCCACCGACCGCGAGGTCCTGCAAGACGCAGGCAAAGTCAGCGCCGAAATCGCCAAGGCGCATGCCGAAAGCGAGTTCGAGAAATACCGCATCGTGCAGGACCGTTTGTTTGAAAGCGACTTTGACCGCTTGGTCAGGCAGATCGGGCAGGGTGATGCTTCACCTGACGACGCTGCATGAAATGGCTCACGGATCAGCAGGCACAATCTCGCCCATGACCGACCTGAACACCCCCGAAATTGCCGACACCGTGCGCTGGCTCGAGCGCGCCGTGATTGGCCTGAACCTCTGCCCCTTTGCCAAAGCCCCGCACGTCAAGGGCCAGATCCATTACGTGCTGAGCGA
>CAMDFT010000157.1 GCA_945897795.1 Limnohabitans sp. Rim8 | reverse complement strand
GCTTGGCGCGCAAGTTGTTCCGCCACGGGCGAGGTGGTCCACAAGGTTTGCAGCTGCGTCAAGCTGCCATCGGGCGCTATCTCGATGCGAAAGCGCACCAGGCCCTGGTCGGGACTTTCCACGGCGGTGCCCATCATGCTGCGCACCTGCTGGCCCCAGCTGTAACGGTAGCCTTTGCTGTTTTTGTTCGTGTAGTTGGCGGCAAACGCCCATTCTTCGGCGGTGGGTGGCGGGGGCGCGGCTTGGCTGGCGCGGGGGCGATCGGGTGAAGGTGGTGGGGCTGGAGCCGGAGCCGCCAACGCTTTGTCGGGCGGGGGCGCCGTGATGGGTGTTGTGGGGGGCGTGGTGGTGGGCGCTGGATCGGCCAGCGGCTGGCGCGGTGGCGGGATCAGCTCCAAAAAGACAATTTTTTCAGCTGTTTTTTCAGCGCTTTGGGGTTCTTCGGCTGGGCTGACGTAGTTGGATAGATGATCGCTTACCAACAGCCAGACGCCGGCATGCAAAGCCAGCGTGAGCAAGAGTGCGGTGAAATTTTTGTCTCTGAACATGTGCGCCGAGGTTTTTGTGGAAGGTCTTGCTGCCATTCAGCGACAATATTCGTTTTGACTGATATTACCTGACGAAGTGGAGTCTCCATGCGCTTTCGCACCCTCGCCCTTGCCGCAGCCACCGCGGGCAGCTTGCTGCTGGCCCCAACGGCCCACGCCGACAACAAGGCCATCGCCACCGACGAGATGGAGGCCTATCTGGAGTTTGTGGACTATGGCGGTGGCGTGATTTTTGCCGAGCAAATTCCCAAAGCCGAGTGGCCAAAGTTCATGGTGATCGATGCGCGTGACCCGGTGCAATTTGCCAAGGGGCACATTCCCGGCGCCATCAACATGGACTGGCGGCAAGTGCTGGCCAAGCGCAACCTCATTCCCAAAAACAAACCGGTGCTGATTTACTGCAACACCGGTTCGCTGTCGGCCCAGGCCGGTTTTGCGCTGCGCGTGGCAGGCTGGGAGAACGTGCGCATCTTGCAAGGCGGCATGTCAGAGTGGCATGCCAAAGGCGGTTTTGACGCGGCGGCCAAAGCCGCAGGTCCTGCCAAGCATTGAAGTTGTGGTTTTAGCGGCATGCATGGCCAAGGCGCTGAGGGCTTGCGATAGATCAATTTGGGCGATTTGAAGGTCGCAATTGTCACTATGCCTTTCATTGAGATAACTCATACCGAATACCTGCAGGGGTATGTACAGTTGATCCTGTCGATTGAATAAATCTCTCGATTTGAAAATCCGATAGTTAACCTCAAAGGAAACCCGCCATGCCTATGCCCCTCATCAACGAAGCCGCACCCGCCTTCAGCGCCAACACCACCCACGGCCAGCGCAGCTTGGCCGATTACAAAGGCAAGTGGCTCATCTTGTTCTCGCACCCCGCCGACTTCACGCCTGTGTGCACAACCGAATTCATCGGTTTTGCAAAGCGTGCCGAGTTGTTCAAAAGCATGAACTGTGAGTTGCTTGGCTTGTCGATCGACAGCATTTACTCGCACTTGGCCTGGATGCAAAGCATCCAGAACAACTTTGGTGTGGAGATTCCTTTCCCCATCATCGACGACATCAAGATGGAAGTGGCCCAAGCCTACGGCATGATCCATCCAGGTGCTGCTGACACACAAGCCGTGCGAGCGACCTTCTTCATTGACCCCGAAGGCAAGCTGCGCGCCATGGTGTACTACCCCATGAGCAATGGCCGCTCGATTGAAGAGTTTGTGCGTTTGTTGCAAGCCATGCAGACCAGTGATGCGCACAAGATCGCCACACCCGAAGGCTGGACGCCCGGCTGCGACGTGATCGTGCCGCCACCCAAAACACCCGAAGCCATTGCCAAGCGCAAAGGCGAGGGCTACGCCATGAAGGACTGGTATTTCTCGACCAAGTCCCTGTAAATTGAAGGCTTGCCCCCTTGCCCCCCAGTGGCAAGGGGTGTCAGGACCCTCGTTGTTCTATTGCCAAGGAAGCCACCATGAGTTCAGCCGCCATGCACATCGAATCCTTTTTTGATCCGGCCACGTTCACCTTCAGCCACATCCTGGCCGACCTGTCCACCCGGCAGTGCGCCTTGATCGACAGCGTGCTGGACTACGACCCCAAGTCGGGCCGCACCAGCACCGCCAGCGCCGACCAATTGGTGGCGCGTGTGAAGGCGCTGGATTTGCGCGTGCAGTGGATTTTGGAGACGCATGTGCACGCTGACCATTTGTCGGCAGCGCCCTATTTGCAAAAACACCTGGGCGGCCAATTGGCCATTGGTTCGCACATCACCACGGTGCAAAACGTGTTTGGCAAGCTGTTCAACGCGGGCACCGAGTTTGCCCGCGACGGCAGCCAGTTCGACCGCCTGCTGGGCGATGGCGACAGTTTTCAGATTGGTACCCTCCAGGCCCAGGCCCTGCACACACCCGGTCACACTCCGGCCTGCATGACCTATGTGGTCACCGATGCCAGTGCTGAACCTGCGCGGCAGGTGGCCTTTGTGGGCGATACCTTGTTCATGCCCGACTACGGCACGGCGCGCTGCGATTTTCCGGGCGGCAGTGCCAGCACCTTGTTCCAGTCCATCCAAAAAGTGCTGAGCCTGCCGGACAGTACCGAGTTGTACCTGTGCCATGACTATCCGCCCGAGACCCGCAAGCCCCAGTGCGTGACGACTGTCGCTGAGCAAAAAAAGGCCAATGTGCATGTGCACCAGGGCGTGATCGAGGCCGAGTTTGTGGCCATGCGCGAAAAGCGCGATGCCACCTTGTCCATGCCCGTGCTGATCTTGCCTTCGGTGCAAATCAACATGCGTGCTGGCCACATGCCACCGCCTGAAGACAATGGCCAGCGTTACCTCAAGATTCCGGTGGATGCTTTGTGAGTCCTGCACTGGAGCGCTGGTTTCCCATTCTGGATTGGGGGCGGCGGTACAACCGCTCGCTGCTCACCGCCGATGGTGTAGCCGCTGTGGTGGTGACGCTGATGCTGATCCCGCAAAGCCTGGCCTACGCGCTGTTGGCGGGCTTGCCCGCACAAGCGGGCTTGTACGCCAGCATGGCCCCCCTGGTGCTCTACGCCTTGATGGGCAGCAGCGGCACTTTGGCCGTGGGGCCTGCGGCGGTGACCTCGCTCATGACGGCGGCCAGTGTGGGCGCGGTGGCGGCGCAAGGCAGCGCGGCTTACACCGAGGCGGCTTTGATGCTGGCGCTGCTCAGCGGGGCCATCATGCTGGTGATGGGCGCGGCGCGGCTGGGTTTTTTGGCCAACTTTTTGAGCCACCCGGTCATCTCGGGTTTTGTCTCGGCTTCAGGTTTGCTGATTGCGGCCAGCCAGCTCAAGCATTTGCTGGGCGTGCCGCTGCAGGGTGACAACTTGCTGCAGTTGCTGCCGCAGTTGTGGCACAACTTGCCCAGTCTGCATGTGCCGACCAGTGCGATGGGTCTGGGCGCTTTGGGGCTGTTGCTGTTGGTGCGCCGGCAGCTCAAGCCCGGGCTCAAGCGCTTGGGGGTGTCTGCGGGCGCGGCCGATCTGGCGGCCAAGGCGGCCCCGGTGGCGGTGCTGCTCTTGAGCATTGCCTTGTCAGCCGTGTGGCAGTTGGCTGAGCAGGGCGTGCGGGTGGTGGGCACGGTGCCGCAAGGCTTGCCGCCCTTGACCTTGCC
>CAMDFT010000156.1 GCA_945897795.1 Limnohabitans sp. Rim8 | reverse complement strand
CAGGATCACCCGGGCGTGCGTTGTCCACGAGGGGTTTTGCAGCAATTTTTCGACCAATTCAGGGCCAATGCCTGCAGGGTCGCCGGTAAATAGGGCCAGTGTGGGCAGAGTCATGTGAAGGCTTTGGGTTAAGTGCGCTGGCGGACAGGGGTCGTCCGTCATGACGGGTCATGCTAGGCAAGCGATCCAAGCCGGTCAAGCTCTGGTTTTCCCCCGTACCTTCAATCCATGCCTTCACAAAACCCCTCCAGCCGTGTGGCGCTCACCCATGCCACCCGCGCAAGAGGGATCACACCTTAGAGGCGCAACAAAGCCTCTGCGGGCTGCTGCCTGGCGCTTACTGCGCGGCCTTTGACCAGCCCACCTCCGCGTCCAGCGGGTAAATCGGTCGCCGCAGTTTTTTGAACTGCAGCTCGCTGTAGTCCGACGTGCAAGCCCCTGCGCCTGCGCATTCCACCGTGGCACCGGCAAGATGCCCCAGGCCTGCGCGCCAGTGCACCCGGCTTTTGATCACCACAAAATGCTTTTGTGTTGGGTCCATGCCCAGGCACAGCAAGGCGTTCACGTCAAAAGGCTCGACATGACGCGAGATCAGCGCCACCTCCACATCGCCTGTGTCGATCACCACCGCCTGGCCCATGTTCTGGCGGGCACCTTGGCTCATCGGGCCTTTGTTGCGGTATTTGCCGTTCGAGATCAGCTTGACCACGCCCGACAACTCGATGGGCGCGCTGCGGTGCGGCATGAGCGGCATGGCCATCTTGCCGCCCACTTGCAATCGCACCTGCGCGCCGATGCCGGCTGCAATGGCTTCTTGTACCGCTTGCGGGTCAAAAATCGCAAACACGGCCACGTTGCGCAAGCCCTGGCGCAGCACCTCCGCCAGCACGGCGGTGGTGTCCATGGTGCCGCCCGAAGCGGCGTTGTCGTAATGGTCGAGCAACATCACCGGATAGTCGGTCAGCGTTTTGGCGCGGGCCACCGACGCGGCCAAAGGCTCCAACTCGTACACCCATTGCGCCCGGCTGTCCCAGGCCATTTGCATCAACTCGTCGCGCAGGCGCTGGGCCAACGCGGGGTCGTTGTCGGTCACCACCACCACCGACATGCCTGCGTTTTCGATGTCGGCATGCGGAAAGCCGGTGAACACACTGGCGCACAAAGCGCCTTCTTTTTCCATTTGCTGGGCTCGCGCCTGGATGGACCGGTTGGGTTCGTCCAGCGAACTTTGCCGCATGATGTGCGGGATCATGGGCAAGCGGCCCCAGGACGTGGTGGGCTTGGCTTGGCCCTGGAGCAGCTTGAGCAGGGCCGAGCCCGCCCTGACGCCTGTGCCATACATGTCCACATGCGGGTAGGTTTGGTAACCCGCCACGGTTTGTGCCAGCTCGACCATGTCGGCGTACACGTTGGCGTGCATGTCGTAGGCCACGCCAATGGGCGTTTTGGGGTCGATGGCGCGGATGCGGCGCAGCAACTCGCCTTCTCCGTCTTCATGGCTTTGGCTCACCATGGCCCCGTGCAGGTCCAGCAAAATGCCGTCAAAACCGCCGCGTGCCACGGCCTGCAAAATCGCCTCGCTCATGGCCTCGTAGGCCTCGTCAAACACCAGCCCGCTGGGCGCGGCGTGCGCACCCAGGGCCAGCTCGAACTCGGCCCCGGCCTGCTCGGCCAAGTCAATGAACGCCCCGGTGGCCGTGCCCGTGCCGCGAAACGCCGCAATGGCTGCCTCGCCACGTGGAGGCGCTTCACCCGGGCCCAGCGCAAAACGCTGCAAGTCGGTGGGCACCGGTGAGAAGGTGTTGGTCTCGTGCATCATCATCGCAATCAGCAAACGCATGGCAGGGTCTCCAGTTCAACAGAAAGTCATGATGAACCCGTTGTCCTGCCGCCCACAGTCACCGAGGTGCCATAGGGTGCGTCGTGCGGCTTGTCTGCATTTCTCCTGCGCGCTGCAGTGGCTGACAAACTCAGGCCGTAAAGTCTGGCTTCAGTCGTATGTTCGGGGGGGGCGCGGTGATGTGGTTGCATATTTTTAACGTATAGAATGCGCATCAACAACGTTAACTGTTCCATCATGCTCAATCTGACACAAACCCAATTTCAAGCCGCATTGGCGCACGGCGCCATCGAGTCGGTGGCGCTGGTGCCCAAGGGGTCCCGTTTTTGTGTGAAGTTGGTGACCCGCACAGGCGAGGCTTTGTTGGTGCAAGCGCGCAGCGCGGTGCCGCGCCTGTTTGGTACAACAGACAGTGCTTTGAAACTGCTGCACAAGATGGGTGTCCAACGCATCGTGCTGGACCATTTGGATCAATGGCAGCCCGAGCAAGCGGTTCTTCAAAAGCGTTCTAGGCCCGACAGGGCGCAGGCCTTGACCCGCGCTGCCGAATACGACCGCTGGGTCGCCGCCAAAGTCGAGGCCAGCCGCGATGACCCGCGCCCTGACGTGTCGCACGAAGAATGGCAAGTCGTTCGTGCCGCCAAGCTCGCCCAGCGGCAAGCCATCCACCAGCCATGAGCTGTGCCCATTGGCAAATCATCCGTCGCCCGGAATACCAAGCGGATCTGGATGCCATACAAGCTTGGGTTGCCAAAGACAACCCCCTCGCAGCGCTCGATTTGTGGCTCTGGATCGACACCCAAGTCGATGGCCTCAGTGATCCCAGTTTTCCGCGCCGGGCCAGTCAACGTGTCGCCGATGCGCATGAATTGGTGGCCCATGAAAACTACATTGTTTACTTTGATCAGGACCCCGTCCGTTGCACCGTCACTGTGCGCGCAGTGGTGCATGTGGCCCGGCAGTTTCCGGCCATTGCTCAAGGTCCAGATGGCCGGTAACTTCTGAGAACACCCTCAGGCACTTTCTCGAAAATTCAGGAGATTTTCCCATGTTCCCTTGCATCGATACATTGGGTGCCGCCTCGGCCCACGAACGCGGCCAAATTTATGGCCGCCAAGCCAAAGACCGCATCCAGCACAGCGTGGTCACCTACGCCCGTTTGTTTGCCGCCTGCGGCATTGATTGGACCAACGCCTGCGAGCGCGCCATGCGATTTGAGCCGGTGATTGAGCAGGTCGATGCCGATCTGATGGCTGAGCTGCGCGGCATGGCCCAAGGCAGTGGCCAGAGCCTGGGCAGCTTGATGGCGCTGAATTGCCGCACCGAAATTTTGCCGCCCACGTTTTTGACGGACGCGCCGCACTTGAAAGAAGCGGCCCAAGCCGCCTCGGTCGCCAACCGCGCCGCAGGCCTGCCCGACTGGTTGGCCGATGCACCTTGGGACGGCGCTTTGAAAGACGGCGAATGCACCGCCATGGGCGTGACCGCCGCCGCCAGCCGCACAGGCCAAGCCTGGCTCGCGCAAAACTGGGACTGGATGGGCCGCCAGCGCGAAGCCCTGGTGCTGCTGTACACCCAAGGCCCCAGCGGCCAAAGCATCACCACCCTGACTGAGGCTGGCATGCTGGCCAAGATCGGCATCAACCAATCGGGCTTTGCGCTGGGCCTGAACATCCTGCGCTCCAACCGCGACGGCACTCGCGTGGGCGTGCCGGTGCATGTGCTGCTGCGGCATTTGCTCGATTGCGACTCCGTGGCGCAGGCCCGTGAGCGTTTGCAGGCTTTGCAGTCTGATTTGGGGCTGGGTTTTGGCGCGGCCTCCAACGTGCCCTGCGCCGACGCCGAGGGCCAGGCCGC
>CAMDFT010000155.1 GCA_945897795.1 Limnohabitans sp. Rim8 | reverse complement strand
TGGCGCGACCAGATGGTGGCGGATCTGCGCAAGGTGATGAAGCTCAACCGCCACAGCTCCTTGTTCAAGGAAGGAAGGATTGAACAATCCCTGGCCGAGCACCGCGCCATCGTGCAGGCCCTGACCCAGCGCCAGCCCGAACTTGCGGCCGAGCGCATGTCGGCGCACTTCACGAACGGCCTGCAGGCCGCCCAGTAAGCGATCTCAAGACTCAGGCGCGCCTTTGGGCGGGACCACCCGACAAAGCGCTCAAGAATGTCAACACGAAGTTGCAATCTTCATCCTGCAGCACGCGCATGTCGCCCAAGGCAACAGGGGCCACGTAAGCCCGGATAACCTGCAGTGCCGCAACACGTTCATCGATTTTGACCACCACAGCAGCCGCCAGACGCTCCAAGGCGGGGGCATCCAGCGTGCCGTGGTCACGTTCGCTGAGCAACAGCGCGATCTCGGCCAGGGTGAACCCCAAATCCTTCAGATGCCGAATGGCCTTGAGCCGTTCCGGCGTGTCGCTGCCATATTGGCGATAACCGGCTTCGGTTCGACTTTGGGGTGCAATCAAGCCCGCATCCTCATACAAGCGCAATTGACCGCGGGTCACGCCAGCAGATTTGCACAAGACGCTGGTGGTCTGCAAGGCCTTGAAATCATGGGCGGTGGTCAGTGTTTTGATCATGTTGGCACCCATCCTAAACCTGGCACCAAGGGACCGGGTCAAGGGGCTTTCAATCGCCTTGGACAAAAAAATCGCTTGACATGGCACCAAGGTACCGGGTTTCGAATGCTTTCTTTGACACACGCAACAAGGAAGTTCGCCATGAACAAACACCCAACACCCCACAAAACAGCCCTCATCACCGGGGCCTCTTCTGGCATCGGCCAAGCCTTGGCCCATCACTTTGCCCAAGATGGCTACCAACTGGTGCTGGCCGCCCGCAGCGTGGCCAAGATGCAGGCCCTGGCCGACGATTTGCAGCAGCAATTCAAGGTTCAGGTCATTGTCATTGGTGCAGACCTGGAAACCGAAGCGGGTGCCGTGCAGTTGCACGCCGACATTCAGTCACGCGGCCTCGTTTTAAGCGCCTTGGTCAACAACGCAGGCTTCGGTGCATTTGGCGAGTTCAAGGACACGGCGCTCAGGTCCGAGCTGGCCATGATGCAACTCAACATGAACACGGTGGTGGTGCTGAGCAAGCTGTTCTTGCCGGATTTGCTCGCAACGCGCGGCAAGATTTTGAACACGGCGTCCACGGCGGCTTTTCAGCCAGGGCCTTACATGGCGGTGTACTACGCCACCAAGGCATTTGTCTTGAGTTTCTCGGAGGCCCTGGCGTGTGAGCTGGAAGACACCGGCGTGACGGTGACCGCGCTGTGCCCTGGCCCCACCGCCTCGGGCTTTCAGGACAAGGCCCAACTGGGCAACTCGGCCCTGATCAAAGGCAAGAAACTGCCCACTTCCAAAGAGGTGGCCGCTTTGGGTTACCGCGCCATGCAACGCGGCCAGCGGGTCTATATACCGGGCTTCATGAACTGGGCCATGGCGCAAAGCATGCGCTTCACACCACGCAATCTGGCCACCAAAGTGGTGAAGATTTTGACCCGCCCCCTCGCTTGAGAACGACGCCATGATCAACCCATTGAACAACTACTTCAGCGCAGAAAAGCAAGAAAGCGTGATCTTCATCACCGTGGGCTTGGTGGCCATTGGCGTGAGCGCCTGGCTTTGGATGAACGGACACCGGCTGAAATCCATGGCCTACCCGCTTGTCGTCATTGCGCTGATGCAAATGGTGGTGGGCGTGTCGATTTACCTGCGCACCGACCACCAGGTCGCCACCCTGAGCGCGCAACTGCTGCGGGAACCTGCGGCGCTGAAGGCCCAGGAAATTCCACGCATGCAAACGGTCATGAAAAACTTTTCGATCTACAAGGGGGTCGAAATGGTGCTGCTGATCCTCGGGCTGGGCATGCTTGCCTTTTGGCAGCGCCACGACCTGGCAGCCGGGATCGGTATCGGCTTGGTCTTGCAGGCCGCTTTGACGCTGACTCTGGATATCTTTGCAGAGACGCGAGGATCCATTTATTTGTCTGCCCTGCACGCCATGCCCGGCTGATGCATCAGGTTTAGGGCAAGGGGCAAGGGGCATGGGGCATGGGGCATGGCCCTGCGGACCGTTTTGCGCGTTCAGTCGGTGACCACCGCACCCCGCGCCAGCGCAGCACGCGCAAGCAGCCAGACTTCTCGAGGTGGCAAGGGCTTGAGCTTGTGATCACTCCAGACCTGTCGCCACAAACGCCCGCCGCGCTGGCCGTGGTACAGGCCCAGCATGTGGCGGGCAATGGCGTACCAAGGGCAGCCGTCTTCAGCAAAGGCCCACTCCATGTAGACCACCATGGCCTCTTCCACTGCTTCGCGGCTGGGCACTTCATGCGTGTCGCCAAAAAATGCGGCGTCCCAAGTGCCCAAAAGCCAGGGGTTGTAATAGGCCTCACGCCCCACCATCACGCCATCGGCCTGCTGCAAATGGTTTGCGATGTCTTCGTTGGTCTTGATGCCGCCGTTCACGGCAATTACCAGTCCCGGAAAATCCTGTTTGAGCTGGTAGGCCAATTCATAACGCAGCGGCGGAATCTCGCGGTTTTCTTTCGGAGACAGGCCGTCAAGCCAGGCGTTGCGGGCATGCACGATGAAGACCTTGCAACCGGCTTCGCTCACGGTGCCCACAAAATCGCGCACAAAATCGTAGCTCTCGATGCGGTCCAAGCCAATGCGGTGTTTCACAGTCACGGGCACATCGACGACATCCAGCATGGCTTTCACGCCATCGGCCACGGTGCGCGGCTCGTTCATCAGGCAAGCGCCAAACGCGCCCCGCTGCACCCGGTCACTGGGGCAGCCGCAGTTGAGGTTGATCTCGTCATAGCCCCAATCCTGCCCCAGCTTGGCAGCGTGGGCCAGATCGGCCGCATCGCTGCCGCCCAGTTGCAGGGCCACCGGGTGCTCTTCGGCATTGAAGCGCAGGTGCCGCTGCACGCTGCCGTGACGCAAAGCGCCAGTCGTCACCATTTCGGTGTACAGCAAGGCGTGGCGGGTCAGCAGGCGGTGGAAAAACCGGCAGTGGCGGTCGGTCCAGTCCATCATCGGCGCGACGCTGAGCCGCCACGGGCTCAGGGGGGGATGGCTGCTTTCTTTGTTTTCTAAAATGGGCTGCATTGAAGGCATTTTTGAACATGAAGTGCACACGCACGGCGCACGAACTCAAGATCTGGATCACAAGGGTCAACCGGCTTGAACACCCAGACCGGAGACATGGACGACATTCTCGCAGCTCCCCTGCGGGGGAGCTCACCCGAGCGGGCGCGGACAACCTCCTCATGAGCCAGTTTGCGCGACACGAGACGGAAACTATGGGCGCGAACCACGCAACCCAGGGGGAGCGGATCATCGGTCCATGGCTTGGAGCCTGCGACAATCTGGGCATGATTCATTCATCTTTCGCCCCCCTCCAAAATGACAGCTTCTTGCGCGCCTGCCTGCGCCAAGCCACTGACCACACCCCCGTCTGGCTCATGCGCCAAGCCGGGCGCTACCTGCCCGAGTACCGCGACACCCGCGCCAAAGCCGGCAGCTTCATGGGCCTGGCCACCAACGTCGACTACGCCACCGAAGTCACCCTGCAGCCGCTGGAGCGCTATGCACTGGACGCCTCCATCCTGTTCAGCGACATCTT
>CAMDFT010000154.1 GCA_945897795.1 Limnohabitans sp. Rim8 | reverse complement strand
CGGGCCCAGGGTTCCTCATACGGCGGGGGTACGCCCAAATCGTCACCCCGGGCCCGCCCTCACCCACCCACACAAGACCATGGACAGCGTTACCATCCCAGCCCATGCACACCTCTGCCCTTGTTCTGTTTTCTGGTGGTCAGGACTCCACCACCTGCCTGGCCCATGCTTTGTCACGTTACGAGCACGTCGAAACCCTGGCGTTTGACTATGGTCAGCGCCACAAGGTCGAGCTGGACGCCCGCCTGAATGTGTTGGCAGCCATCAAAGCGCGCTTTCCGGCTTGGGCCCCCAAGATGGGTGAAGACCACCTGCTGGACGCCGGCATCCTGGGGCAGATCAGCGAAACCTCCCTGACCCGCGACACCGCCATCGCCATGGAAAGCTCGGGCCTGCCCAACACCTTTGTGCCGGGGCGCAACCTGTTGTTCCTCACGCTGGCGGCAGCGCTGGCCTACCGCCGGGGTTTGCAGGTCATCGTCACGGGGGTGTGCGAGACGGATTTTTCGGGCTACCCCGACTGCCGCGACGACACCATGAAGGCCATGCAGGTGGCCCTGTCGCTGGGCATGGACCGCAAGCTGCTGATCGAAACGCCACTGATGTGGATCGACAAGGCGCAGACCTGGCAATTGGCGCACGATTTGGGCCAAAAGGCCGACCCGGCGCAAGGCGGGCCAGCGCTGGTGGACTTGATCGTGGAGCACACCCACACCTGCTATCTGGGCGACCGCACCCAGCGCCACGACTGGGGTTATGGCTGCGGCCAGTGCCCGGCTTGCCAGTTACGGGCGGCGGGCTTTGCGCGGTTTCAAAAAACCTGAAGCCCCAACTTTTACAATACTTCCCATGAAACCCCTGACCTACACCCGCGCCCAGGCGCTGCCCGAGATCCTCAAAAACCGCATCGCCATCCTGGACGGGGCCATGGGCACCATGATCCAGCGTTTCAAATTGTCGGAGGCCGACTACCGGGGCGAGCGTTTCAAGGACTTCCCCAAAGACGTCAAGGGCAACAACGAGTTGCTGAGCCTGACCCGCCCCAACGTGATCCGCGACATCCATGAGGGCTATCTGGCTGCCGGGGCCGACCTGATCGAGACCAACACCTTTGGCGCCACCACCGTGGCCCAGGCCGACTACGACATGCAGCACCTGACCCGCGAGATGAACCTGCAGTCTGCAAAATTAGCCCGCGCTGCTTGCGATAAGTTTTCTACGCCCGACAAGCCGCGCTATGTGGTGGGCGCTTTGGGCCCCACGCCCAAGACCGCCAGCATCAGCCCCGACGTGAACGACGCCGGTGCCCGCAACGTGACCTTTGAAGAACTTCGCGCCGCTTATTACGAGCAGGTTGAAGCGCTGGTCGAAGGCGGCTCCGACGTGTTGCTGGTCGAAACGATTTTTGACACGCTCAACGCCAAGGCCGCGCTGTTTGCCATCGAAGAATTCTTTGAGGCCAGTGGCGAGCGCCTGCCCCTGATCATCAGCGGCACCGTGACCGACGCTTCGGGCCGCATCTTGAGCGGCCAGACCGTGACCGCTTTCTGGCACAGCGTGCGCCACGCCCAGCCCCTGGCCATTGGCCTGAACTGCGCCTTGGGGGCTACGCTGATGCGCCCCTATATTCAAGAGCTCAACAAGGTCGCGGGGGACACCTTCATCAGCTGCTACCCCAATGCCGGCCTGCCCAACCCCATGAGCGACACTGGCTTTGACGAAACCCCCGACGTGACCAGCCGCCTCCTGCACGAGTTTGCGGCCGAAGGCCTGGTCAACATTGTGGGTGGCTGCTGCGGCACCACGCCCGAGCACATTGGTGCGATCGGCAAGGCGGTAGGCCCGCTGGCCCCGCGCAACGTGCATGGCGGCTTCTTTTACAAAGAAGCGGCTTGATATCTATCGGACGTGTCGTTTGGTGATGGCAAAAGTTAATGCTGTAAATGATGGTTGCTTTATTTCGCATAGGCTTTTGAAGCTGCATCCCAGGTGGTCAATATTGGATCAGCTTTAACAACGCAATAGCATGGCGGGTCGAGCAGCATCTGTTGCCGCCCACATGGTGTTGTGGACCTCACCCAATCGGCCGCATTGGACTGTGCAAAAACAAGGCTGGGCATCCATGGGTTTGCACCATGGCCATGTCAATTCGCCCCGTCTGAAAAAATGCACCGCTGATGCGCGCCCAAGCGTTGCCCAGATGCAACCAATGGGGCAGATGGCAAAACCTCAGTAAATCGCGGAGTTTTTGGCATTTTTTGCTGTCTGCCCGAACATAATTTGTCACTGTGCAAACGTATCTTTTGGATGGTGGCTATTTGGCAAGTTGACCCGCATCCGCGCTGCATTTTAAAATATTTCACTGAAAGGCTTACAGATCGATTGATCGTTACTCAGCAACGCCCACTTATATTTCGGAGATATCCAATGAATGAGCGCAGTGTGATCGTTTCCGAGGATGTTGATGCATACAATGCTGAGCCTGTTAGTCCCTGGTTTGCCTTCGTGATTGCCTGCTTGCTTGTCGCGATTTTTTCTGCTCTTTTCATTGCGGCCTTTTGATGAAATTATCCAAAGTCATCAAAATATAGACGGATCCGGATCGTATAGAAACGGTCGGTGGAGATCGACAGCAATTTCCACCTGGTGGTGGTCCACTTTCAGCCCAAAGCACAGTGGTGCCCGAATCGCAAGCCGAATGGCATCGGCCTGCGTCAGGGGCTGCCTGATGAAACTCAACGCAACATTTGCGGTCCATTAATCATTTCTGAAAACGAACTCCTGGGTCGCGGTGATTTCTCCGGATTCGGCTGTGCACTTGTATTGCAGCATCGCCGCTTTGACTGCTGCATGAAAAATGCTCGGACCAGACAGAATCGTCACCTCTTTGACCACGCCCTCTTTGATCAGGACTTGTGCTCTGACGACCCCTCCAATTCCATTTTGAATCGCCCTTCGCGGCATTTCTGGTTGAACTTGCGTCGGGCAGGCGACTCTGATATCCGATCGGTTGGGGGCCGGCTTGGGTGGTGGCGGTGGCGGCGGTGGCGGTGGCGGCGCTGGTGGAGCCGGTGGTGCTGGTGGCGCTGGTGGCGCAGGCGGTGGTGGCGGGGCAATCACTGCAGGCGTTGGCGGTGGTGTTGCCACGGCTTGAACCACCGGCGCAGTCAAGGTTGCCGGGGGTGCTACGTCAGGCGGAGGCACAAACGGAGGCGGTGGCGCTTCAACCTTGGGCACCTCTTTCGGTTTGATTTCCTTCGGTGGTGGCGGCGGTGGCGGAGGCGGCTGTGGAATGATGACTTCCTGGATCACGACCGCTTCGAGTGGCTTCTTAATCGAGATCAGCGCATTCTTGGCCGTGCCAGATACGATGGCCCAGCCAATCAAAATGTGCAGTGCGACCACAATCGCGATGCCTTTGTAGCGTCGCGAAGCGTCCTTCGGTTTGTAGACCGGATGCAAACCAGAGCGTGTAGTCATTGGATAAATTGCTCACTTCCAATCACCGCCATCTTGGTCAAGCCCTTGCGTTTGGACGTGGACAGGACATTGGCAAACACGGCATATTGCGAGGCCTTGTTCGGCCGGATATGCACCTCAGGCTGCGACGCCAATTGACCAATGGACGCCATTTTTTCCTCCAACTCAGCTGCCGACACCGGCTGACCTTGCCAGTACACGACACTGTTTTCATCAATGTCGATCTGGATTTTTTCAGGCTTGATGCTGCTGCTCGGTGGTGTGCCTACTGGCATATCCAGGTTGACCGCGTGCAACTGAATCGGAATGGTGATGATCAGCATCACCAGCAGCACCAGCATCACGTCAATCAAGGGCGTGGTGTTGATGTCCATCATCAC
>CAMDFT010000153.1 GCA_945897795.1 Limnohabitans sp. Rim8 | reverse complement strand
GACAAAGGCGCGCTGCGCAGCCTCAAACCCGTGGATTTGCTGGCCAGGCAACTCAAAGCACTGGCCCAGCAAACCGGCATCGACACGGCGCAGGTGAGTGACGCCATCTTCGGCTGCGTCACGCAAACGGCCGATCAAGGTGCCAACATTGGCAAACTCGCCCTGGTGCGGGCCGGCTGGAGCGACCAGGTGCCTGGCCTGAGCATCAATCGCTACTGCGCCTCGGGCCTGAGCGCTGTTCATTTGGCTGCACAGCAGGCCATGGACAACGACAGCTTGGCTGTGGGCGGTGGCGTGGAGATGATGTCGCGTGTGCCCATGGCGTCTGACCAGGGTCCCTTGACGCACGACTTCGAATTCCAGCAGCAAACCACGCTGGTGCCCATCGGCATTTCTGCAGACACCATTGCCACGATCGAAGGTTTTGACCGCGCCCAATGTGACGCCTACGCTTTGGCCTCCCAACAACGTGCCGTGACCGCCCTGCAGCAAGGCCGCTACAAGTCCGTGACACCCGTACTCGGTGCCGATGGCGCTGTGCTGCTGGCGCAAGATGAAACGCCCAGGGCACAGACCACTCTCGACACTCTGGGCCAACTGACGCCCGCCTTCGCGGCCATGGCCGAGAAATACGGCATCGACAAGATCATGTGCCAACGCTATGGCCTGAGCCACGTCGACCATGTGCAGCACGCCGGCAACTCCCCCACCATGGCCGATGGTGCCTCGGCCGTTCTGCTCGCCAGCCCGGCTGCTGCAAAGCGCTTGGGGCTGACAGCCCGAGCCCGCATCTTGGCCACCGCCACGGTGAGCGTGGACCGCACCCTGGCCCTGACGGGTGCGGTGCAAGCCACCGAAAAGGCCCTGGCCCTGGCGGGCCTGACCGTGCAAGACATCGATCTGTTTGAGGTGAATGAATCCTTTGCCTCGCTCATGCTGCATTACATGAAGCACCTGAACGTGCCACACGACAAACTCAACGTGAATGGTGGTGCCATTGCCCTGGGCCATGCCATGGGCTCCACCGGCAGCGCCTTGGTGGGCATGGCGCTGGACGAGTTGGAAGAGCGGCAAGCGCGCCGTGCCGTGATCAGCCTGTGCGGCGCCGCCGGTTTGGCTGTAGCCATGGTGGTTGAGCGCGTCTGATCGCCCACACCTTCACACGCGCTCCATTGGACACATGATCAGCAGCCCCGACCTGGAACTGACGCACGCCGCGCTGGCCTCCAGCACGCTCAGCCATGGCCTGAAGGTCTTGGGTGACCGCTGGACGGTGCAGGTCTTGCTGTCGGCTTTTCTGGGCATTCGCCGGTTTGATGAACTGCAGAGTTTCTCCAGCATTCCCCGCCCCACTTTGTCAGACCGCTTGCGCTCTTTGGTGCAAATCGGGGTGATGAAGCCGCGCCTGTACCAAGACAACCCACCCCGCCATGAATACCACCTGACCCGCAAAGGCCTGGGTTTGTACGACGCCACCCTGATGATTTGGGCTTGGGAAAAGAAATGGGGCACGCGCGCGCAAGACCTGCCCAAAAAACTTTTCCACCAGACCTGTGAGCACCACTTCAATCCCGTGCTGTGCTGCACAGCCTGCGGTGAAAAGATCAGCATGAAGGACCTGGACTACAGCCTCGTGCCCAACCCCCGCCTGCGACACCAACCACTGGAGGGGCTTCGCACCCCACGGATGTCCGTGCGGGAGGCCAGCGACATGAGCCTGGGATTGCGCGTGGACCGCTGGAGTTTGTTGATCCTCACAGCGGTGGTGCTCGGTTGTCATTACTTTGACCAAATCACCCATGTGCTGGGCATCGGGCCCAAAGTCCTGTCGCGCCGCCTCTCGGACATGGTCGAGTCCCACTTGCTCAGCTGCGAAACCGATGCACAGGACGCCCGCCGCAGGCTGTACCGGCTGACCCCCAATAGCCGAGATTTGTTTGGCTACATCGTGTGCCTGTCCAACTGGGCCAGTGAATCGCACTTGCACGAGCAAAGTTCGATTCGCCCCCGCCATCGCGCGTGTCAACACCGCTTCTTCCCCATGGTGGCGTGTGATCACTGCCACCAAAACCTGAACCCCTGGGAAGTCTCTTTCCCGACATCCAATGGAAAAACGCCATGAATGATTTTTGGCTAACCTTTGCCCAGCTGACCGTCAACGGCATCGCCGTGGGGGCCATCTATGCGCTGGTGGCACTGGGCATTGTGCTGATTTACAAAGCCACCGAAGTGCTCAACTTTGCCCATGGCGACTTGCTGGTGGTCTCGGCCTTCAGTGCCTGGGGCTTGATCACGGTGTGGGGCTTGCCGTTTTGGCTGGCCTTGCTGATCACCGTTGTGGGCGTGGCCCTGTTTGCTTTTGCACTGGATGCCTTGATCATTCGCCGCATTGCAGGCCAGCCGCAATTTGCGGGGGTGATGCTGACCATTGCACTGGCCTTCATGATCCGGGGTGCTGTGAGCATGCTGTTTGGCTCCGAGTCACGCAACTACCCCACACCCTGGACCCAACAAAGCACGCAATTGGCAGGCGTGTCGATTGCCAACTTGCAATTGGTCATTCTGGGCGTGTCCATGATGGTGACCTTGGTGCTGTTCTTCTTTTTCCGCTTCACCCGACTCGGTGTGGCCATGCAAGCGGCCTCACAAAACCAGCTGGCTGCTTACCTCAACGGTGTGCGCGTCAAGCGCGTCAACTCCATGGTCTGGGCGCTGGGGGGCGTCACGGCGGCCTTTGCCGGTGTGCTGTTAGCGCCCATCACCTTGGTGGACATCAGTTTGTGGTTTGTCACCCTCAAGGCCTTGTCGGCCCTGGTGCTGGGCGGCTTTGGCAGCATTCCGGGCGCGATTGTGGGCGGTCTTCTGATTGGCCTGATCGAACAGTACGCGGGGGTGTACATGCCTGACGGCACCAAAGACATCGTGGCCTATCTGGTGCTGATTGCCGTGCTCATTGTGCGTCCCCATGGCTTGCTGGGCGAAGCCCATGGCCGACGCGTCTGAAACAAGAAAGAACCCCACCGATGCGTTTTGATTACCACACCCAATACCGCGAAGGCTTCGCCCTGTGGCGCAGCCCGTTTGACCGCAACCTTTATGCCTTGCTGCTGCTCGTGTTGTGTGCCCTGCCCTGGTTCATGACGCCTTTCGTGCTCGGCGAGATGGCCTATGTGTTCATCCTGTGCGTGGCCAGCCTGGGCTTGATGTCGCTGACCGGCCTGACCGGACAGGTGTCATTGGGGCATGCCGCCTTCATTGCCATTGGGGCCTATGGCCACGCCTGGTTCCTGTCCAAAGGCGTGCCCTTGCCGGTCTCCATGGTGATGGCCGCACTGCTCAGCGCCAGCGCAGGTTTGCTGGTGGGCATTCCCGCCATTCGGGTCTCGGGTCTTTACCTCGCCATGGTGACCATGGCGTTCGCCATCATCGTCGAGCAAATCATCGGCCACTGGAGCTCTGTCACCGGCGGATTTACCGGCCTGGCGGTGAATGACCCGGTCTTTATGGGCCTGTCCTTGAGCGGCTCCAAGGCTTTTTATTATTTCTGTCTGTTCACGCTGGTACTGGTGCTGTTGGTCTTGCTCAACATCTTGCGCTCGGGCATGGGCCGCGCCTTGATCGGTGTGCGTGAATCCGAAGCGGCTTCTTACGCCTTGGGCATCCCGGTCGAACGCATGAAGGCGGGCGCTTTTGCCTTATCAGCGGGCATCACCGGCCTGGCTGGCAGCATGCTGGCCCACCATCTGAAATACCTCACGCCCGATGGCTTCACCTTGCTGCTGTCATTGGAGCTTGTGTTGATGGTCGTGATCGGGGGCCTTGGCAGTCTGCGCGGCGCAGTGCTGGGGGCGGTTCTCATCAGTTCACTGCCCACCGCCATCTCCCGCATCAA
>CAMDFT010000152.1 GCA_945897795.1 Limnohabitans sp. Rim8 | reverse complement strand
GCCACGCGCATCTTGCCTTGCGCCACGCGGCTGGTGGCAAAGTCCAGCACAAAGGGGGCGCGGTTGCCCATGGGCACGCCGATGCAGCAGGGGTTGGTGCCAAAGCGGCCGTCACCGCCGCCAAAAGGCGCGACCACGGGGCGCGAGAGTACGTTCACAAAATGCACCGACACCAAGCCTTGCGCCACGGCCATTTCGGCAAAGTGGCCAATGCGGCCCAGGTGGTGCGAGCGGCTGAGCGCCACGGTGCACACGCCGTGTTGCTTGGCGCGCTCAATGCCCATCTGCATGGCTTGCACGCCGGTGATTTGGCCGTAGCCGCGCTGGCCGTCTAGGTTCAGCAGCGGTCCGGTGTCGAGCAGCACTTTCACGCCCGTGTTCGGGGACAGTCCCCCTTCGAGCACCGCGTCCACATAGCGCGGCACCATGCCCACGCCGTGCGAGTCGTGGCCACTCAAGTTGGCCATGACCAGGTTGTCTGCCACTTGCGCGGCTTCGGCTGGGGTGCTGCCCGTTTTTTTGATGATGCTGGCGACTCGGGTGCGCAGCGCCGCTGCAGAAATCGTGTGGCTCATGTGGTGGATCTCAGTTGAAAATGGAAGTGAAAGCGAGGCGTGGCGAAGCCCTTCGCCAGCGCGATGTTCGCCATGCTATGGCCGTTGCGACGTGGCGAACCTTGGATGGACTGCCACGCTGCGCTCGCAGTGACGAATTGGGCATCATCGTCTGGGGTCCAGCATTCCCCGTCATCGCGAAGAGCCACCATCCCCTCGTCATCGCGGAAAGTGACCATCCCCTCGTCATCGCGAGGAGCGACCATTCCCTCGTCATCGCGAGGAGCGCAGCGACGTGGCGAACCATGCATGGCCAGGCCCCTACATCACCGCGCCGACTTGCCACGGCACGAATTCGTTTTGGCCGTAGCCGTGGCGCTCGCTCTTGGTCGGTTCGCCCGACGCGGCGGCCAGGAGCATGTCGAAAATGCGTTGACCCATCTCGGCGATGCTCACGCCGCCGTCCACGATCTCGCCGCAGTTCAGGTCCATGTCTTCTTCCTGCTTTTTCCAGAGCGCCGTGTTGGTCGAGAACTTCAGGCTGGGCGAAGGCGCGCATCCATAGGCGCTGCCGCGTCCTGTCGTAAAGCAAATCAAGTTGGCACCACCCGCCACTTGGCCCGTGGCGCTCACTGGGTCATAACCCGGTGTGTCCATGTACACAAAACCTTTGGCCGAGACTGGCTCGGCGTATTCGTACACCGCTTGCAGGTTGCTGGTGCCGCCTTTGGCCACGGCACCCAAAGATTTTTCGAGGATGGTGGTCAGGCCACCCGCCTTGTTGCCAGGCGAGGGGTTGTTGTTCATCTCGCCGCCGTTGATGGCGGTGTAGTTCTCCCACCATTTGATGCGCTCGATCAGTTTGTGCGCCACTTCGGGTTTCACGGCGCGGCGCGTCAGCAAATGCTCGGCGCCATAAATCTCAGGGGTTTCGCTCAGGATCGCGGTGCCGCCGTGCTGCACCAGCAAGTCCACCGCTGCGCCTAAAGCCGGGTTGGCGCTGATGCCCGAATACCCGTCCGAGCCGCCGCACTGCAGACCGATGGTGATGTGTTCGGCACTGCAAGGCTCGCGTTGGGTGGCGTTGGCGCGGGGCAGCATTTCTTCGATCAAGGCAATTCCTTTTTCCACCGTCAGCCGCGTGCCGCCCGTGTCTTGGATGTTGAAGACCTTGAGCGTGTCGCCCACGCGCAGGCTGCTGTGTGCCAGCCAGGTGCCCAGTTGGTTGGACTCGCAACCCAGGCCCACCACCACTACGCCCCAGAAGTTAGCATGCGTGGCATAACCGGCCAGCGTGCGCTCGAGCAACTGCATGCCCATCCCTTCGGTGTCCATGCCGCAGCCGGTGCCGTGGGTCAGCGCCACCACGCCGTCCACATTCGGAAAGTTGGCCAACGCTGCGGGGTTGTTGCGTTTGGAAAAATGATCGGCAATGGCGCGTGCCGCAGTGGCCGAGCAGTTCACGCTGGACAGCACGCCGATGTAGTTGCGTGTGGCCACGCGGCCGTCCGAGCGCTTGTAGCCCATGAAGGTCGCCTGCTTGCGCACGGGCTCGGGTTTGACGTCTTGCCCGATGGCGTAGTCGCGCTCGAAGTTGCCTTTTTCGGCGCCCATGTTCAGGTTCTGCGTGTGCACATGCTCGCCTGGCGCGATGGGCTGGTGCGCAAAGCCAATGATCTGGTTGTAGCGGCGCACCGGCTCGCCCACGGCGATGGCGCGGGTGGCGATTTTGTGGCCCGGCGGAATCAGGCCGCGCACGGGCACACCCTCCACGGCGCTGCCGCTCATGAGTTGGCTGCGGGCGATGACCACGTCGTCAGACGGGTGCAGGCGAATGAAGAGATTGGACATGTTGAGCGTTGTTTCAAAACGGGGCCAGACATCAGCCCCGAGGGGTCAAAAAAACTGCTTGGGCAACCACAACACCAGGCTGGGGACGTAGGTGATGACCGCCAGGCTGCCCAGCAAAGGGAACAGCCAGGGCAAGATGGCCATGGTGGTGCGCTCCACACTTAGCTTGGCTACCCTTGCCAGCACGAACAGCACCATGCCCATGGGCGGGTGCAGCAAACCGATCATGAGGTTGAGCACCATGATCAGACCGAAGTGCACCAGGTCAATGCCCAGCTGTTGGCAAATTGGCACCAGGATGGGCACAAGGATGGTGATGGCGGCGGTGGGCTCGAGGAAGCAGCCCACGAACAGCATGAGCGCATTGGCCAGCAGCAAAAACACCCAAGGCTCTTGGGTGAAGCCCAGTACCCAAGCGGAGATGGCGGTGGTCACGCCTGTGGCCGTGAGCATCCAGCCAAAAATGCTGGCGGCGGCCACAATGAACAGCACGGTGGCCGTGGTTTCCACGGTGTCCAGACTGATCTTGACGAACATTTTGAAGTTCAGTGTCCGGTACCAAAAGAAGCCCAAGACGATCGCCCACACACAGGCGGCAATCGCGCCTTCGGTGGGGGTGAAAACGCCAGTGGTCATGCCGCCAATCAGGATCACGGGGGTCATGATGGGCAGCACGGCCTGAAACTTGAAGAACTTGTCGGCAGCAAACAAAACGATCAGGGCCGCAAACACCGTGAGTTGAGGGGGTGTGCCCATGACCGTGACCAGCCACCAAATCGCCATGGGCCAGCCAATCACCACAGCGGTTTCGGCCAGGGCCTTGATGACCTTGGGCCATTCGAATTTCACATCGCCGCCCCAGCCGTTTTTGTGCGCGAAATAAGCCACCGTCAGCATCATCAGCAGCGCCATCAAGATGCCGGGCAAGATGCCTGCGAGGAACAGTGCACCCACTGACACGTTGGCCATCATGCCGTAGATCACAAAGGGCAAGCTGGGCGGAATGATGGGTCCCAGTGTGGCCGAAGCGGCGGTGACGCCCACGGCAAATTCGGTGCTGTAGCCATGGTCTTTCATGGCCTTGATCTCGATGGTGCCCAAGCCTGCTGCGTCGGCAATGGCCGTGCCGCTCATGCCCGCAAACACCACCGAGCCCACCACGTTGACGTGACCGAGACCACCCTTGAGCCAGCCCACCAAGGCCAGGGCGTAGTTGTAGATGCGGTTGGTGATGCCCGCGTTGTTCATCAGGTTACCGGCCAGGATGAAGAAGGGCACCGCCAGCAGCGGAAAGCTGTCGATGCCGGAGACCATGCGGTGGATGACCACAAAGGGCGGTGAGCTTTGGGTAAACAAGATGTAAATCAAAGACGCGCCCGCCATGGCAATGGCCACCGGGATACCGCCACTCATGAGAAAGAGAAAAATGATTTTCAACATGGGAAAACTTTCAGGAGGAGCGATTTCAGCGGTCGGTCATTTCGGATTCGGGGCGTTGCAGCACGGTGTAGCCGCGTT
>CAMDFT010000151.1 GCA_945897795.1 Limnohabitans sp. Rim8 | reverse complement strand
GAATTCCACCAAGCCATGGCCGACATGCATGGCAACCCGGTCATGGCCCGTTGGCTCAATGGCTTGCTGCCCACCACGTCCTTGCTCATGTCGCGCTTCAAACGCCAAGGGGGGCAAGTGTGCGTGGCGCACCGTCATGTCGATTTGATCAGTGCCTTGCAAAAAAGTCCTGCAGCGGCAGGCGCAGAAATGCGCAAACACCTCAACGAACTGGAGCAGTCCTTGACGGCACCCACAACCCCTCGCAGACAATTGCGCGATGTTTTTCAAGCCTACCGGGACAGCCCCGAATGAACACCTCTGGAGATCGAAGCATGAATTTGAATCCCGACAACCTGTCTTCCTTGCGCATTGACGCCAACCGTTTATGGCAATCGCTCATGACGTTGGCCCAAATTGGCGGCACTGAAAAAGGGGGCGTGTGTCGTTTGGCCTTGACCGAATTGGACCGACAAGGCCGTGATCTGGTCACGTCTTGGGCTCGGGAAGCCGGCATGACCGTCACGGTCGATCAAATCGGCAACGTCTTCATGCGCAGGGCCGGAAGGCAGCCCGATTTGCCGCCCATCATGACCGGCAGCCACATCGACACCCAGCCCACCGGGGGCAAGTTCGATGGCAACTATGGCGTGCTGGCAGGGCTGGAGGTGGTGCGCTGCCTGAACGACCATGGCATCGAAACCGAGGCCCCGATTGAGGTGGCTTTTTGGACCAACGAAGAAGGCTCGCGTTTTGTGCCGGTGATGATGGGTTCGGGCGTTTTTGCGGGCGCTTTCTCGCTGGAGCACGCCTACAAAGCCCAAGACCAAGACGGCAAAACGGTGCTGGAGGAACTGCAAAAAATCGGCTATGTCGGCGCTGAAGTGCCCGGGCAGCACCCCATCGGGGCCTATTTTGAAACCCACATCGAGCAAGGCCCGGTGCTGGAAGATGCGGACGTGACCATTGGCGTGGTCAGCGGTTCTTTGGGCATCCGCTGGTTTGACTGCATCGTCACGGGCATGGAAGCCCATGCAGGGCCCACGCCCATGCCCTTGCGCCGGGATGCCCTGCAGGTGGCCACGCACTTGATGCAGGCTGTAGTGAAAACGGCCCTTGCAAATGCACCGCATGCCCGTGGCACGGTGGGCATGGTGCATGTGCACCCCAACAGCCGCAACGTCATTCCGGGTCGGGTCAAGTTCAGCATTGACCTGCGCAACAACACCGACGCCGGGGTGGAGGCCATGGCCGATGAGATCAAAGCCCTGGCTCAAAGTTTGCAGGACAGCACAGGCTTGCGCATCGAGCTGACCCTGGTGTCGAGCTTTCCGGCGCAACCCTTTCACCAGGAGTGTGTGGAGGCGGTGTCTGCCGCCGCTGCCTACTTGGGCTACAGCCAGATGCCGGTGGTCTCAGGTGCCGGGCACGATGCCATCTACACCGCCCGTCTGGCACCGAGCGGCATGATTTTTATCCCCTGCAAAGACGGCATCAGCCACAACGAAATCGAAGACGCCAAGCCCGAGCACATCGAAGCCGGCTGCAATGTTTTGCTGCACGCCATGCTCGGCAAAGCGAGAGTGGCGCAGACCCGTTGAAAAAGCGCTGTCGCCGAGCAGGCCTTTAGAACGGGTGGCTCTAGAGCCACCGGTCGCCAAAGCCCGGTGATGCCTGGTGGCGCATCTGAGAGCCCCGATGGGTTCTGAAAGTTGCATGAGGTAAGCTTTGCAAGTCCTTCTTCAGGAGACACCATGAGCGACACATCGGCTTTCGGCTTCGGCCAATTCGTACCAGGTTTTGACTTCTTGCAAAACCTGTCCAAGACTGCGGCGCAGGCCCAACCCTCTGCTGCTGCAGGCATGCCTGGCATGGCCAGCTGGGTAGCGCCCACGCTGAGCATCGAAGACATCGACAAGCGCATCCAGGAGCTCAAGTCTGTGCTGTTCTGGCTGGAGCAGAACACCACAGCGCTCAAGGCCACCATCCAGGCGATGGAGGTGCAAAAAATGACCTTGACCACGCTGCAAAGCATGAACGTGAACATGGCCGATTTGGCCAAGGCCTTCACCGCCAAAGCACCAGCAGCCGAGCCGCAGGCAGCTGCGCCATCACCCTTTGCGCCGAAAGCTGCACCTGTGCCAGAACCTGCTCCGCCAGAACCCGTTCAGTCAGAACCCCCATCTTCTGACGCATCTTCGGCCAAGCCCGCCGTAGACCCCATGCAGTGGTGGGGCGCTTTGACCCAACAGTTTCAAAACATTGCCGCTGCCGCTGTCAAAGATGTGGCTGCCGAAGCCATGAAGAAGGGCATGACGGCCAAGGGGGCCCGCACGACAGCAGGCCGTCAAAAATCCCCCGCAACCCAAAAACCCACCACCGTCAAAACCAAACCGGCCGCAAAATCCACCCCCCGCAAAGCGGTTTCTCGGCGCAAAACGCTGTGAGGCTTTTTCCCTGCGGTCACGCCACCCATCCGCAGTGGCGCATGGCGGCTGGCCTGGTGCTGGCGCAGCTGCGCGCCCAAATGGGCTTGCCTGATTACGCGAGCCAACCCCGTCTGGGCTTGCTTTACATCACTGACCATTACGCGGCCGATGCGCAAGCGTTGCTTGATCACCTGCGCCAGGCTTTACCCGAGGTGCCCGACTGGGCCGGCACGGTGGGCATTGGCGTGGCGGTGAACAACGCCGAGTACTTTGACGAGCCTGCCATGGCGCTCATGCTGTGCGACCTGACGCCAGAGCAATACCGGGTGTTCTCGGGCGTCTCGCCCTTGCCTGCGGGCTGGGCCGACACCGCCTTGGTGCATGCCGACCCGCAAACGCCCGACCTGGCCGAACTGATTGCTGAGGTGGCTGAGCGCACGCGACAAGGTTATTTGTTTGGGGGCTTGAGCGCCAGCCGCACACGCAGCGTGCAGTTTGCCGTGCGGGCCGAAGACGCGGGTGGGCCAGAGGTGCATGGCGGTGTACTGGAAGGTGGTTTGAGCGGCGTGGCGTTCTCGCCCGAGGTGGCCTTGTTGTCACGCGTCACGCAAGGCTGCCAGCCTGTGGCGCCCGAGCGCGAGATCACCGAGGCCGAAGGCCATGTGGTGCTGAAGTTGGCGGACGAGCCCGCACTGGAAGTGATGCTGGCCGATCTGGCCATCAGTTTGAGCGAGCCGCAAAAAGCCATTGCCGTTGTGCGCGCCACCTTGGTCGGTTTGAGTGCGCCCGGCCAGTCTGGCGTGGGCCGAGCGGGCAACCTGGGCAGCGATGTGCGGGTGCGCCACATCATTGGCCTGGACCCTTTACGCCAGGGGGTGGCCATTGCTGAGCACCTGGAGCCCGGCATGCTGATGACGTTTTGCCGCCGCGATGTGCAAGCGGCCCGCGCCGATTTGGTCCGGGTGTGCGCAGAAATCCGCGAAGCGCTGGAGCCTGAGATGCTCTCCATCGAAGCCATCAACGCCCTGAGCGATGACTCGGTGCCCACGCTGCCCCAAGTTGGGCTGCGCATTGCGGGCGCGGTGTATGTCAGTTGCACCGGACGCGGTGGTCCGCACTTTGGTGGGCCGAGTGCCGAGTTGCAAATCATCCGGCACGCTTTGGGCGATGTGCCGCTGGTAGGCTTTTTTGCAGCCGGCGAGATCGCACACAACCAGTTGTACGGCTACACCGGGGTGTTGACGGTGTTCACAACCGATTGATCACACCCCGCGTGCGCGTTCGCTCTTGAACTGGGCTCGGAATGCGCTGAACTGCCCCGCGTCCAGCGACTCGCGCACTTCGCGCATCAGGTTCAGGTAGTAGTGCAGGTTGTGGATGGTCGTCAACATGGGGCCGAGCATTTCGCCGCAGCGGTCCAAGTGGTGCATGTAAGCGCGGCTGAAACCGTCTCGGCCACCGTTGTCCCAGGACACGCCTGAAGCACCGGCGCACGCGTGGCAGGTGCAGCTGGTGTCCAGCGGCTGCGGGTCGTTTT
>CAMDFT010000150.1 GCA_945897795.1 Limnohabitans sp. Rim8 | reverse complement strand
CACACGGTCGAAGACATCGGCATCACCTTGGGCCAAGCCTTTGCGCAAGCCATTGGCGACAAAAAAGGCATCCGCCGTTATGGCCACGCCTACGTGCCGCTCGACGAAGCTTTGAGCCGCGTGGTGGTGGACTTTTCGGGTCGCCCCGGCCTGCACATGGACGTGAACTTCACTTCCGGCTCGCTGGGCTCACTCGACACGCAGTTGATTTACGAATTTTTCCAGGGCTTTGTGAACCACGCCCTGTGCACGCTGCACATCGACAACCTCAAGGGTGTGAACGCGCACCACCAGTGCGAGACCATCTTCAAGGCCTTTGCCCGCGCCATACGCGCTGCGCTCGAACTCGATCCCCGCTCGGCGGGTGTGATCCCCTCAACAAAGGGAAGTCTCTGAGCATGAGCGTCAATCGCGTCGCCGTCGTCGATTACGGCATGGGCAACCTGCGCAGTGTGGCGCAGGCGGTGATCCATGCGGCCTCCAGCGTGGACCATGCCGAAGTGACCGTGACGTCTGACCCGCAAGTCGTGCGCAACGCGCACCGCGTGGTCTTGCCAGGGCAGGGCGCCATGCCCGACTGCATGCGCGAGTTGCGCGAGTCGGGCCTGCTGGACGCCGTGCTTGAAGCTGCTGCCAGCAAACCCCTGTTTGGCGTGTGTGTGGGCATGCAAATGCTGCTGGACCACAGCGACGAGGGCAACACGCCGGGCCTCGGCTTGATCCCCGGCCTTGTCGTTAAGTTTGAGCTGGCAGGGCAAATTCAGCCCGACGGCACCCGTTACAAAGTGCCGCAGATGGGTTGGAACCAAGTCTGGCAAGCCACGCCTGCGCACCCGCTGTGGCAAGGCATTGACGACGGCAGCTGGTATTATTTTGTGCACAGCTTCTACACCCAGGTCGCCAACCCGGCGCACGCTGCGGCCGAAACCGATTACGGTGGCCGCTTTGCCTGCGCCATTGCCCGTGACAATATTTTTGCCACCCAGTTTCACCCCGAAAAAAGCGCGGCCCAAGGTCTGGCCTTGTTCCGCAATTTCCTCCACTGGCAGCCTTGAGAAGTTTTCACTGCCGTTTTGCTTCCTTTACCTGTTTTTAATTCGCCATGATTCTGATCCCCGCCATTGACCTCAAAGACGGCCACTGCGTTCGCCTCAAGCAGGGCGATATGGACCAAGCCACGACCTTCGGGGAAGACCCCGCCGCCATGGCCCGCACCTGGCTCGAAAAAGGCGCACGCCGCTTGCACCTGGTGGATCTGAACGGAGCCTTCGCCGGCAAGCCGCAAAACTTCGGCGCCATCAAGTCCATCCTCAAGGCCGTGGGCGACGACATTCCGGTGCAGCTGGGCGGCGGCATCCGCGATCTGGACACGATCGAAAAATACATCGACAGCGGCCTGCGCTACGTCATCATCGGCACCGCAGCCGTCAAGAACCCTGGCTTCTTGAAAGACGCCTGCACCGCCTTTGGCGGCCACATCATCGTCGGGCTGGACGCCAAGGACGGCAAAGTCGCCACCGACGGCTGGAGCAAGCTCACGGGCCATGAAGTGGTGGACTTGGCCAAGAAGTTCGAAGACTGGGGCGTTGAGTCCATCATCTACACCGACATCGGCCGCGACGGCATGCTGAGCGGCATCAACATCGACGCCACAGTCAAGCTGGCACAAGCCCTGACCATCCCCGTGATCGCCTCGGGTGGCCTGTCCAATATGGCCGACATCGAGCAGCTGTGCGCGGTGGAGGACGAAGGCGTCGAAGGTGTGATCTGTGGCCGTGCGGTTTATTCTGGCGACCTGGACTTCGCGCTGGCGCAGCAACGCGCTGACGAGCTGAACGGCTGAACATGACCACCGGGGCCGCCTGCCGTGAACTTGTTTTTGCCGGTTGGCCTGCCACCGAGTTGCAGCTGCCCGGCGGTGACTGTGTGGTGGTCGCGCACAATGGTGCCCATGTGTTGTCCTGGGTGGCTGATGGTCGCGAACGCCTTTACTTGAGCCCCCAAAGCCTCAACGATGGCCATGCCGCCATCCGGGGCGGCATGCCAGTGTGCTTTCCCCAGTTCAACCAACGCGGTGATCTGCCCAAACACGGCTTTGCACGCAATGTCTCGTGGACTGCGAAACCTCCACGTCTCGAAGGCGAGAAAGCCCATTTGGTGCTGGCGCTGAGCGACAGTGCCGCCACGCGCCAGTGGTGGGACCAGTCCTTTGAAGCGCTTTTACTCATTGAATTGACGCCTGGCGCGCTGCAGGTCGAACTGGCGGTGTGCAACACCGACAGCAAGCCGCTCAGTTTTACTGGAGCCCTGCACACCTATTTATCTGTCAGTGATGTGGCGAAGGCCCGATTGTTTGGCCTGGGTGGTCAGGCCGAATGGGACGCTGTCCAGGACCGCCATGCCACGGCGGCACCGGAGTTGCGCTTTGTTGGCGAATTTGACCGTGTCTACTCTGCAGCTCCAAAGGGTTACAAACTGCAAGATGGCCCACACACCCTGTTGATTGAGCAAGACATGGATTGGGCCCAGACCGTGGTCTGGAACCCCGGCGCCGCCAAATGCGCGGCCCTTGCCGACATGCCAGCCGACGGCTGGCAACACATGCTGTGCGTCGAAGCGGCGCAGGTGTATGAACCGGTCTGCATCGAGCCGGGCGATTTCTGGCAAGGTGCTCAGCGCCTGGCCGTCATTGCGAGCGAAGCGCGGCAATCCATAGACAGCCGCACATTGCGGGCGTCTTGACAAAATCCCACAATCCGTCTCAGTGATACAAATCCATCACCGCTCTCGTCAGCGATAACCTTAAACCTGTATCCAACATGCTGGCCAAACGCATCATTCCCTGCCTTGACGTCACCGGTGGCCGTGTGGTCAAGGGCGTCAACTTTGTCGAACTGCGCGACGCCGGAGACCCGGTCGAAATCGCTGCCCGCTACAACGAGCAGGGCGCCGACGAACTCACGTTTTTGGACATCACCGCCACCAGTGACGGACGCGACGTGATCTTGCACATCATCGAAGCCGTGGCCAGCCAAGTCTTTATTCCGCTCACTGTGGGCGGCGGTGTTCGCACGGTGGAAGACGTGCGCCGCTTGCTCAACGCCGGGGCCGACAAAACCAGCTTCAACTCGGCCGCGATTGCCAACCCGCAAGTCATCCGCGATGCGTCTGCCAAATACGGCGCGCAATGCATCGTGGTCGCCATCGACGCCAAGCGCCGCACGCTTGACGACGAACAGCGCATCGGCACCCACGGTTTGCCCATGGGCCCCGGCTGGGACGTGTACAGCCACGGCGGCCGCAAAAACGTGGGCCTGGACGCCGTGGCCTGGGCCACCCAAATGGCCGACTATGGCGCAGGCGAAATCCTGCTGACCAGCATGGACCGCGACGGCACCAAAAGCGGCTTTGACCTGCAACTGACCCGCGCCGTGAGCGACGCGGTGAGCGTGCCCGTGATCGCATCGGGCGGCGTGGGCAACCTCGACCACCTGGCCGACGGCGTGAGCATCGGCGGCGCGGATGCGGTGCTGGCGGCGAGTATCTTTCATTACGGTGAGTACACGGTGCAGCAGGCGAAAGGGCGGATGCGCGAACGTGGCATTCAGGTTAGGCTGTGAACATGAACTGGCTCGATCAAATCAAATGGGACGACAAAGGCTTGGTGCCTGTGATCGCCCAAGAAAAAGACACTGGCGACGTGCTGATGTTCGCCTGGATGAATCGCGAGGCGCTGCAAAAGACGGCCGAGCTCAAGCGGGCGGTGTATTTCAGCCGTTCGCGCAATAAGCTGTGGTTCAAGGGCGAGGAGTCGGGCCATGTGCAGACGGTGCACGACATCCGCATAGATTGCGACAACGATGTGGTGCTGCTCAAAGTGACGCAGATGGGGCACGAGCCGGGGATTGCCTGCCACACAGGCCGCCACAGTTGCTTTTTTCAGAGCTTGCAGCCGGACGGCTGGCAGGCTGTGGACCCGGTCCTGAAGGACCCTGAAACCATTTACAAGTGAGTGCCCCAAAGTCTATGACCAACCAGGACATCCTTGACCGCCTCGCAGCTGTGGTCGAAAGCCGCAAACCTGCCAACGGTGGCGACCCCGAAAAAAGCTATGTGGCCCGCTTGCTGCACAA
>CAMDFT010000149.1 GCA_945897795.1 Limnohabitans sp. Rim8 | reverse complement strand
CCTGTCCGCCAGCGCACTTAACCCAAAGCCTTCACATGACTCTGCCCACACTGGCCCTATTTACCGGCGACCCTGCAGGCATTGGCCCTGAATTGGTCGAAAAATTGCTGCAAAACCCCTCGTGGACAACGCACGCCCGGGTGATCCTGCTCGGCCAGAAAGGGGCGATCCAGCCCCCCCCCGAAGTGGTCTGGCACGACTGGTCTGGCGCCAATGCCCCTGTTTTTGAGCGCGGCGTGGCCAACGCCCACAACGGTCACTACATGATCGAGGCCTTGGCGGCCGGGGTGGACCTGGTGACCTCGGGCCAGGCCGATGCTTTTTGTTTTGCCCCGCTGAACAAGTCTGCCCTGCGCCAAGGCGGCATGACACAAGAAGACGAACTGCGCTGGTTTGCCGAACACATGAACTTTGCTGGTGTGTGCGGCGAGCTCAACGTGCTGAAAAACCTCTGGACAGCGCGTGTGACTTCGCATGTCCCCCTGAAAGAAGTCTCCAGCTTGCTCAGCCCGGACAAAGTGGCCGACGCCATCCGCATGATTTCGCAGGCCCTGCAGGCCTCAGGCGTCGCCAGCCCGCGCATCGCGGTGTGTGGACTCAATCCGCACAACGGCGACAACGGCAACTACGGCGACGAGGAAGGCCGCATCATCACGCCGGGTGTGCAGCAAGCTGCTGCCATGGGCTTTGCCGCCGACGGCCCCTTTCCAGCGGACACCACCTTTGTGCGCGCCATCCGTTCGCCAGGCGGCTACGACGGTGTGGTGACCATGTACCACGACCAAGGCCAAATCGCCATGAAGCTGATGGGGTTTGAGCAAGGCGTGACGGTGCACGGCGGCCTGCCCTGCCCCATCACCACCCCGGCACATGGCACGGCGTACGACATCTCAGGTCAGGGCGTGGCCAATCCGCAAGCCATGACCAACGCATTCGAACTGGCCGCCCGCATGGCCACTTCTCGCCTTCAAAACCACATCACACCCAAGGAGACCTTGTCATGAAATTGAAGAAAATCCTGCTCGTGGCCCTGCTGGCCACCCCTTTGCTGGGCCTGGCACAAAGCTACCCCAACAAGCCGGTGCGCATCATGGTGGGGGCCAACGCAGGCGGCGGCACCGACATCATTGCCCGCATGCTGGCCGAAAAAATGGGCGAGGCCTTCAAGGGCTCGTTTGTGGTCGAGAACAAACCCGGTGCTTCCAACACCATTGCCGCCGACCTGACGGCCAAAGCCCCGGCCGACGGCCACACTTTGCTGGTCGCCACCAACACCGGCCAGGCCATCGCGCCGCACCTGATCAAACTCAGCTTTGACCCCATCAAGGACTTGACGCCTGTGGGCCTGATCGTCACGGTGCCCAATGTGCTGGTGGTGGGGGCCAACGTGCCCGCCAACAAC
Source organism: Limnohabitans sp. Rim8 (assembly GCA_945897795.1). GTDB lineage: Bacteria > Pseudomonadota > Gammaproteobacteria > Burkholderiales > Burkholderiaceae_C > Limnohabitans_A. The sequence goes on along the minus strand of CAMDFT010000149.1, from coordinate 2,802 downwards.
GTGGCCGAATTGGTGGCTTTGATGAAAGCCAAGCCCAACGATTTCAAATATGCGTCATCCGGCGTGGGCAGCACCCAGCACATTGCGGGCGAAGGCTTCAACCTGGCCGCTGGCGTCAAAAGCATCCATGTGCCCTACCGGGGCAGCAGCCAGGCGCACCTGGACATCATCGGCGGCAACGTGCAGATCATGTTCGACACCACCTCATCGGCCATGGGCCAGATCAAGGCGGGCAAATTCAAGCCCCTGGCCCTGACCACCGCCACCCGCAGCAGCGAGTTGCCCCAAGTGCCCACGCTGGTCGAGGCCGGTGTCAGCGGCTTCGAGATGAGCACCTGGTACGGCATGTTCGTGACCAGCGGCACACCGCCCGAAGTGACGCAGCGCCTGCAAACGGAGCTCGCCAAAATCCTGAAAATGCCCGACATCCAGACCAAACTCAAAGGCCTGGGCGGCGAGCCGGGCAGCATCACACCCGAACAATTTGCGCAACTGAACCGTCAGGAATTCACGCGCTTTGGCGATCTGATCAAGAAGGCCAACATCAAGCTGGAGTAAGACCAACTCGGCCACATAAAGTGGCCACCAAGGCTTGGGCTGACGCGTCATCCAGGTCATGCCCACGCCAGACGGTGTGGGCGTCAGCCCGCACCATGAGCAAGGGGTGTTGGTATTCGGTCGGCAGGTCCTTCAGGCCCGACACATCCAGCACCCGTAGCGGCATGCCTTGGTGTTCGGCCGCTGCTTGCAGGGCCTGCAGCGCGTCGTCATGCCCTGGCTGCAAACACATCAATGTGTAAGCGGGGCCCAGTGCGTCGTAGACCGACTGGCCCTCGCCCAGCCAAAAATGCGGCGCACGGCAGCCGGGCACGGTGGAGGCGGTGAAGCTGCCCATGCTGTACTCGGGCGCTTTGTCGCCGTCGTACACCATGACAGGTGACTGGTCGTAGTAGTAACCAAAGTTCAGACCCGCGCAGCAGTATTGCTGCACATTCAGGTCGTACAAGTTTTGGCCAAAAGCCTCGCGGGCGGCTTGCCCCTCTGGGCTGTCGTCTTCCAGGTTCAAAGGAATCTCGCGCCGACGCTGGCTCATGGCGTGTGCATGGTCCATGGCAAAGCGCGAGACCTGCTCGGTGATCGGATGGCGTTCTTTTTCGTAGGCGTTCAGGGCTTCGGGTGCGGCCCAGCCTTCGATTTGCGCCGACAGGTGCCAGGCCAAATTGGCCGCATCGGCCAGGCCCGCGTTCATGCCGTAACCGGCGTACGGCACCCACAGGTGCGCGGCGTCTCCGGCCAGAAAAACTCGGTCTTCGCGCAGCTTGTCACTCACCAAGCGGCGGCCGATCCAGTCTTCGCGGCTCATCTGCTCGTACTCGAAGTCTTCGCCTACACCCAGGATGGTGCGGATGGCCCAGTCGCGGTCCACCGAATCAAAGTCTGTCTCGTGGTCGCGCAGGTAGTTGTGGATGAGCCAAACTTCTTGGCCGTCGATGGCGTAGATGTTGCCGCTGCGTCGTGGGTTGACGGTGAACATGGCCCAGGCCGCCGGGGCCTGCAGGCGCGCCAGCAGACCCGGCGCGCGGATGCAGGTGCTTTGCACACGTTGCACCACCTCGTCGCCCACCAGTTTGGCCCCAATGGCTTTGCGCACCGCCGAGCGGCCGCCGTCGCAGCCCACCAGGTAGGCCGCTTGAATGTGCAGCGGTGGCGCATCGGGCGTGTCCAGGTTTTGAATGCGCACGATCACCTGGCCGTCTTCTTGTTCAAAGTCCAGCACCTGGTGCCGGTACAAGGTGGTGATCAAGCCTTGTTGGGCCACATGCCCCGCCAAAATCGGCTCGATGAAGCGCTGGTTGATGCGGTGCGGCGGCTCGGGCGTGGGCCAGTCGCCATCGGGGCCGCTGTGGTCGGTCAGGCGGGTGCTGCGCCCGGGAATGTGGATGCGGGCGATTTCTTGCCCCACGGTGCTGGTGCGGTAAGACACATCGTGCGGGTAGTCGTCGGGCAGGCCAGCAGCACGCAGGTCTTGGGACACGCCCAGCGCGCGAAAAAGCTCCATGCTGCGGGCCGAAATGTGGTTGCATTTGACATCGGGCAGCGCGCCAGCAGGCCGCATCTCGACCAAAGTGCAAGCGATGCCCCGGCGCGCCAAGCACAGCGCCAGGGTCATGCCCACAGGCCCTGCGCCCACCACCACAACGGGTGCATTCCAACTCATTGCGGTACTTTCAAAGGGTCGTATTCAAACAGCCAGTCGTAGCGGCGGCGCACTTTTTCGGGCTCCCACTCGCTGCTGACATAGTCCACCGCTTTGGCGGGGTCCGACAGCTGGGGGTTGTGAAAGCGCTGGGCGTTGTCACGCGACCGGTTGACGATGTCCGCGGTGCGCTGCCAACGCATTTTTTCAAAGCGGGCCAAGGCGTGTTCGGTGGGTTCATCCAAGGCCAGGCAGCGCGCCATGACGGCGGCGTCTTCGATGGCCATGTTGGCGCCCTGCGCCAAAAACGGCAAGGTGGGGTGCGCGGCGTCCCCCATCAAGCAAATATTTCCTTGCGCCCAGCCCGTTTGTGGGGCGCGGCCCAGCAGCGCCCATTTGAAGGGTTGGTCAATGGCCGACATCAACTCGCACACATCGGCATGCCAGTGGCCAAAATCTTGCAGCAACTCGGCGTGGGTGCCGCGCTCGGTCCAGGATTCGCTGCGCCAGCCTTCACGCTCGATGATGCCCACCACGTTCATCAAGGCCCCGCCACGCACCGGGTAGGTGATGACGTGCGCCCCCGGGCCGACCCAATTGGTGCC
>CAMDFT010000148.1 GCA_945897795.1 Limnohabitans sp. Rim8 | reverse complement strand
GTGTTGGACAAAACGCGTGTGCCGGGCCGCATGGCCAAAATGGTGGGGCGCAACTGCGCGTTCAGCTCTTCCAGCAGGTACATGGTGACCACCGTGGCTTTGGAAAAGTCTTCCTTGAAGATGTCGCCATGCACGATGCGCACCCGGTCGGCCACCCCGGCGCGCTGTGCGTTGCGCTGGGCCAGCGCGGCCAGGTCTTTGTTGTACTCAATGCCCCAGGCACGCGCCCCAAACTGCCGCGCCGCCGCGATCGGGATCTTGCCATCGCCTGCGCCCAAATCAACGACCTCGTCATGGGGGCCGACCCGCGCTGCGGTCAGCATTTGCGTGACGAGCTCATCGCGGGTGGGCAGCCACATCACATCCTTGCCCATTTGGCCGAGCTTGGGGGCGTAGGTTTCGGGGGGCAGGCTGGTGCAGGCTTGCAGCAAAAGCATGGCCACAAGGGGCCAAAGGCGGGTGAATTGGGACATGGGCTGGGCCGGACGTGGCAAAGGTGTTGTGAGATTTTGGAGGGTAACCGGATTTCAGGGCTAGCCATGCCCTCGGGTCTGGTTTGGAGACACACATGACCGTCAAATTGAAGAAAAAACAGATTTCTTTCAAACCCAGTTTACTCATGGCTGGCGCTGCTTTGTTTTTCGCGCAGTCTGCGTTGGCGCAACCCTTGCCCAAAGCCTCGCCGGAATCTGTAGGGATGTCCAAAGAAAGATTGGCGGTATTGACCGCCACCATGAAACAAGAGGTTGCCAGCAACCGGCTGCCCGGTGCTGTCGTGATGGTTGCGCGAAATGGCAAACTGGTCTACTCCGAAGCGTTTGGCAAATCAGGCCAAGCGGGTGGCGGTGACATGAAAGAAGATTCGATCTTCAGAATCTATTCCATGACCAAACCGTTGGTATCTACAGCACTCATGATGCTGGTTGAAGACGGGAAAGTTCAACTGACAGATCCGGTCTCCAAATTTCTTCCAGCTTTCAAAAGCCCACAAGTCAGTGTTCCATCTATCCATCCCGTCTCTGGCGCCGTGACCTTCAAAATGGTGCCCGCCAACAGTGAGCCCACGATTCAGGACTTGTTGAGGCACACCTCGGGCATTGCCTATGGCGAACTCACCGCCAATACACCCGTCAAAGATGCTTACACCAAAGCCAAAGTTTTCCTTCCCAGCGTTCCTTTTGACGCACGCGGTGTGACACCCAACGAGATGTCTGATGGCGTCGGAAAAGCCCCCCTTGCGCAGCAACCCGGTACCACCTGGGAATACTCCTTGTCTGTGGACATCCAGGGGCGCGTTGTTGAAGCCGTCAGTGGCAAACGCTTGAATGACTTCATGAACGAGCGGATGTTTGGGCCACTCAAAATGAAGGACACAGGTTTTCATGTGCCTCCAGCCAACGCATCACGATTGGCTGAAGCATTTGCCAAAGACCCATTGACCGGCGCAGCCAACGTATTGATCGACGTTTCCAAAGTGCCAGGCAATGACTCGGGCGGTGCTGGCGGTGTTGGCACAGCGGGCGATTACATGCGGTATTGCCAAGCCATGTTAAACGGCGGCTCACTGGACGGTGCCCGGATTCTGTCTCCCTCTACCGTGCGGCTGATGACTGCCGACCACCTTGGCACCGCCATCAACACGACCACCAACCCGGGTCAACTCTTATTGGGAACCAACGGTTACACGTTTGGACTGGGTTTTCTGGTTCGATCGCAAGACGGGATTGCACCCGTTCATGGCTCGGCAGGGGAGTTCATGTGGGCAGGTTTTGCTGGGACTTTTTTCTGGGCAGAACCCAAAGAAAAACTGTGTGCTGTTTATATGACGCAGTCACCTAGTCCATTGCGTGCCAGCTACCGCAGGTTGATGAAAAATCTGGTTTCACAAGCGATCGTGAACTGATCCAAGCCAAGCCAAGCAAAGCCCAAATCAAATTGGGCTTTGCTTTTATTTTCCAGTATCCCATTCGCCGGTGCCAGATGAGTTGACTTGATTCTTGTCAGGCGCGCTAAAAGCGGACCACGACAAGCGATCCATGGGATGGTGGCGCACAGGCATGGATTGCCGCGTCGCAGGCTCCTCGCAATGACGGAAGGGGCGCGCCTCGCAATGATGAAATCACGGCCCCATGACGGCTGAAGTGTTATGGCAAAGACGGCACCAGTCGTTGCCTTATCCATTGGGCGACTTGCGGCTGGGTCATGTTGCCGGCGGCAACAGCCAGCATGAAGTAGATGGCGTCGAGCTGATCGAACACCAGCTTTTGATCGTTGATGGCCAGAAACAAGCGGCCGACCACCCATGAGGTGCGCTTGTTGCCCTCGTTGAACCCATGGCTGGTGGCGATGCCAAAAATGTAGGCCGCAGCCAAGTCTGCTGCATCGGGACCTGGTTTGCCGTAAGCGTCGAGGTTTTGGGCCCGATGCAGCGCTGACTCCACCGCGTTGAGGTCCCGTATGCCATCCAAGCCGCCATGCACGGCCAGCTGCTTGTCATGGACCGCAAACACAGTGTCGCGGTCGAACTGGCGGGACTTGGCAACTGCCTGAGTAAGACAGACCGCTCTGGGTCGTTTGCGGCCTGGACAAACCAGACTGCCTTCGCCCCATGTCCGTGTTCACCCTGATGCCGGGTCAGTCCAAAATTTGTATGATGACCTGATCAATTCACATCAGGGAACACCCCATGCAACGCAGAAATTGGCTCGTGACCGCTACCGCCTTGGCCATGGCTACGCCTTTTATGGCTTCGTCAGCGCTGGCCCAAGCCTGGCCCACCCGCCCCATCAAGTTGGTGGTGCCCTTCCCGCCGGGTGGACTGATCGACAACATGGCCCGTCTGGTGGCGCCCAAGCTGGCGCTCGAATTGGGCCAGCCCATCGTCATCGACAACAAGCCCGGTGCCGGTGGCAACCTGGGTGCGGCCGAGGCGGCGCGTGCGGCGGCAGATGGTTACACCTTGCTCATGGCCTCGCCGCCGCTGACCATCAGCCCGGCGCTGTACAGCAAGCTGCCTTACAAGCCCGAGCAAATTGCCCCGGTGGCCTTGCTGGGCCGCGTGCCCAATGTGCTGGTGGTCAACCCGGCTGCAGGCATCAACACCTTGGCCGAACTCACCGCGCTGGCCCAATCCAAGCCGGGTCAGCTCAATTACGCCTCCAACGGGCAGGGCACTTCGCTGCACCTGAGCGCCGAGCTGTACAAAAGCCAGTCGGGCGCTTTCGTCACGCACATCCCCTACCGGGGCGCGGCAGCCGGCCTGACCGGCCTCATGGCAGGCGAGGTGAACATGATGTTTGACAACCTGCCTTCGGCCCTGGGCTTGATCAATGGCGGCAAGCTCAAGGCCTTGGCCGTGACCACGCCCCAGCGCAGCAGCGCCTTGCCCAATGTGCCCACCATGGAAGAAGCGGGCATGAAGGGCTATCAAGTATTTGCCTGGTTTGGCGTGGCCGCGCCTGCGGGCCTGCCCACCCCTGTGCAACAAAAGCTGGAACAAGCGCTGGAGCGTGTGGCCAGCCAGCCCGAGGTGAAAGCCGCCATGCTCAAGGCGGGCGCAGAGCCTGCCTGGGCCAACGCGCAAGGCCTGGCGAGCTTCATGCAGGCCGACAGCGCGCAATGGAAAAAAGTAGCGGCCTTCGCCAAAATCACGCTGGATTGACCACAGCAATTGGCCAATATTTGTTTTGAGCGCTTGACTCTGGAGAAATGACATGACCACAGTGGGTTTGATCGGTTTGGGCGCCATGGGCTCTGGCATGGCGGCATCGCTGCGCCGCGCCGGGCACAACGTGCAGGTGTTTGACGTGCGCCGCGAGGTGGCCGAGGCCTTCACGAACGCAGGCGGCACAGCGCACGATTCGCTGGCCTCTTTGGGCGCAGCGTGCGATGTGGTCGTGTCGGTGGTGGTCAATGCCGCGCAGACCGAAGCCGTGTTGTTTGGCGATGGCACCACCCCGGGTTGTGCGGCCAGCATGAAGCCCGGCAGCGTGTTCGTGATGTGCTCCACTGTCGACCCGAACTGGTCGGTGGCTTTGGAAGCGCGCCTGGAGGCCATGGGCTTGCGCTATGTGGACGCGCCCATCTCAGGCGGTGCCGCCAAAGCCGCATCTGGCCAGATGACGATGATGACCGCAGCCAAGCCCGAAGCCTATGCCGTGGCCGAGCCGTTTTTGAACGCGATGGCCGCTAAGGTCTACAAGCTGGGCGACAGCGCGGGCGCGGG
>CAMDFT010000147.1 GCA_945897795.1 Limnohabitans sp. Rim8 | reverse complement strand
GCCGCATATTTGCTGGCAATGACTTTGCGTTTGAGTTTCATGGTCGGGGTGAGCTCTTCGTCTTCGGCGGTGAGCAGCTCCGAGATGATTTTGAAAGACTTGATTTGCTCAACCCGAGCCAATTGCGGGTTGATGCGTTCGATTTCGCTGTGGATCAGTGCGACCACTTCGGGGGCTCGGGTGAGGCTGCCAAAGTCGGTGTAGGGCACTTGGTTCTCTTGGGCATAACGGGCCACATGTTCCTGGTCGATCATGACCAGACAAGTGAGGTATTTGCGGCCATCGCCAATGACCACGGCATCGGTGATGTAGGGGCTGAACTTGAGCAGGCTTTCGATGTGGCTGGGGGTGATGTTCTTGCCGCCTGAGGTGATCAGGATGTCCTTGATGCGGTCGCGAATGGCCAGGTAGCCCTCGGCATTGATTTCGCCGCAATCGCCGGTGTGCAGCCAGCCTTCATCGTCCAGACTTTCGCGGGTTTTGTCGGGCAGGTTCCAGTAACCGCCAAACACGTTGGGGCCGCGCACCAAAACCTCGTTGTCCTTGCCAATTCGAATTTCGGTGCCCGGGGCTTTGACGCCTGCCCAGCCCAGACGAATGGCGCCTTTGGGTGTGGCGGTGCAAAAGCCGGTGGTTTCCGTCATGCCGAAGGCTTCGCGCAGTTCGATGCCGCAGCCCAAATACCAGCGGATCAAATCCGGGGGGACAGGCGCGGCACCGGTGAGTGCACTTTTGACGTTTTGCAAGCCCAAAAAGATACGCACATTGCGCAAGGCCAGCCACTGCATGGCCCTGAGCAAAAGGCCCGGTGGGCTGGTGGCTTGGCCCTGCAGCTGGGCTTCGACCCTGGCCGCCCCCATGGCGCGTGTGGTGTGGTAGGCCCAGCGGGCCGGTGCGATGGCATCGCGCATGAATAAGTCGATTTGGGAGTACATTTTTTCCCAAAAGCGTGGCGGTGCAAACACCAGATGCGGGGCCACCTCGCGCATGTCGTTGAACACCGTGCCCGAGTTTTCCGGAAAGTGGACCACCAGCCCCAAGGCCAAGGGGTTGTAGACCGAAGACATGCGCTCGGCGATGTGGCACAGCGGCAAAAAGGACACGGATTTGTCACCCGGCTGGATGTCCAGGTATTCGGTGGCCAGGCTCAGTTGGAAGACCAGGTTGCGGTTGAGGGTCATGGCCCCCTTGGGTGCCCCGGTGGTGCCCGAGGTGTAGACCAAAAAAGCCAAGTCTTGGGCTTGGGTGCTGTCGATCGAGGCTTCGAAAAGGGCTTGACGGGTGTCGGCCAAGGCCAGGCCGCGTGCCAGGAATTCATCAAAAAATTCCACATCCGGATCGGAAAAGCCCCGCAGGCCTTCACGGTCCATGACCACAATGCGCTGCAGCTGCGGGCACTGGGCGCGAATCTCCATGGCCTTGTCGAGCTGCTCCTGGTTTTCAACAAACAGCATTCGGCTGCCCGAGTCGACCAGGATGTGTTGAAGTTGTCCCGCCGACGAGGTGGGGTAGACGCCGTTGCCGACCAAGCCCATGCATTGGGCACCCATGTCAACGTAGAGCCATTCGGGTCGGTTTTCGGCCAGCACGCAGACCACTTGACCGCGCTCAACGCCCAACGATTGCATGGCCAGGCCGGTTGCCCGCGCCCGGGCAAAGTATTCGGCCCATGTGGTGCTTTGCCACAGGCCCCTTTGCTTGTAGCGCAAGGCCGGTTGATCGGCCCAGGTGCGACAGCGCTGGCGAAAGACTTTGGCGGGCGTGTCTTCGCCCAGATATGAGATGGCGGCAGGAGCGTTCATGGTGTCTGCGGTGTTCATGGTGTGCGGCTTCAGCGCCAGGTTTTGCGGCGTTTCCAGCGTTGCGAAGTGCCGCTGATGCCTTGGGTGCTGTGACCGCCCAAATAGGCTTCGCGCACATCGGTTTTTTGACTCAGCACGGCGCAGCTGTCGGCCGCCACGATGCGGCCCAGCTCCATGATGTAGCCATAGTCCGCATGCGCCAGTGCAATGGCGGCGTTTTGCTCGACCACCAAAACCGCGGTGCCCGTTTCCTGGCGGATGCGGCTGATGATGTTGAAGATTTCTTTGGTCAGCAAGGGCGACAGACCCAGCGAGGGCTCATCGAGCATCAGCAGTTTCGGTTGCGCCATGTAGGCGCGGCCAATCGCCAGCATTTGCTGCTCGCCTCCGGACAACAAGCCAGCATGTTGTTGCGCCCGTTCCAGCAAACGCGGAAACCATTGAAAGACGCGCTCCAGGTCTTGTCGTATCGCATCGGCGTCGCGCCGTGTGTAGGCCCCCATGTTGAGGTTTTCCCGCACACTGAGGAAGGGGTAGATTTGGCGACCCTCGGGCACCAGCACCAAACCCCGTCGGCACACCTCATCGGCATCCAGACCGTGGATGGTTTCGTTGTTCAGCAGGACTTGGCCTTTGAACGGGTCGATCACCCCGGCCAGCGTGTTGAGCAAGGTGGTTTTGCCCGCACCATTGGCCCCCAGCACCGTGACCATTTGTCCTTTTTCAACCTGCAGGTTGACCCCTTGCATGGCAGCAATGGGGCCATACCAGGTTTCGAGGTTGCGTACTTCCAGCAAGGCACTCATGCTCAAGCTCCCAAATAAGCGGCAATGACGGCCGGATGACTTTGAACTTCGGTCGGACTGCCTTGGGCCAGTAACCGACCTTGGGCCATGCAAATGACCCGATCGGCCACGGCACTGACCAAGGACATGTCGTGCTCCACCATGACCACGGTGATGCCCAGTTCGCTGCGGATGTCGTCGATCCAGAAGGCCAGCTCACGCGTTTCTTCGGGGTTCAGGCCCGAGGCCGGTTCATCCAGAAACAAAAGCTCAGGCTGGGCGCACAAGGCACGGCCGAGCTCCACCACTTTGCGCACGCCATAAGGCAGGCCTGCAATGGGCGCATGCCGCCAGGGTGTGAGGTCCAGAAAGTCGATGATTTTTTCCACTTCGGCGTGGGCCGCCTCTTCGAGCCGGGTCAGGGCCGGTGTGCGCAAAACCTGTTGCCACCAATGGCCCTGAAAGAAGCGATGGCGGCCGAGCAACAGGTTGTCCAGCACCGTGGCCGCTTCAAACAACTCAATGTTCTGGAAGGTGCGCGCAATGCCCAGGGTGGCGATTTGGTGGCGTTGCAGTTGGGTCAGGTCCTGCCCCTTGAAGTGGATTTGCCCACCACTGGGGTCGAACACGCGGGTGACCGCATTGAGCAGCGAGGTTTTGCCCGCACCGTTGGGGCCAATCACGGCCAGCACTTCGCCGGGCCTGACTTCCAGGCTCAAATCGGCAATGGCTTGCACGCCGCCAAAAGTGAGCGACAGTTTGTCTACTGTCAGCAGTGGGGGGGTGGCGTTGGATGTTTTCAACGGTAACGCTCCGATTTCATGTAACGCTTGTTGCGCTTGAAGGTGTCTTTTCGGTAGATCGGAAAAGACTCCAGCAGGCTGCGGATCTTGAGCCAGCGGCCGTTCAGCCCCATGGGCTCGAATAGCACAAAAAGGGCCAGCACCAAGCCAAAGATGAAGGTCTCAAGGCCAAACTGTTTGGCCACGCTGTCGGGCAAAAATGGTTTGATGCGCGAGATGGCGGTGGGCAGGGAGCTGATGAGAATGGCCCCAAGCACCGCGCCGCGCAGACTGCCCAAGCCGCCGATCACGACCATCAGCACCAGCTCCAGCGACAGCAGCAAGGTGAAGCCATCGGGTGTGAGGTATTTCAGGTGGTGGGCCAGCATGCTGCCAGCCAGCCCGGTGATGCCCGCTGACAAGGCAAAAGCGCCGGCCTTCATGCGCTCGACCGGGATGCCCAAGGCGTAAGAGGCTGCTTCGGATTCACGCACACCGATCAAGGCGCGGCCCATGCCCGAGCGCAAGATGTTGAGCAAGACCAACAACACCAGCACCAGCGTGATCAGGCAGAAATAATAAAAAGCCTTGGAGCCGCTCAGGGACAGGCCCAGAAAGACAGGGTCATTCACCGCCAGGCCGGTAAAACCGCCGGTGACCGAGCTCCAGTGGCCGATGATCTGTTCCACGATGATGGCAAAGGCCAGCGTCACCATGGCCAGGTAGAGGCCGGAGACGCGAATGGCGGGAATGCCCACCAGCAAACCGGCTGCGGCGCTCAGCAGTGCCGCCATCACCATCGACAGCGGCAAGGGCACACCTTTGGACAAGAACCAGGCGTGGCCATAGGCCCCAATGGCAATGAAGGCGGCATGCCCCAATGACACCTGTCCGGTCAGGCCGGTCAGCG
>CAMDFT010000146.1 GCA_945897795.1 Limnohabitans sp. Rim8 | reverse complement strand
CGTCGCAGCGCTTGACCCACCCGGCGTCTTGCATGCGGCCCACCAGCTTGGTCACGGTGGGTTGTTTGGCCAGCACGATGCTGGCGAGTTCGTTGATGCTCAAACTGTCTTTGCCCGACAGGCTGGCCATGACGCGCCACTCCATCAGGCTCAGGCCACTGGCCTCGACCACGGCGTGGAATTCGCTCGATATCAAATGGCTGGCACGCGCCAGCAAGTAGGCCAGGTAGTCGTCGACAAAGCCTGGCTCGGTGGTCATGGCAGCGGTTTGTTCAGCGGTGTCGTGGTACTGAACTGCCCGCCTTGGTAGACCAGTGGTGCCGTGCCATCGCTGAAACCGCAGCGCTCCACCTCGCCCACAAAAATCACATGGTCGCCTTCTTCGTGTCGGCTGCGGTTGTGGCATTCAAACCAGGCCAGCGCGCCATCCAAAATGGGCAAGCCCGACTCGCCCAGCGTGTAAGCGGTGTCGGCAAAGCGGTCGCCCTTGCCGAAGGCAAAACGGTTGCACACATCGAGCTGATCGGCGGCCAACACGTTCACCACGTAATGCGTACCCGCATGGAACAGCGGTGCGCTGCTGGCGCCTTGCCCCAGGCTCCACAGCACCAGCGGCGGTGTGAGCGACACCGAGTTGAATGAACTGGCGGTGATGCCCACAAAGCTGCTGCTGACCGAATCGCCCTTGCGTGCACCCGGGGCGAACGTGGTGATGACGGTCACCCCAGTGGCAAAGCGTGATAGTGCTTGCTTGAAATGCGGCGTTTCAAAGTCTGGGCTCAGCGCTTTGATGTGAGATGGGGGGGCTGGGTGCATGGGTTGATCATAGTTGAATTGCATGAATTTTCATATAAACTGATCATTCATGCCTGCAGGAGAGCCGTTCAGCGTTGCAGGCCAAGGAGACAAGCATGCTGGTGGAACGAATCGAAAACAGGTGGCTCGCGGCGTTTACCCGCACCTTCACGCTGTGCAAGGTGCAGCCAGGTGAGGTGGTGGCGATTTTGGCCGAAACCCAATCACGCCGGGTCAACGTGGACTTGGCCCGCCTTGCGCTGGAGGCCATGGGTGCCAAGGTGTTTGAGTTGACGCTGACCACGCCGTCCCTGACCGCGCCCGCGCCTGTGCGCTCCACTGGCGCCAGCGATGCGATTGGGCAGCTGGGCCCGGTGGTGGCCGCGCTGGCCCGCGCCGATATGGTGGTGGACTGCACCGTCGAGGGCTTGCTGCACGCCCCCGAGCTGCCCACCATCATGAAGGGCGTGGACGGGCACATGCCTCGCTTGTTGATGGTGTCGAACGAGCACCCCGAAATTTTGGAACGCACCGTGCCCGATCCGGCACTCGAAGGCGTGGTGCGCTCGGCCATGAAAAAGCTCCGCGCTGCGCAGCAGATGCATGTGACGTCTGCGGCTGGTACCGACTTGCGCGTGCACCTGAAACATGGCGACAAACAAGCGGTGGTGGGCGGTGTGTGGGGCTTTTGCCCCAAGCCCGGCATGGTCTCGCACTGGCCTGCGGGCCTGGCGCTGGCGTTCCCGGCAGCGGGCAGCGTCAACGGCACGCTGGTCATGGCCCCCGGTGATGTGAACCTGACCTTCAAGCAATACCTGCGCGACACGATCCGCCTCACCATCGAGAACGACAGCGTGGTCGCCATCGACGGGCAGGGCGTGGATGTGGACATGATGCGCGGCTATTACAAGGCCTGGGAAGACTTTGAGGGCCACCGCGCCGCCTATGCGGTCTCGCATGTGGGCTTTGGCCTGAACCCGGCTGCGCGCTGGGACGCGATGACCTTTTACGACAAGCGCGATTGCAATGGCACCGAACTGCGGGCCTTTGCGGGCAACTTTTTGTACTCGACCGGGGCCAACGAAGTGGCCGGCCGCCACACGCTGGGGCACTTTGACCTGCCCATGCGCGGCTGCACCATTCGGCTGGACGACACGGTGGTGGTGGATGCCGGTCAGGTCGTGAGCGCGGCGCTGGCATGAGTGCGCCTGCATTCACCGACGTGGGCTTGCCCACACAGCCCGCTGTGGTGCTTTTGCACGGCGTGGGTGGTGGCAGGCAAGGCTGGGCTCCGCAGCAGGCGCATGTGGCACAGCTGGGCTGGCGCAGCCTGGCCTGGGACATGCCCGGCTATGGCGACAGCGCCATGGTCACCCCCTATGACTTCGCGCACTTGGCGCAAGCCCTCTGGCAGATGCTGGACGCGGCGCACATCGACCAAGCCGTGTTGGTGGGCCACAGCATGGGGGCCATGGTCGCCTTGCAAGCCTGGACGCAAAAGCCAGAGCGCATCACTGGCTTGCTGCTGGCCGCCAGCAGCCCGGCTTTTGGCCACACCGATGGTGATTTCCAAAAGCAGTTTTTGGCGCAGCGCTTGGCCCCTCTGGAAGCGGGCAAAACCATGGGTGACATCGCCGACAAGCTGATCCCCACCATGGCCGCACCCGGTGGTGGTGAGGCCAACTTAATCCCTACCAATCTGAAGTCGGCACACCAAAGCATGTCGGCCGTGCCGCCCAACACCTACCGCGCCGCGCTGCATGCGCTGGTGCAATTCGAGCAACGCGCCGCTTTGCCCACCCTCACCGTGCCGGTGTTGTGTTTGGCCGCTGAACACGACCGCACCGCGCCGCCCACCGTGATGGCGCTTATGGCGCAAAAGATCCCCGGTGCGCGCTACGCCTGTTTGGCAGGCGCGGGTCACTTGCTGCATTACGAACAGCCCGAGGCGTTCAACGCCGAACTCGAAAAATTCCTGAAGGACGTGAAACCATGAGCGACGTGCAAGAAAAATCCCTAGCCGACGTCATGCCAATCTGTGGCGACGATTACCCCCTGACCGAAAAACAGCAAAAGCTGATGGCGCTGGCCCGCCAGCTGGGCCGCGACAAGTTCGCCCCCCGCGCCGCGCAACTCGACCGCGATGCGCAGTTCCCGTTTGCCAACTACAAAGACATGCGCGACTCGGGCCTGCTGGCGCTGTGCGTGCCTGAGGCGCATGGCGGCCAGGGTGCCGACTATGCCACCTATGCGATGGTGTCGGCCGAAATCGGTCGCTACTGCGGCGCCACGGCGCTCACTTTCAACATGCATGTCTGCACCATGCTGTGGAGCGGTCTGCTGTCTGAAGACCTGGAGATGACGCCCGAGCAGCGCGCCACCCACCGCCAGAACCAGGCCACACACTTTGCCCGCGTGGTGAAAGACGGCGCGATTTACGCGCAGCCTTTTTCCGAAGGAGGTGCAGCAGCGTCAGGCGCTCAGCCCTTCGGCACACTCGCCGTCAAGGTCGATGGAGGTTGGAAGATCAACGGTAAAAAAATCTTCGCATCGTTGTCAGATGCTGCTGATTTCTTTGGCGTGCTGTGCACCGAGAAGAAAGAGGGCGCTGACCTCTCGCGTCGCGACACCCTGTACCTGGCCATACCCCGCACCTCGCCGGGTTTGACCATCGAAGGCGACTGGGACCCGCTGGGCATGCGCGCCACGGTATCGCGCAACTTGATTTTCAAAGACGTGTTCGTGCCTGATGACGCGGCGCTCATGCCGCAGGGCCTGTACTTTCAGGCCGCCAGCCGTTGGCCGCACATGTTCATGACGCTCTCGCCCACCTACATGGGCATCGCGCAAGCGGCGTACGACTTCACGGTGGCCTATCTGCGTGGCGAGATTCCGGGCACCGGCCCCGTCAAGCGCCGCCAGTTCGCCACCAAACAAATTGCCTTGGCTGAGATGTTCATCAAGCTCGAGCAAACCCGCAACCTGTTCTTGCGCGCCATTGAGGACGCCAAGGTCGATCCATCCAAGTCCACCCGCCTGCGTGCCTACGCCGCGCAGTACACCATCATGGAAAACGCGCAAGACATTGCCCGTTTGGCGATCCGCACCTGCGGCGGTCAGTCTATGCTGAAAAGCCTGCCGCTGGAGCGCCTTTACCGAGACGCACGCTGCGGTTCGCTCATGCTGCCCTGGACAGCCGAGCTGTGCATGGACCGCATCGGCCGCGAAGCCCTGTACGAACCCGGCGAAAAAGACGATTGATGTCGGGCCACGAAACCAGCCTGATCGCAGCGCGCTTTGCGCAGCTCGCGCACGAGCACGGCACGCAGCCGGCCATGACCTTCAGGGGTGACGAGCGCAGGCCCGATCAAACCTTTGAATACGACTTCGCCAAGTTCTGGCGGCGCGTCGAGCGCGTCACCGCGCACCTGCAATCCAACTGGGGCGTACAACCCGGTGACCGCGTTGCTTGGTTGGGCTTTAACCACGAGCTGCAATTGGTCACGCTGGTGGCCTGCGCACGTTTGGGTGCGGTCTTTTTGCC
>CAMDFT010000145.1 GCA_945897795.1 Limnohabitans sp. Rim8 | reverse complement strand
ACCCAAGCCTTGATTTCGCAGCTGCGCTTGACAGCATGCGCCATCCCGGCCGGGTCTTGTGCCATCAAGACGTCGATGTTCGCCTCGATCCAGGCCAGAAAATCCATGTCGGCAATCGGGCCGTATTTGATGACTTCGGCCAAGCCCGCACTCAGCTCGCGCGGGGGCAAGGTGGCCAGCGTATTCAGATCGCACACCACGCGCACCGGCTGGTAAAACGCGCCGATCATGTTTTTGCCCAGCGGGTGGTTGATGGCGGTTTTGCCGCCCACTGACGAATCGACTTGCGACAAGAGCGTGGTCGGCACCTGCACAAAGGGCACACCGCGCATGTAACTGGCGGCAGCAAAGCCGGTCATGTCGCCCACCACACCACCGCCCAAAGCAAACAGCACCGTCTTGCGGTCGCAGCCTTGGCCCAGCAGTGCGTCAAAAATCAGGTTCAAGGTCTGCCAGTCTTTGTGCGCCTCGCCGTCGGGCAGCACCACGGTGTGCACCTGCTTGTAATGCGGGGCGATGGTGCTGCGCAATGCGGCTTCGTACAGCGGGGCAATCGTGTCGTTGGTCACGATCATGGCGGTGCTCGCCTTGGGCAGGCCGACCCAAGTTTCAGGGCGGCCGAGCAGGCCTTGGCCAATCTGGATGTCGTAACTGCGGTCGTCCAGCGAAATGGCGACCGTTTGAACAGGTGCGGTTTGGGGGGCAGTTTGGAGGGGGAATGTGGGCTCGGACATAGGCCCCAAGTGTAGATGTTTCGCGTGGCGACGCCACTGCGCCAGCGAACCGGTGCTGGGCGCACGCTGACATGCAGCCCATCAAAAGGGCGGAGGCATGGCCGGGCCGCAAGGCCCAGGCCATGCGCCTTGCCTGTGACTCAGAGCTTGAAGGCCACCACTTTCTGGGTCTGCTCGCCCAGACCGTCGATGCCCAAACGCATCACATCGCCACGCTTCAAGTACACAGGCGCAGACTTGCCATCGACTTTGACGCCCATGCCCACGCCCGGCGGCGTGCCGGTGGTGATGATGTCACCAGGCTCCAGCGTCATGAACTGGCTCACGTAGCTGACCAGCTTGGCCACGCCAAAAATCATGGTCTTGGTGTTGCCGGTCTGGTAACGCACGCCGTTCACATCGAGCCACATGCCCAAGGCTTGCGGGTTGGGCACTTCGTCACGCGTGACCAGCCAAGGGCCCACGGGGCCAAAGGTGTCGCAACCCTTGCCCTTGTCCCAAGTGGCGCCGCGCTCGAGTTGGTATTCACGCTCGCTCACGTCGTTGACCACGCAGTAGCCGGCCACATGGTTCAAGGCGTCTTTTTGCGTGACATAGCGGGTGCGCGTGCCAATGACGATGCCCAGCTCGACTTCCCAGTCGGTTTTCTTGGAGCCTTTGGGCAGCATCACGTCGTCATCCGCACCTTGAATGCAGGAGATGGTTTTGGTGAACACAATGGGTTCTTTGGGGATGGGCATGTTGGACTCGGCCGCATGGTCGGCATAGTTCAGACCGATGGCGATGAACTTGCTGGTGTACGAGATGGGTGTGCCAAAGCGTTTTTTGCCACGCACCAAGGGCAGCTTGTCGGTCTTGACTTTGGCCAGCTTGGCCAGCGCCTTGTCGTTCAGTTGGTCAGGAGAAATGTCTTTGACCACGCCACTCAGGTCGCGCAAGCGGCCATCGGCGTCGATCAGGCCGGGTTTTTCTTTGCCAACTTGGCCATAGCGAACGAGTTTCATAGTTGCCTTTCAGTTTTCAAAACAATCAATAAGTAGAACGGCCGCCGGACAGGTCAAAGACTGCGCCGGTGGAGAAGGAACATTCTTCGGTGCTCAGCCAAGTCACCATGGCAGCGACCTCTTCGGGCTCGCCAAAGCGAGCCATCGGAATCTTGGAAAGCATGAACTGGATGTGCTCGGGCGACATTTGATCAAAAATCGCCGTCTTCACAGCCGCCGGGGTGACACAGTTGACGCGCACGCCGGTGTCGGCCAGTTCTTTGCCCAATGATTTGGTGAGACCAATCACCGCTGCCTTGCTCGCGCTGTAGGCGCTGGCGTTGGGGTTGCCGTCCTTGCCGGCCACCGAGGCGATGTTGACGATGCGCCCATAGTTACGCGCCTTCATGTGGGCGCTGAGTTCGCGGCAGCAATGGAACAAGCCGTGCACGTTCACATCGAACACCTGCTTCCAGGCGTCCACCGGGTAGTCCCACACTTTGACGTTGGGGCCGGTGATGCCGGCGCTGTTGACCAGCACATCCACGCCTGCCAGGGCCGTGGTCTGCGCCGTGGCTTGCACCACCGAGGCGTGGTCGGCCACATCGACCTGCACGGTGTTGACCACCGCACCCATCTGGCCCTTGCGCAGTTGCTCGGCCGCTTGGGTCATGCCGGCCACATCGCGGTCCCAGATGGTGACCCGCGCACCGGATGCGAGCATGCGCTGCGCAATGGCATAGCCCAAACCGGTGGCGCCACCGGTGATGACCGCGTGGCGGCCTTTCATGTCGAGCAAGTTCATGTGTGTCTTTCTGCGGTTGAAGTGGGGTGGTTCAGATGGTCATGCCACCGTCGACCATGTAGGCATTGCCTGTGGCAAAGATGGATTCGTCAGAAGCGAGGAAGGTGACGATGGGCGCAATCTCGTGCGCTTGGGCCAAACGCCCCATGGGCTGGCGGTTGATGAAGTCCTGGCGCGCCTGCACCGGGTCGGCATAGCTGTTGATGCGGTCTTGCAGCGAAGGCGTGTCTACGGTGCCGGGGCAAATGCAATTGCAGCGAATGCCCTTGCGCACGTAATCGGCCGCCACGCTTTTGGTCAAGCCTATCACGGCCGCTTTGCTCGCGCCATAGATGAAACGGTTGGGCAGGCCGCGAACGCTGGAGCACACGCTGGCCATGTTGATGATGCTGCCACCCTGACCGTCTTTTTCGAACTGCGCCAGCATTTTGGGGATGGCCGCCTGGATCATCCAGAACTGCGAGCGCACGTTCAGGTTGAAGGCAAAGTCCCAGTCCTCGTCGGTGGCCAGTTCGATGTTGCCGTTGTGCACAAAGCCTGCGCAGTTGAAGATGATGTCGATGCGTGGCAGGCTGGCCACTTGGGCGGCAATCGCTTTTTTGTCGAGCACGTTCAGAACGGCGGTGTGAACATTCGCCACGCCCTGGTAGCTCTTGAGCAGCTCGGCATTCACATCGGTCGCATAGACCGTGGCGCCTTCTGCGGCCATGGCCAATGCCGCCGCATGGCCAATGCCTTGCCCGGCGGCGGTGACGAGTGCAATTTTTCCTTTGAGTCTCATGGTGCTTTGATCTCCAGTTGGGTGATTTGTTTGGCGGTGATGGCAACCCAGTCCCAGGCGATGCCCAGGCCGGGGGTTTCGGGTGGTAGGGCATAACCGCCTTCCACCTGCATGCGCGAGGTGGTGATGTCGTCAAGCTGCGGAATGTATTCGACCCATGTGGCGTTGGGCACGGCGGCGCACAGGCTCACATGCAACTCCATCAAAAAGTGCGGGCACACCGCCACGTCAAAGGTTTCGGCCAAGTGCGCGGTCTTGATCCAGGGCGTGATGCCGCCAATGCGCGCCACATCGGGCTGCACGATCGAACAAGCGCCCTGCTCCAGATATTCGCGAAACTGCATCGGGTGGTACATCGATTCGCCCACCGCCACGGGGATGGTGGTGTGCTCACGCAACTGGCGGTGTCCCGACACGTCTTCGGCGGGCAGAGGCTCTTCCATCCACGCCAAGCCCAGCCCGTCAAAAGCCCGCGCCCGGCGCACG
The DNA here is from genome assembly GCA_945897795.1 of Limnohabitans sp. Rim8. Classification (GTDB taxonomy): domain Bacteria; phylum Pseudomonadota; class Gammaproteobacteria; order Burkholderiales; family Burkholderiaceae_C; genus Limnohabitans_A. Next base: position 626 of record CAMDFT010000145.1, on the reverse strand, counting down.
GCCTCGGCGCGGTTGAAGCCCTGGTTGGCATCGGTCATCAACTCAAAGCCAGGCCCTACCGCATCGCGCACCGCACTCAGGCGGGCCACGTCTTCGCTCACATGCGGGCGGCCGATCTTGATCTTGGCGCCCTTGAAGCCTTGGGCTTGCGCTTCCAGCGTTTGGTCCACCAGCGCCTGGGGCGACAAATGCAGCCAGCCGCCTTCGGTGGTGTAGAGCGGCACACGCGGCTGCGCCCCGCCCAGCAACTGCCAAAGTGGCAGGCCCTGGCTTTGCGCACGCCAGTCCCACAAGGCCGTGTCCACACACGCCAGTGCCAGGCTGGTCATGGCCCCCACAGCGGTGGCGTGGGTGTGAAAAAACAGGTCTTTCCAGATGGCTTCGAACAAGACCGGATTTCGCCCGATCAGTCGCGGCGCCAGGTGGTCATTGAGCAAGGCCATGACCGACGAGCCGCCAGTGCCAATCGTGTAGGCGTAGCCCGTGGCAGCGATGCCGTCGCTGCAGTGCAGGGTGAGCAAAATCGTTTCTTGCGTCACAAAGGACTGGATGGCGTCGGTGCGCAAGACCTTGGGCGGCAAGTTGACTTGCCGAAGGCTCACGCGGTCAATGGTGACGGGGGTCAT
>CAMDFT010000144.1 GCA_945897795.1 Limnohabitans sp. Rim8 | reverse complement strand
CCACCACCATGGCCTCAAGAGCTTGCGTTTGAACAGCGCGTTGGCGCCTTTTGGCTTCACCCATTTGGTGACCTCTGTAAATCCGTTGAAACTGGCTACCAGTCTAGCTTGCAGACGATTTGTGAGACTTCAACTGCTGGAAATAGGTTCAATGCAGCGCGCTCAAACGCGCGCTTTCCATGGGTTTTTAAATTCGGCCGAAGTATTCGCGCTTGTGAAACTCCGTCGCATCTTCGGCCTGGGTCAAGCGCCGGTGCTCGGCCAGTTTGATGGTGCTGTAGTAATCCACCAAAGGTTGGCCCATGGCTTGGCACAAGGCCGCATTTTGCTGCAATGCCCGCACCGCATCGGCCAAAGAAGTCGGTATGGAGGCAGCCCCTGCGGCATAAGGTGTTTCGGTGGCTGGCGGCGCTTGCAGCTGCGCGTCCACACCATCGAGTCCCGCATGGATTTGCGAGGCCATGTAGAGATAAGGATTGGCTGCGGGCTCGCCCAAGCGGTTTTCAATGCGGGTGGCTTTGTCGCCGGGCTCGCCGATCACGCGCAGCATGGCACCCCGGTTATCGCGCCCCCACAGAATGGACTGCGGCGCCATGGCGTTGGGCCGAAAGCGCCCATAGCCATTGCTGGTGGAGGTGCACAGGGCAGTGAGCGCAGGTGCGTGCGCCAGCAAACCGGCCAACCAGCCTGCGCCCGCATCGCTCAGCACTTGCCGGGCATCGCGTGCACTGCTGCCGGGGGCGGGCGCGTCGCGCATGAACACGTTGCGGCCCGTGGCCAACTCACAAACCGATTGGTGCAAATGCCAGCCGCTGGACATGATGTGTTCAAACGGCGGTCGGCACATGAAGGTGGCGTGGTAACCGGCGCGGCGCAAGGCCTGGCGCGTGGCGTTGCGAAACAGCACCATCTGGTCGGCCGCCGTCAGCGCATCGCTCACATCAAACACCGCTTCGACCTGGCTGGGGCTCAGTTCGATTTCGAGCGAGATCAGCGGCAGGCCCAGCGCTTGTGCGGTGCGCTGCACGATGCGCATCGGCTCTTCTGACCGGTCCATCCAGCCTTCGGTCAGCAGGTTGTAGCCTGGGTGGATCAGGCTGACTTCCGGCGCGGGGCCGGGCCATGCGGCGCGATCCGGGTCCAGGTCTGCCCCGTGCAGCGGGTCTTTCAGGCGGTAGATGTGGAATTCGACTTCGAGCCCGCAGCGCATTTGCCAGCCGCGATCGGCCAGGCGCTGCACGGCTTTCTGCAGCACATGGCGCGAATCGAGCGGCACGATGCGCCCGTCGGCAAAGTAAGGCTGGCACTGCAGCCAGCCGGTTTTGTCGGTCCAAGGCAGCACCTGCCAGCTGGCCGGGTCGGGCATGAGCGTGAAATTGCTGGCCCCGGCAAAGCCGGGCAAAGACTCTTGAATGCCCGATTCGAACACCTTGAAGGCAGTGCGGTCCGAGCTGTCTTTGAGCAACAAGGTGCTGACCATGCCGATGCCATTGGCCAGCGCCTGGAGCAGCTGCGAAGCCACGAGGGTCTTGCCGCGCACCACGCCGTGCAGGTCGCACCAGCCCAGGCGGATCAGCTCGATGCCCGAGGCCTCGACCTGTCGCACCAATTGCTCACAAGCCGCTTGGCGTTCTGGGCTGTGCAGGCCGCAGCGTTCAGCGAAGCTCATGCCGCGCTCGTGTCGGCTGGGGTGTCCGCTGGCGTGGGGGCATGGCCCGGCAGGGCGGCATCCCACGGTGCGCCGCTGCGTTTGGCATCGCAGGCTTCGCGCCACCATTGCGGCCATTGCCCGCTGGGCGCGATGCCGTCCACCGTGTCGGGGCCCATGCGCTGGCGGGCCACGGCGCTTTGAGCAAAGCCGGGAGGCAAGCCCCCGGCCTGCACCGTCTCGATGGCTTTGAGCAAGATGCGGCGGTTGGCCATGATGACCTTGTCGCTGGTGCCCAGGTGTTCGCGGGTACGGTCTTGTATCGCGCCCATGCTCTCGCAGGCCCACTGGTCGTGCACATTGATGTCGTCCTCGCCCATGCCCAGGTAGGTGCGCGAAACTTGCTCTTCGGGGTTGAAGCCCCAGTGGTTGTGCTTGCCCGCCTTGGGGATGTAGTCGGGCAGGGTGACCGAGGGCAGGCGTTGGTGGCGCATGGCCTCTTTGTCCACCGGCCCGGCAAAGCTGGTGAACACCGAATACCAATAGGTGTGCGTGTCGTCCACCGGCACATGCATCTGCGTGATGGTCATGGTCTCGGACAGCGGAATCACAAAGGTGTGCGGGAACAGCGAATTCGTCACCCGCACATGGGTTAGTGCCTCGTTGATCGGGCGCAGGGCCGTCAGGCGCAGGCCCGCATCGGTGGGCTCAAATGAAATTTCGGGCTGGTCCAGCTCGCGCATCACCCGCGTCATGGGCCAGCGCTCGCCTTGCACATCGCCCGCGCTCGCGCCCCGAAACTGCCGGCCATAGCTGCCTTCGAGCGACTCGTCCTCAAAAAAGCGGTGCAGGTACGACGCGTGCGCTGGGTCAATGCCCACCTCAAACGCCTGCAGCCAGTTGCAACGCCACAGCCCTTTGAAGGCAAAGGTGTGGGTTGCGGGGGCGCTGAAGGCGTCGATGCCTGGCAGCGGTGGTGGCGTCTGGCCTTCGGGGCCGAACCAACCAAAGAGGATGCCGCTGCGCTCGATCAGCGGGTAGCTTCGCTGGCGCACACGGTTGCACAAGGTGCTGCCGGTGGGTTCTGCGGGGGTTTCGATGCACTGGCCCGTGACGTCAAACTTCCAGCCATGAAAAGGACAGCGCAGGCCATCGCCTTCGTTGCGGCCAAAGGCCAGGTCGGCCCCGCGGTGCGGGCAGTCGCGGTCGAGCAAGCCATAGTCGCCCTGCGCATTGCGAAACAACACCAGGTCCTGCCCCAGAATCCGCACCGCCTTCACCGGGCGAATCGCCATGCTCGGGTCGAGCGCGGGGTTGAACTCGTCCACCAGGGCCACGGGCTGCCAATAGTGGCGCATCACCGCGCCGCACGGCGTGCCCGGGCCTATGCGGGTAATGAGTTCGTTTTGTTCTGCTTTCATGGGGCCTCTGGCTTGCGCCGTGTGTCAGTCGTGAGCGTGTGGGTCACGCTTCCTTCTCTCAGAACAGTTTAAACCTTGGCGCAATGTAGGCATCTGTGCCCATGGGCCATTGAATACAGCAACGCCCTGCATCGCGAGGCGCTTGCGCAGGCACTGGATTGCCGCTCTTCGCTCGCAATGACGCAAAATCCAGTTGATGAAACACGCTCTTTTCATCTACGGCACCTTGATGCCCGGTCTGCGGCTTGAGGCCGAAATGCACGGTGCCCGCTTTGTGGGTCCAGCCCAGGTGCCCGGCCGTTTGGTCGATCTGGGCCGCTACCCCGGCTTTCAGCTGGGCGATGGTTTGGTTTCAGGCGAAGTTTACGAGGTCGATGACGCGCACCTGGCCCGCCTTGACGCGGTGGAAGGCGTTGTGCCCGGCGACCGCGTTGCGTCGCAATATTGGCGCGAAGAAGTGACCGTGCTCAGCGGCCCACTGCAAGGCCAGCAGGTGCAGACCTATCTGTACAACCGCCCTGTGGACGGCTGCACGCCCATCCCGCACGGCGACTACCGCCGCTATATCCGCGAAGTCGGGCGCGAGTCCTGATCAATCCTTGATCACCAACTCCCCGCGCAGCGAGTGCGACAGGCCTTGGGTGATGCGCACATCGGCCATTTGACCGATCAGGCGGTCCATGTTGGGGCCGCCGGGGAAGTTGACCACCCGGTTGCACTCGGTGCGGCCCGCCAGCTCGGTGGCGTCCTTGCGTGAAGGGCGCTCCACCAAAATACGCTGTACTGTGCCCACGCGGCTCTCGCCGATGCGCTGCACGTTGGCCTCGATGGTCGCTTGCAGGTGGTGCAGGCGGCGCAATTTTTCGGCGTGTGGCGTGTCGTCGTGCAGGTTGGCCGCTGGCGTGCCAGGGCGAGGGCTGAAGATGAAGCTGAAACTCGTGTCAAAGCCCACATCGGTGATCAGCTTCATCATCTTGTTGAAGTCGTCCTCGGTCTCGCCGGGAAAGCCCACGATGAAATCGCTGCTGAGCGACAGGTCGGGGCGGATCGCCCGCAGCTTGCGGATCGTGCTCTTGTATTCCATGGCGGTGTAACCGCGCTTCATGGCCATCAAGATGCGGTCCGAGCCGTGCTGCACTGGCAAGTGCAAGTGGCTCACCAGCTTGGGAATCTTTTCATACGCGTCGATCAGGCGCTGGGTGAACTCATTCGGGTGGCTGGTCACGTAGCGGATGCGCTCGATGCCCGGCATGTCGGCCACGTATTCCAGCAACAAGGCGAAGTCGGCGATGTCCGCGGTATCGCCCATCTTGCCCCGGTAAGCGTTCACGTTCTGGCCCAGCAGGGTGATTTCTTTCACGCC
>CAMDFT010000143.1 GCA_945897795.1 Limnohabitans sp. Rim8 | reverse complement strand
CGATACCGATTGTGCTGGTTCTGACCAGACCGCTAATTCAGGCCCAAACAACCCGGTTGCACAGTTCGTTCGGATTGGCTTCGCCCGCCTGCAGCGGGAAGTGCTGGACCAGCAGTGCCGAAACTTCCTGCAGCGCCTGTGTGAGACCGTTGTCAAAATCGCCGGTTTGCAGGTGCTCACCCAAGTGCTGAACCACCGCTTGCCAATGCGCATCGGGCACATGACGGCTAATCCCCCGGTCGGCCACGATTTCAAGCTGGCGCTCGGCCAGCATCAAATAGATGAGCACGCCATTGTTGTGCTCGGTGTCCCACACGCGCAGCTTGCCAAACCACGACAGTGCGCGCTCACGTACCACTGCAGGCAAAGGCATCTCGCGCCCCGCCCGCCACAGCTCTCTGTTAGGCAAGGCGGCTTCGACACAGAGAACAATTTCGCCGCTGTGTCGCGCTTCGCTGGCGTTCACCCGGGCCTGCAGTTGCTCGGCCATGGCCGGGGGCACCGCCCGCTCGGCGGCACGCTCGTGCATCCAGCGGTGTCGCCACCAACGTTTTCCGTGGGTCATCAGCGATTCGCGCATGTCACCATCTCCCGGAGGCACCACCGCCCCCAAAATTACCGCCGCCGCCCGAAGAAAACCCACCGCCACCAGACCCACCCCAACCGCCGGAGTGACCGCTTCCGCCACCACCCCAGCCGGGAAAGTCACCGCCGCGCCCTCGGCCTTGACTGCGACGCACCGCAGCACTGGGCAGGGCCTGCATGAACAACGCCGACATCAGGCCCAACATGGCCGCAACCACCCCCAACCAGAGCAGGCTGGTCATGATCCAAACCACCACACCGACCACGCCCCCTGCCGCCAATGCGCCCAAACGCTGCCCCAGCACCCGGCGCAACACGCCCGCCACGGCAGGCAACGCCACCAGCAACAAAACAACCAAATTCAGCCAATCGACCTCGGCAGCCCCAGTGGGTTTGCCGCTTTGTGCGCCTGCTTGGGGCAGCGGCAAGGCCTCGCCCTCGATGCGGGCTTGCAGGTGGCTGAGACCGGCACGCAGCCCACCGGCCACATCGCCTTGGCGAAATGCGGGCGTGATCACCTGGTCAATGATGCGTTGGGCCGCCAAGTCGGGCACAGCGCCTTCAAGTGCTTTGGCTGGCGCTATGCGCAAACGGCGGTCGTTCAGGGCCACCACCAGCAGCAAACCATCGCCCACTTCGCGCCGACCGATCTTCCAAGCATCGCCCAGGCGTTGTGTGAAGTCGGCGATGTCCTCAGGCGCGGTGCTGGGCAAGACAAGCACCACGATCTGGGTGCCGCGCTGCTGTTCAAAGGCCTTGAGTTGCTGCTCTAAAGCTGCCACATCGCCAGGGGCCAGAGTGCCGGTCTGGTCCATCACTCGGGCGGTGAGGGTCGGCACGGGCACGAGTGCTTGAGCCCAAGCAGGCGACAGGCTCAAAATGACCCAAGCCATGGCGCTCAAAAGTAGCCGCGTCAAAACCTTAGCCCCACTGTTCCCGCCGAACCGGCAGATGGGCCAAAGCATGGGCATGTGGGTGTGAATCACTTGCCGAAGTCCACCTTGGGTGGCGCGCTAACAGCGGCTTCATTGGCCACGGTGAAGTTGGCCTTGGGCGCATAGCCAAACACCATGGCCGTCAAGTTGCTCGGAAAGCTGCGGGCCAAGATGTTGTAGTCCTTGACAGCAGCGATGTAGCGGTTGCGCGCCACGGTGATGCGGTTTTCGGTGCCTTCGAGCTGCACCCGCAAATCGGCAAAGCCCTGATTGGCCTTAAGGTTGGGGTATTGCTCGGACACCACCATCAGGCGCGACAAGGCGCTGGAGAGTTGGCCCTGCATGGCCTGGAACTGTTGCAGTGCTTGAGGGTTGGTCAGCACCTCGGGGGTGATCTGAAAGCTGGTGGCTTTGGCCCGCGCTTCAATGACCTTGGTCAGGGTTTCCTGCTCGAAATTGGCCTCGCCTTTGACGGTGGCCACGATGTTGGGCACCAGGTCGGCACGGCGCTGGTACTGGTTGAGCACCTCGGACCAGGCCGAGGTGGTCTGCTCGTCCAGGCGCTGGAAATCGTTGTAGCCGCAGCCGGTCATGCTGAGCGCCAAGGCCGCTGTGGCCATCCAGGCGCTAACGCGCATCGCAATACGGTTCATAGGTCTTTTCTCCCTAGCGGTGTGACAAACGAAAAGCTTACCTCATGTGATCGCGTGCAGACACACGACCAGGTCAACAACCCGCTCAATTCACCGGCAAGCGGCCTGTACCTGTGGGCCGGGCGGCCACTTCAGAGGTTGGGGGCCAACAAACGTTGCAGGTCCTTGACCTGCACGCCGCTGCGTTGCGCCAAGTCTTGCACTTGGTCGTCACCCACTTTGCCCACGTTGAAATACTGCGCTTCGGGGTGCGCAATGTAGAAGCCGCTGACGCTGGCCGCAGGCGTCATGGCCAGGCTTTCGGTCAGGCCCATGCCGATGTCTTGGCATTGCAGCAAGTCGAACATGGCTTGTTTGGCACTGTGGTCAGGGCAGGCGGGGTAGCCGGGCGCGGGGCGGATGCCTTGGTATTTTTCAGCGATCAGGTCTTCGCTTGTCAGTGCTTCGCCAGCGGCATAGCCCCACAGGTCGGTGCGCACTTTTTTGTGCAGGCACTCGGCCAATGCTTCGGCCAGGCGATCGGCCAGTGACTTGAGCATGATGGCGCTGTAGTCGTCGTGCGCAGCTTCAAAGGCCTCTGCGCGTTTGTCCGCGCCAATGCCTGCGGTCACCGCGAACAGGCCCACATGGTCTGGCGCTGTGCCTTGCGGGGCGACGAAGTCGGCTAGGCATCGGCTGGGGCGCATCACACCGTCAATCATGTGTTTTTCGGTCTGCTGACGCAGGCCGCGCCAGGTCATGGCGACCTGCTGGCGAGACTCGTCCGTGTAGAGGGCGATGTCGTCGTCGTTCACGCAGTTGGCGGGGTACAAGCCCAGCACGGCATTGGCCGTGACCCAGCGGCCGTCGATGATTTTTTGCAGCATGGCTTGGCCATCTGCCAGCACCTTTCGCGCCTGCTCGCCCACGATCTCGTCATCCAGGATGGCAGGGAATGGCCCGGCCAGATCCCAGGTCTGGAAGAACGGGCCCCAGTCGATGTATTGCGCGATCTCGGCCAGGTCGTAGTTTTTGAACACGCGGCGGCCAATGAACTTGGGCGCGGCGGGCACGCCTTGGGTCCAGTCCATCGGCGTCTTGTTGGCGCGGGCCTGCGCCAGCGTCCACATGGGGGTTTGCTTTTTGTTGGCGTGCTGCTCGCGCACCTTGTCGTAATCGGTGTTCAAGTCGGCGATGAACTTGGCCGCTTGTTCAGACAACAGGCCTTGCGCCACGCCCACGCTGCGCGAGGCGTCGGGCACATAGACCACCGGGCCGCTGTAGTGGGGCGAAATTTTTACAGCGGTGTGAACACGGCTACAGGTGGCGCCGCCGATCAGCAGCGGCATCTGGCGATCGCGGAAATACGGGTCTTTTTCCATCTCGGCCGCCACGTACTGCATCTCTTCCAGGCTGGGTGTGATCAGGCCCGACAGGCCGATGATGTCGGCGTTTTCTTCTTTAGCCTTGGCCAAAATTTCGTGGCAGGGCACCATCACACCCATGTTCACCACTTCAAAGTTGTTGCACTGCAAGACCACGGTGACGATGTTCTTGCCAATGTCGTGCACATCGCCTTTGACGGTAGCGATCACAATCTTGCCCTTGGCTTTCACGTCTTCGCCCGCCGCTTCTTGCGCGAGTTTTTCGGCCTCGATGTAGGGCAACAAATGCGCCACGGCCTGCTTCATCACTCGGGCACTCTTGACCACCTGCGGCAAGAACATCTTGCCCTGGCCGAACAGGTCACCGACCACGTTCATGCCATCCATGAGCGGGCCTTCGATCACATGCAGCGGGCGTCCGCTCTTGGCCAGAATCTCTTGGTACGCCTCTTCGGTGTCGTCGCTGATGAAGTCGGTGATGCCGTGTACCAGCGAATGGCTCAGGCGCTGGGCCACGCGCACAGGCGCATCGGGCGTGCCGCGCCAAGCCAATTTTTGGCTGTCGTCTTTGGCCGCGCCCTTGGCGGTTTCGGCCACTTCAATCAGGCGCTCGCCTGGGGTCAAGCGCGCTTCGCCTTCTTGGTATTGGGGCACGCGGTTCAGCACCACGTCTTCCACCCGCTCGCGCAGCGTGGGCTCCAGATCGTCGTACACGCCCATCATGCCCGCGTTGACGATGCCCATGTCCATGCCTGCCTGGATGGCGTGGTACAAGAAAACGGTGTGAATGGCTTCGCGCACCGGGTCGTTGCCCCGGAAGCTGAACGACACATTGGACACGCCGCCCGACACCTTGGCACCCGGCAGGTTTTGCTTGATCCAGCGCGTGGCATTGATGAAGTCCACCGCGTAGTTGTCGTGCTCTTCGATGCCGGTGGCAATCGCAAAAATGTT
>CAMDFT010000142.1 GCA_945897795.1 Limnohabitans sp. Rim8 | reverse complement strand
GCAGCGGATAAGACCCAGCCTTTGATCTGCCTAAGATCGCACAACTTTCATTTGGCTTGGCCCCCAAATGCCGCCCAGCTGGCTGACCCAGCCCCATCTATGACACCTTGCAAGACCAACACACCATGAGCCTGCTGTTCACCCCCTTCTCCTTCCATGCCCCGTCTGGCCCCCTGACCTTGCCCAACCGCATCGTGATCGCGCCCATGTGCCAGTACTCGGCCGACAACGGCCAAGCCACCGACTGGCACCTGACGCACTGGACGAATATGCTCAACAGCGGCGCGGGCCTGTTCACCATTGAGGCCACCGCCGTGTCGGCCGTGGGCCGCATCAGCCCGGGCTGCTTGGGCCTGTGGGACGACGCGACGCAGGCGGCGCTGGGTGACAAACTGGAACGTGCGCGTCGCTTGGCGCCCGCGATGCCGGTGTGCATTCAAATCGGCCACGCGGGCCGCAAGGCCTCGAGCGCTTGCCCTTGGGATGGTGGCATGTTGATCACCCCGGAAAATGGTGGCTGGCAGCCTGTGGCGCCCAGCGCCCTGCCCCACTTGCCGCAAGAAGCTGCGCCGACCGAGTTGAGCTTGGCCGACATCGCGCAAATCAAGGCCGACTTCGTGAACACCGCCCAGCGCAGCCAAGCGCTGGGCATTGAGGCAGTGGAGTTGCACGCGGCGCACGGCTATTTGCTGCACCAGTTTTTGTCACCCATTTCCAACCAGCGCACCGACCAATACGGTGGCTCATTTGAGAACCGCATCCGCTTTCCGATGGAAGTGTTCAAAGCCGTGCGCGAAGTCTTTGGCGGCACGCTGGGCATGCGCATCTCGGGCACCGACTGGGTGGATGGTGGCTGGACGGTCGAAGAAACCTCCGAACTGGCCATCCAGATCAAGCAAGCCGGAGCACAGTTTGTGCACATCTCGTCGGGCGGCGTGTCGCCCTTGCAAAAAATTGCCTTGGGCCCGGAGTACCAAGTGCAATTGGCCAAAGCCGTGAAAGCCGCCTCGGATCTGACCACCATTGCCGTGGGCCTGATCACCGAGCCAGCACAGGCCGAAGCCGTGCTGCAACGCGGGGACGCTGATCTGGTCGCGCTGGCCCGTTCTTTCATGTACAAGCCGCGCTGGGGCTGGGAAGCGGCTGTGGCCCTGGACGGCACTGTCGACTCACAACACCAGTACTGGCGCAGCTTGCCACGCGAAGCGAAAAACATTTTCAACAACGCCAAAATTGGCATGCGCTGATTTTTAAAACCCACCAACATAGAGAGAAAGAGACACATGAACACACGTCGTAAATTTTCCAAACTGCTGGCCCTGGCCAGCCTGTGCGCCCCGTTGGCCTTGATGGCCCAGGCCTTCCCCAGCAAACCGATCACCCTGGTGGTGCCCGTGCCACCGGGTGGTTTGGTTGATACATCCGCCCGATTGATTTCCGAGCCTTTGGGCCGTTTGATCGGTCAATCGATCGTGATCGACAACAAAGGCGGCGCCAGCGGCAACTTGGCTTACCAGCAAGTGGCCCGCAGCCCCAAAGATGGCCACACTTTGTTGGTCTCTTACTCGGGTTACCACATTGCCAACCCGATCCTCATGAGCAAACTGCCATGGGAGTTGAAAGATTTGACACCCGTGGGCTTGATCACCGTGGCCACCAACGTGGTGGCGGTGCACCCTTCGGTGCCTGCCAACAACATGCGTGATTTCATCGCGTTTTTGAAGCAGAACCCGGGCAAGCTGAACTACGCGTCTCAGGGCAACGGCTCGGTCTCTCACATCGGCACCGAGATCTTCAAGCAGCAAACCGCCGTGGATTTGGTGCATGTGCCTTACAAGGGTTCGGGCCAAGCCATTGCCGACGTGCTGGCGGGCCAAGTGCAGGTGTTCATGACCACACCACCTTCGGTGATGCAACACATCCAGGCGGGCAAGCTCAAGGCGCTGGCTGTGACCGGTAAAAAACGCCATCCGGGCATGCCCCAAGTGCCCACCATGGCCGAAGCGGGTTACCCCAATATTGACCTGGAAGCTTGGGTGGCCCTCTATGCCCCAGCGGGCACACCCACAGCCACCGTCAACCAACTGGCCGATGCCGTCAAACGCAGTCTGGACTTGCCCGAGAGCAAGCAGCGGGCTGACCAAGCCGGCATTGAGGTCCGCTTTCTCGCCCCAGCCGACATGACCAAACTGCTGGACCGCGAAATCGCCGACTGGACCCAAGCCATCAAGACGGCCAACATCAAGTTGGACTGACAAAAAAGCCCCGCTTGTGCGGGGCTCAAATTCGGGTCTGAAATACCCAGCCCCAGCGGCCATGCCGCTGGGGCTTTTTGCATTTTTAAGCAGCGATCAACTGCTGCGCCAGCGCATGCAAACGCGTGCCTGGCCGCGTCAAATCGGTGACGATGCTGAAGTGGTTGAGGCCAGCCAAGTCTTCGCAAACAGGCACGGTTTTGGGGCCCCAAGCTTGGTGAATCAAACGGTTATGGCGCAAAAACTCGGGGCTTTCGTCGCCCCCGGCAACGGTGTACAAAACACCCTGCCTTGGACGCTGCCATTTGGCGGGGCTGGCCATGCGCACATGCTTGGGCGTGAGGCGCAAGTCACCCTGAAGAAATGGTGTCTGTCGAATAGGCTCCAAGTCAAACAGGCCCGAGATGGACAGGGCTTTGCGCACCAAGCCAGCGGGCAAATCGCGGCCCACCTTTTTCCAGTCACAGCCCAACAACATGGCCACAAGGTGTCCGCCTGCCGAGTGGCCGATGGCGCTGCTGTTGCCCCTGTCACCGCCGTGCTCGGCAATGTGTCGCCAGACCCAAGCGGTGGCTTTGGCCATTTGCAAGGCGATATCAGGAATGGTGACAGGCTGCTCGCGCGTGCCGGGACACAAGGCGTAATTGACCACCACGACGCAGGCGCCCATGTCATGCAAGGCGGGGGCCACAAAGGAATGGTCTGATTTGTCCAGGCTGCGCCAATAGCCGCCGTGGATGAAGATCACCACCGGGGCGTTGGGCTGGGATGCCGGGAAAATGTCCAGGGTCTCGCCGGGGCCGTCGCCGTAGGGCAAATCCAGATGGCCTTCCAGGCGCTCGCGGGCTTGCGCCGAGGCATTTTGCCAATGGGCAAAGTGGTCCGCAAAGTCGGGCACCAAGGCGCGGTTGTTGTACATGCGGTCATGCCAGGCGGCGTCTTTTTTGGGCATGCTTGTCTCCAGTAGAGGTTGTTCTTGGGTCACCATCTTGGCACAACAACCATCAGATTTTCATCTCCAGGCGCAACTGCACGTTGCGCCAGTTCGGTGCAGTGTTGCGGGAAGTTTCGCTCACGCCATTGCCCATGTAGGTGGACGCGGTGATGTAGTCGCGGGGGGTGAGGTTGCTCACCGTCAAGCGCAAGGCGGTGGCGGGGGAAAAGCGCCATTGACCGTACATATCGAGCACGCGTTTGGTGCCCTGATAGGCCCACTGCTGCTCGCTGCGGCGGGTGTCGTAGTCGGGGTTCCAGTTGAGGTTGCCCCCCACCGTGAGCGGGATGCTGCGCACGCGGTAGTCGGCCCCCAGGTTGGCCGTCATGCCGGGCTGCTGGTCCAGCCGGTTGTCGGGGCCAGGCACTTGCTTGACCCGGGAGCTGAAGAGACTCAAGTTGCTGCGAATATCGACCGGCAATGCGCCTTTGCGCACTTGGTCCAGGCGGAACTTGGCTTCGAGCTCAATGCCCTGCGTGGTGGCGTCGCCCAGGTTGATGGGCGATGACACCCAGCGGTCTTGGCCAGGCGCCCAAGAAGGGCTGCTTTGCTGGGCCACGGTGTAGCGGATCAGGTCGGTGATCTGGCGGTGGAACACGTTGGCACTGAGCACGCCGCCACCGGCCAGGTAGCGCTCAAAGGCCACATCGATGCCGGTGGCCATCTCGGGCCTCAAGTCGGGGTTACCCACGCGGTCGGGCCGGGTGGGGCTGTTGGCCTCGCGCGAGGGCACGGGCCGGGCCACCAGGTTGTAGAGCGTGGGGGTTTTGTAGCTGCGTGTCAGGCTCATGCGCACTTGGTCACGCTTGGCCGGGTCGGGCTTCCACAGCGCATGCAGCAAGGGGGTCCAAACCGAGCTGTTGTTGGACTTGAGCCCTTGCTCACTCGTGCCTTCGGTCAGGATGGATTCGTAGCGCAAGCCGGTGTAGGCCGACCAGTTGGCGTTGATCTTGAACTCGTCTTGCGCGTAAACGGCCCATCGGAAGGTGCTGGCCCGGATGTCTCCACCGTCCTCATCCACGGCCGCATTGGCCTCTTCCACGCGGCGCACGCCTTCGAGCTCCAAGCCGCTGACGATCTGGTGCCCATTGGCCATGGCGCGGGTCCATTTGCCGTTCAGGCTGCCAGAGCGGTCGACAAAATCTTGGGTTTCAAAGCCATTGAAAAGCAGCACATCGGCCGCGCCCGTCTGATCCAGGCGAAAGTCGTACTTCGACTGGCCCAGACCAAAGCGCACTTCCAGCCGGTCATCGGCCGA
>CAMDFT010000141.1 GCA_945897795.1 Limnohabitans sp. Rim8 | reverse complement strand
CAAGACTCAGGAAAGGAGCAAAGACTGGCCGCATGAAGCCAGTCAAGAGACGGACCGCTTACTTGCCTAAAAGCAGCTCATGAGTGCAAGCAAGAAAAGCGGACAATTAACTTGCTACCAAACCGGACAGTTCTATTTACTGCCGACAGACCGCATCCTCTGGCTTGGCAAACTGCGCTTGAGCAGGTAAGGTCATGGCCATCGCCACGGCCACGCTAAAAAGACCTGACATTGTTTTCATCTTCAACTCCAAATGAGAAATTTGTTGGCCAAAGCGCGATGCTCTGACTGTGAATTAGTTTCTCATATCTTGGCTTTACCCGCATCCATGAAAGTCCTTATGTTTCAAGTTCGCATCTGGGATCTGCCCACCCGCCTTTTCCACTGGGGGCTGGTGCTGTGTGTGACTGGCCTGCTCATCACGGGCAATATAGGTGGCAACGCCATGCAGTGGCATTTCCGTTTGGGTTATTGCGTTTTGACACTTTTGCTTTTTCGCGTTCTTTGGGGTGTTGTTGGCGGGTTCTGGTCTCGCTGGTCACAGCTGCCCATCAGCCCTTCGCGCGTTTGGGCTTACCTTCAAGGTCGCGACAGGTTCACTCAATTTGCGGGTCACAACCCTTTGGGATCCTGGTCAGTCGTGGCTTTTCTGCTCATTTTGTTCTTGCAAGTGGGCACAGGTCTCATCAGTGACGATGAAATCGCCAACATGGGGCCGTTGTCCTCACTGGTTTCCGGCCAATGGGTTGCTCTGGCCACCAGTTGGCACAAAGGGTGGGGCAAGACCACCTTGATCCTTTTGGTCTGCATTCATTTGCTGGCCTTGGTCTGGTACCGCTGGCAAAAAAGCCACGTGCTGGTTCCCGCCATGTGGCATGGGGACAAGTCCATGCCTGATCCGGTTGTTCCCTCGGTCGACCATAGCCGCTCCCGTGCCTTGGCATTGGCACTGATTTCCGTTTCGGCCATGGCCGTTTTCGGCATTGTTTCCATGGGCAGCTGAGCCCATGACGGCTATTCACCAGCGGCTACACTGTGGTTTGGTTTTTTAGTCCAACTTGTACATGCCGATCGTTCTATTGCAGCAACCGGCCAGTTCTGATGACTGGGAGTTGACCCGCGCCATCTTTCAGGAGTATGCAGACAGCCTGAAAGTGGATTTGTGTTTCCAAGGTTTCGAAAGCGAGCTGCAAAGTTTGCCTGGTGAATACACCGAGCCTCGCGGCATGCTCTTGTTGGCTTGGGTGGACGATGCTTTGGCAGGGTGCTGCGCCTTGCGCCCCTTGGACAGTTCTGATTATTCCAATGCCGCTGAAATGAAACGCCTCTATGTGCGCCCAGCATTCAGAGGTTTGGGGTTGGGCCGTCAGTTGACAGAAGGCATTCTCGATGCCGCCCGCAAAGCGGGTTACAGCTGCGTCCTGCTCGACACATTAGATGACATGGAGTCAGCCCGGGCCCTTTACGAAGACTTGGGCTTTGTGGAGATACCGCCCTACTATCACAACCCCTTCGCGGGTGCCCATTACCTGAAAGTTGACATCGTTTGAGCGGCCCAAGAGGCAAAAAAGGGACCTAAGGTCCCTTTTCTTTGGTCAGTTGAATTCAACCTTTTGCTTGTGCGAGCAGAGTCGCCGCATCGCTGACTTCAAATTTACCCGGGCCTTCGTTGTTCAAGCTAGCGACTTTGCCGTCTTTCACGAGCATGGAATAGCGGTTGCTGCGCACACCCATGCCACGACCCGTCAAGTCCAAGGTCAAGCCAGTGGCCTTGGTGAAATCGGCACTGCCGTCACCCAACATGCGCACTTTGGCACCGGTTTTTTGTTCACGGGCCCATGCACCCATCACGAAAGCGTCGTTCACGCTCACGCACCAGATTTCGTCAACGCCGGCGGCTTTCAAGGCGTCGTGGTTTTCCACATAGCCAGGCACGTGCTTGACGGAGCAGGTGGGCGTAAAGGCGCCAGGCAGGGCAAACAAGGCAATGGTTTTACCTGCGGTGGCCGCAGCCACGTCAACCGGGTTAGGGCCGATGCTGCAACCGTTGCCTTCCACTTCAACGTATTCCATCAGGGTGACTGCGGGCAATGTGTCGCCGACTTTGATCATGTTGTGCTCCATTTGAATGTTTGGCGAATGCGCCGAGGGTAAAAAAAAACGACCCACCATTGTGGGTCGTTTTCAGAAAGTTTGCACAAGTCTGGCTTTTAAACTCAGACCGCTTCGGCTTTCTGCACCAAGCGGCTGGCCACCCAGTTTTTGGTCTTCGAAATCGGACGGCTTTCCGTGATTTCGATGGTGTCACCCAGGTGGTATTGACCTGTTTCGTCGTGCGCGTGGTACTTGCTCGACTTGGCCACGATCTTGCCGTAAAGCGCGTGTTTCACACGACGCTCAACGAGCACGGTCACGGTCTTGGCGCGCTTGTCGCTGACCACCTTGCCAATCAAGGTGCGCTTGAGGGATGTTTTAGCTTCCGTCATGGTCACTCCTTACTTGGCGGCTTGCTTTTGGGCAAGGATGGTTTTGGCACGAGCAATCGAGCGACGGGTTTCGCTCAACGTTCCGGTATTGCCGAGTTGTTGCGTGGCTTTTTGCATACGCAGGCCAAAGTGGGCTCTTTGGAGCGCTTTGATCTCGTCTTTCACACCAGCAACGTCTTTTTGGCGCAATTCAGCAGCGTTCATTTCTTGTTTCTCCTGAATTATTGGCCAATCATGCGGGCCACAAATGTGGTGCGCAAGGGCAGCTTGGCAGCGGCCAATTTAAAGGCTTCGCGGGCCAACTCTTCTGGCACGCCTACGATTTCGTAGAGCACCTTTCCGGGTTGGATCTCGGCCACATAGTACTCGGGGTTACCTTTACCGTTACCCATACGCACTTCAGCAGGCTTGGTGGAAATCGGCTTGTCAGGGAACACGCGAATCCAGATGCGACCACCACGCTTGACGTGACGGGAAATCGCACGGCGTGCGGCTTCGATCTGACGGGCCGTCAAACGGCCTCGGTCTGTAGACTTCAGGCCGAAGTCACCGAACGCCACCGTGTTGCCACGGGTAGCGACGCCGGTGTTGCGGCCTTTCTGTTCCTTGCGGAACTTTCTGCGAGCAGGTTGCAGCATGTAATTACTCCTTATTGACCGTCAGCTGCTGCAGCTGGCGCGGCGACTGTGCGTACGCGCTTAACGGCGGGTTTGGCATCGCCACCCGCGCCGGCTGGCTTATCGCTGCCGTCGGTAGGTGCTGTGTTGGTGCCAGCGGGACGACGTGGGCCGCCTCGGCGATCACCTGCGGGGCGCTCACCTGGACGTGCATCACGGCGTGGACCACGAGGGCGGCGTTCTTCTTCAGCACGTGGCTCAGCCAGTGCAGGAGCGTCATTGCGACCCAAAGTGTCACCTTTGTAGACCCAGACCTTGACACCGATGATGCCGTAGGTGGTCTTGGCTTCGGAAGTGGCGTAGTCGATGTCAGCGCGCAGGGTGTGCAATGGCACACGGCCTTCGCGGTACCACTCGGTACGCGCAATTTCGATACCGTTCAGACGGCCAGCCGACATGATCTTGATGCCTTGGGCACCCAGACGCATGGCGTTTTGCATGGCACGCTTCATGGCGCGGCGGAACATGATCCGCTTTTCGAGCTGTTGCGTGATGCTGTCAGCGATCAATTGAGCATCGATTTCGGGCTTGCGCACTTCTTCGATGTTCACGGCCACTGGCACACCCAGACGAAGAGCGAGTTCTTTCTTGAGCAACTCGATGTCTTCGCCTTTTTTGCCGATCACCACACCTGGACGAGCCGAGAAGATGGTGATGCGGGCGCTCTTGGCTGGACGCTCGATCAGCACGCGGGAAACCGCAGCGTTCTTGAGCTTGGCCTTGAGGTACTCACGCACCTTGATGTCTTCGGCCAGCATGCCGGCGAAGTCTTTGTTGCTGGCGTACCAACGGCTGGACCAGTTACGGCTCACGGCCAAACGGAAGCCGGTAGGATGGATTTTTTGTCCCATGTTTCTTCCCTGGCTTAGTTGCCGACCGTCACATACACATGGCATGTGGGCTTGCTGATACGGTTGCCACGGCCTTTGGCGCGGGCAGTGAAACGCTTGAGCGTGGTGCCTTGCTCGACGTAGATGGTTTTCACCTTCAATTCGTCGATGTCGGCACCGTCGTTGTGTTCAGCGTTGGCGATGGCGGACTCGAGAACCTTCTTGACAATACCCGCAGCTTTTTTCTGCGTGAAAGTCAAAATGTTCAGAGCTTGATCCACTTTTTTACCGCGAATCAAATCGGCGACCAAGCGGCCTTTATCGACCGACAAACGGACGCCCCGGAGGACTGCACGTGTTTCCATGGTCTTTCCTTATTTCTTCTGGACTTTTTTGTCCGCAGGGTGACCCTTGAATGTCCGGGTCAGTGCGAATTCGCCCAATTTGTGGCCGACCATCTGGTCGGTCACATAAACAGGAACGTGTTGCTTGCCGTTGTGAACGGCGATGGTCAGACCGATGAAATCGGGCAGAACCATGGAGCGACGCGACCATGTCTTGACGGGCTTTTTGTCTTTGGTGGCAACGGCTTTTTCAACCTTGGCCAGCAAATGGTGGTCAACGAAGGGACCCTTTTTGAGAGAGCGTGTCATTGTCTAACCCTTACTTCTTGCGACGCGACACGATCATGACCTGTGTGCGCTTGTTGTTACGGGTACGGTAGCCCTTGGTGAGGTTGCCCCACGGGTCTACTGCATGACGGCCTTCGCCGGTAC
>CAMDFT010000140.1 GCA_945897795.1 Limnohabitans sp. Rim8 | reverse complement strand
GCGGCCGGGTGGTCAGACACCACCAGCGGCTGGCCCTCTTTGCGCATCTTGCCCGACTCCAGCTCGGCCAAATAAGGGGCCAGCAAAGCCAGGCCGTGGGTGGTGTGGCCCAGCAAATCGCCTTCCAACAGCACATCGACCACAGCCTGCGCCTTGTCGGGCGGCAGACCTGCTGATTGCAACAGTTGATCGGCAAATGTGAAAAGGTCAGAAGAGGCGTAGTTCATGCGATCATCATAGAAAAAAGCCGATACCCGCCTGTCGCGCCGAAGACTCTTTGGGGCCAGATGCTGGCGTTCAACGATCGGAGTCGATGATCACTTCTTCGCCGAACTTGCCAAAGCATGGTCGTCTGTCGTAGTCGATGGCGTTGGTTGCTCGCAAAACGCGCACGCCCCGGATTCCGGCGGCCTGGGCGTATTCAATGTCCGAATCCGAGTCGCCGTAGTACATGGTCAGGTTGCGTGCACGCATGGCTTCTGTTTTGGACTTCATCGCGGTGAAGATGATGGGGCCGACAAACTCCACACCGAACATTTTGCGCATGCGAGCCTCCAGTTGCGCGCCTTCAACTCCCACGCGTGCCGTGATGTAGTGGATGCGGTCCCCGCGTTTTTGATGCAGCGCCAGGAGGTCTCGCCCCACCTGTTTGGGGATCACATAGCGGTCGTGCACATGGTGCACGTCATGCCAGGCCTTGGGGTTGGACACCACGGCGCGCATGTCCGCGCCATAGGGGTTGGAGCCCCCTGGGCCATCGGTGTTGAACAAGACAGCCTGAAAGCTGGGGCTTGGAAAAACAAGGGTGTCGTCGATGTCAAAACCCACATCCACGGGGCCTTTGGGCAAACTGGCTTGCAACTCGGTCATCGTGATCCAGCGCCCGGGTGCCACAGAGCGGGCCAATTGGCCCGAGCTCAGTAGATTTGTTTTGGCACAAGTAGGGGCGGCTTTGGCTGCGCTGCTTGCGGCAGGTGCGGTTGCGGCAGCAGGTGGGGTCGTGTTGGCGCAGCCCACCAAAACAGTGGCGGTCAGGCAGACCAGGGCGCTTGCTGCGCGGTTGAGGGTGATCATGTTTGTCTCCTTTTGACTGTGTGTGAAGCCCCAACGGATGGCACAGCTTGTGCCAAGGCAGCGGGGGCAAGGCGCGGCCTAGGGTGAAAAATCAGGGCCAAGATCCTCGGCTTCGCCTGGCGAGCACAGGCGATGCCGCGGCTTGACCTTGGCGGGATTAGCCCAACAAGGCATTCCAAAAAATGCGCGGCATCTTCAGCAAGCTGGGGCGGTGTTGAAACGCCACCAGCAACTTGCCCAAAATGGCCCCTTTGCGGTTGGTGACGAACCACGGCGGGCGTGGCAACAAGGTGAACGACAAGCTCAGCAGGTTGCGCGGAAAGGGGCGAAACGGGGCTTCGACCACGGCGCGTTCGGTCTTGTCGAAAAGCATCGTGTTGTGCACCACGCCGATGCCGCTTTGTACATCGTCCAGCGTGTGCCCCGGAAACGCGCCCCAAGGCGACTGGGCCGACAAAAAGCCCAAGCCGGTCCAGGCGTTGATGGCGATGGTGCCGTAGCGCAGATCGGCCAGGATGGCTTCAAAGCGTGGGCGTCCGATCTGGGCGATGGTGCTGGGGTGGATCACGATGTTGGCCCCCAAGGTGCCGTACAGCTGGCTGTTGGCCATCTCGATCGCGGCGATCAAATAGGCCTCGGCATCTTGCCCGCCGATTTCGACCACATTGAGCGCAGGCGCAAACACTTCGGTGCTGCGCGCTTTGGCGTTGCCCAGGTCCAGCGTGGACATGACCAGGTCTTGTCCGACGGAGCGCTTGAGGGTTTTGAAGGTGGGGTTGTTTGTGCAGAATTCGGCCAGCCGCTCGGGTGCGCCGGGGTAGTACAGGCCGCGAGGCAAAGCGTTTTGGATCACGCCTTCGAGTGCCTGCACAAAGGCAGATTTTTGCGCCCAGTCTTTGGGCAGAACCAGCACCTGGCAAGCCACGCAGTTGAAGCCCGAGTTGTGCAGTTTTTGTGTGGCCACCTGCTCGGCCTGAAACCGGATGTCGGCCGCCGACCAAGGGCCTGGCACCACAATGGTCGGGCACACCGCGCCCAGCTCCGAGGTGATCTGGCGGGTGTTGATGGGCGTGTTGGCGGCCTTGTTGGCGCGGCCCTGTTCGCCGGGCCCCCAGACGATGGCGTCGTGCGATGCACCCGCACCGGTGATGTGCAGCGTTTCCACAAGTGGGTGGTTGCACAGGTATTGCCCGACATCGGTGCCGCCGCGCACGATGCGCACAAAGCCCCGGTCGATCAGCGGCTTGAGCGCGGCATTCAGGAACTCGATCAGGTAATCGTTGACCGGGTTCATCTTCAACATCGCCACTTCGTTTTCGGCAAACAGCTTGTGGAACACATCCAGTGGCGCAATGCCTGCGATGTTGCCCGCGCCCAGCACCAGCCCCAATTTGCCGGTTTTGTGCTTTGGGCTGGCGCTGTCGTAAATGGCGGCTGTGTGCTCGGCCAGGTTGGCCCGCGTCACGCCCGGCTGCATCCACACATCGAGCTTGACACCGCTCAGCAGCAAATGGTCCCACAAGGAATGCGGCAAGACGCGTGCGGCCAGTTGCCCGTTCGGCAGATCGCGCAGGGGCATGCCGCTCAAGTGCTGCTTGCCTTGCACCTTGGACAGCGTGGCCATCATCTGGTTGCAATACGCCATCACGGTGTAAGGCCCCGAAAGCCACTCTTCGCCCTCAAGCGGTGAGCCAGCCGGAATGCCTTTTTGACGTGAAGCTTTCTCGGACCAGGCCTGCGCCACGGGCAGCAGTGCGTTCTTGATCTCGTTCAGGATGGCAATGCGCTCGGCCACCGAGGTTTGCACCCAGCGGCTGCGCTGATCCGCCAAGGTTTGCAGGTCTTGGTCCAGGCTGGCTTGGCACTCGGCCAGGGTCGGGAGGTTTTGCATGTTGGGCGGTCTTGTTTGGGGTTTCAGGCTTGGCGAATCAGGTCGGCCGCTTTTTCGCCGATCATGATGGTGGGCGCGTTGGTGTTGCCGCTGGACACGGTGGGCATGATGGACGCGTCCACCACGCGCAGGCCTTGCAGGCCATGTACGCGCAGCTGGGCATCGACCACGGCCAGTGGGTCACTGGCGGGGCCCATTTTGCAGGTGCCCACCGGGTGGTATTGCGTGTCGGCGCGGCGGCGGATGTCGGCCGCGATGGCGGCCTTGTCGTTCTTGTCCACCGGGTAAAGCATCTTGCCGCGAATGGCGTCAAAGGGCTTGGACTCGATGATGGCTTGTTGCATCTGCACGCCTTTGACCAGCAGGTCGAGGTCGCGCTCGTCGCCCAAAAAGTTGGGGTCGATGACCGGGGCCTGGCGCACGTCGGGGCTGTTCAGTGTCACGGTGCCCCGGCTGTGCGGGCGGATCACGTCGACGTGGCAAGAAAAGCCGTGGCCCAGGTGCATTTTGCGGCTGTGGTCGTCCACGATGCCGACCACAAACACCAGCTGCAGGTCGGGTGCCTGCACCTCGGGCGAGGACCGCAAAAACGCGCCTGACTCCGCAAAGGTGCTGGTCACCAGGCCGGTGCGTTTTTTCTTCCACTCGCCAATGGCCTGGGTGATCTTGACGGTACCCGTGGCCGACACGCCAAAGGTCTCGGAGTTGCTGGGCGCGCGCCAGGTCTGCACATGGTCGATGTGGTCGTGCAGGTTTTTTCCCACGCCTTCGAGCGCATGCACCACCGGGATGCCGTGGCGCTGCAGCTCGGCAGCTGGACCCACGCCCGAGGCCATGAGCAGTTGCGGCGAGCCAAAGGCCCCGGCCGACACAATCACTTCGCGCCGTGCGCGCAATTCGCTCACCTGGCCGCCTTGATCGATGCGCACACCCACCGCGCGCGTGCCTTCAAACAGGATTTGGGTGGTGACAGTGTTGGTCTTGACGCTCAGGTTGGGGCGCGACAGATGAGGCGTGATGTAGGCCTTGGCCGCGCTGTGGCGTTCACCGTTTTTGTGGAAGACCTGGTACATGAACGCACCAAACTGCTCGGCGCCGTTGTAGTCGGGGTTGTACGGAATGCCGTGCAGGGCGCAGGCATCGAGGAACATTTTGTTGACCGCGCTGGGGCTGCGCAGCTCGGCCACGTTTTGTGGGCCGCCCGTGCCGTGGTATTCGCTGTCGGTGTGGGTTTCGTTGTGCTCGGCCTTTTTGAAGTAGGGCAGCACATCTTGGTAAGACCAGCCGGTGTTGCCCATCTCGGCCCAGTGGTCGTAATCGTGGCGGCCGCCCCGCACATAGAGCATGGCGTTGATGGAGCTGGAGCCGCCCAGCACCTTGCCGCGTGGCTGGTAGCCCTGGCGACCGTTCAGGCCCTTTTGCGGCACGGTTTTGAAAGCCCAGTTGTTGAACGGAATCGGCAGCATGGCCACGACACCAGCAGGCGCGTGGATGAAGATGCTCTTGTCCGGTCCGCCCACTTCCAGCAGGCACACGCTCACGTTGGGGTCTTCGCTCAGGCGCGAGGCCACCACGCAACCGGCCGAACCGCCGCCTACCACGATGTAATCGAATTCAGTGCTCATCAGGGTCTCCTGTTTTTATCGATGAAAGACCCTTGCAGTCTAGAAAGCGGCCAGGCGGCTGACTATCCAGATTTCGGCAAATGGGGTGCTGCGAGATGGGTGTTTACCCTTGCATGGCGGGGTGGTGCAGGCCGCCACATGCGGGTCATGGCGGATTGACAGAAGCTGCACCAAAGCATCCAATTTCGGCTTGCCTGCCCAAACCATGTCTTTGCCCACACCTACTTCTGCCGGTTTTGTGAC
>CAMDFT010000139.1 GCA_945897795.1 Limnohabitans sp. Rim8 | reverse complement strand
CTCACAAAGGGGTTGCCTGTTGTTGTTCAGATGTCCTGAAAGCTCACAATTGCTCTCACTTCAGGCGTCAAATCCACCGCCTTTTCAATGGGTTGCGGTTTTATCAAGCCCAAGCTCCTATGATTTGGCCAAACCATGAAGTACCTGTTCTCCCTGTTGTTATTGTTGTTTTGCCAAGTGACTGTGCTTGCGGCTGAAACACGCTTTCGGCTCGACACCACGTTCCACCATGATGAGGCGTCAAACCGGACCCTGGAATCGGCGCAGTTGCTGAACTTCAAACCTTATCAAGGTGATCTTCGACTGGGGTTCGTGAAGGGGGAAACCTGGATCCGACTGCAAATACAAACGAATGCATCGGCGGGCGATGCGGCACAGACCACTCCCGGGGAGCGTTTGGTGCTCAGGGTGGGCCCCCACTACCTGGATCAGCTGACGTTCTATGTTGAGCAAAATGGGCAATGGGTGGCGCAGCAAGGCGGAGACCGCTTTGCCAAAACGCGAGAAAACTGCCCGGATGACCTGTACTGCTTTTGGGTCGACGTGCCGAAAGGCAAGCCGCTCACTGCGTATTTAAAAATACAGACCGACACGGTCAGGGCGGTTCAGACCACCCTCGTGTCTCCTGACGAGGTGATGCCCAATGCCATGGGCCGCATCCAGCAAATGACGGCGTCCTTGACCTTGGGGGTCGCCGTGCTGGTGCTGTCGCTCGTCTTCCTGTTGCTGGAACGCTCGGTCGTGCTGCATGTGTTTTGCTGGTTTCAGGCGTCTGTGGTGTTCTTGATTGTTGCCAACACCGGTCTGTTGGCCCAGTGGTTGCCGATGCTGGCGGCCGAAACGGCCAACCAACTGAACAACGTGGGCCAAGTCATCCGCGTGGCGTTCACCATCCTGCTGGGCTGGGCAACCCTGCGGGCGTGCAGTCCTGCGCCCTTCTATCCCAAAGCGGTGGTGGCCATGTTGATGGTCTGTTGCGCGAACCTTGTGTGTCTGATGGCGGGACGCGCAGATTGGGCCTTGAGGATCAATTTTTGGGTGATGTGGGCCAATTCAATGGTGCAGTTGTGGGGCGTGTTGTCATCGCAAAACTTCCCGCCCAAATTGCGAACGATCCTGTTGACAGGCTGGTCCTTGTTTTTGTTTTTCACCACGATGGGTATTTTTGCTGCATTCGGATTTTCGGACGTTTTTGAGCGAATCGACTTGCTGCAATCCGTTGGAGACTGGCGGCTCAATGGTGTGCCCATTGGCCTGGTTATTTTTTGGATTGTGGCGACTGAAAAATCCAACCGCAAGGTCGAAGAATTGAAACAGTTGCAGGGCTTTCAGATGGAGGCAGCCCAGTCCAAAGCCAACCAAGAAAAACTCAAGGAACGCAGAGATCTGATTGACATGCTGACCCATGAGTTGAAGACGCCTTTGAGCACCATCAAATTTGCCCTGGCCTCCCTGAAAATGACCGCCAAAGTGCATGGAGAATCCATCGAGCGCATCCAGCACATTGATGCGTCGGTGAACCGCATGGACGCCATGATTGAACATGTGGCCTTGTCCAACAAAATCGAGCGCCACGATGGACGCGATTCTGCGGAAAAGATTTCGGCGCAGGAATTGATGAACGTGGTCATGCAGGAGTATCACGATGCAGGCCAGTTTGAATTGCGCATTCAAGAGGGCGCATTTTTTCGTGCCGACCCGCATTTTTTGGCCCTCATTGTGGAAAACCTGGTCAGCAACGCTGTCAAATATTCAACCGATGGAAAAATCAAAATCAGCATTGGCCATGAAACACCCGGCATGACCTGCTTCAGCATCAGCAACCGTGTGGCCAACGAGAGCCTGCCTGACGAGAACCGGTTGTTTGAGCGCTACTACCGGCATCCCAATTTCCAGGACCATCCTGGCATGGGCATTGGTTTGAGTCTGGTCCATTCGGCGGCCGAAAAAATGGACGCCACCGTCAGCTATCTGCATACAGACCAGGAAGTGGTTTTTGAAGTCAGGATCCCGCATTGAACCCCCCAATTTCGTTGCAGTCCGCTGATTCGAACGCGCCCTTGGTGGTGGCCTTGGTGGAGGATGACCGCTTGCTGCGCGAGGAGATTGAAGTGCACTTGACGGCGCACGGTTTTCAGGTGCATGCCGCCAACAGCGCGATGGGTTTGGATGACCTGACTGCCCGCGTTGCATTTGACCTTTACCTGATTGATTTGAACCTGCCTGGAGAAAATGGCTTGAGCCTTTGTCGTCGGGTGCGGGCATCGCGACCGGATGCCGGCATCGTGATCATGACCGCCCGAGTCGCGTTGAACGACCGAATCGCGGGTTACAAACAAGGCGGGGCCGATTTTTACCTGACCAAACCCGTGTCGCCGGACGAACTGGTGTTGGTGTTGCTGAGTCTGGGACGCCGTTTGAAACAGTCCCAGACGACCAAAGCATGGTCACTCAGTTTGCGTGACCGCACTTTGCAGGGGCCAGACCTGACTCAAAAGTTGCGTTTGACCAGCAAGGAGAAAACCATTTTGCTGGCGCTGGTGCAGGCCAAAGACAACACCATGCAGTCGGGGACTTTGTGCGATTTGTTCGCTGACGACGACGACGATGCGCTGATGAGCAAGCATGCCCTCGAAGAAATGATTGCCAGGCTGCGCAAAAAATTCAAAAGCGTCCAGGCCGAAGGCGACGAGCCGGCCATCAAATCGGTTTGGGGTGTGGGCTACCAGCTGTGCGTACGGATCCTATTTGTTCATTGATTAGCTTGATTGCACCTGAGTGAGAAAAAACCAGAAAAGGCGCTGGTTTTTGGTATAGATTCAGTAGGTTTTTTACAAGTTCAAAGCCATGACCGATATCTCTACCGACACATCCTCCCGCCCTGCACTGCCTGACCGCCTGTCCATTGACGCCCGCAGCCCGCACCATGTGCGCGCCGTGTTCGAGCACGACATCGGCATCCGCTTCAATGGCAAGGACCGCAACGATGTCGAGGAATACTGCATCAGCGAAGGCTGGGTGCGTGTGCCCGCCGGCAAAACGCTGGACCGCAAAGGCCAGCCGCTGCTGATCAAAATCAAAGGCACGGTCGAAGCGTTTTACCGCTGAGTGTGCGCATGAGCGAAGCGGCACGGCAACTCCCGCTCGAAGGCCTGCGCGTCGTCGAGTTCACCCACATGGTCATGGGCCCCACCTGCGGCATGGTGCTGGCCGATATGGGCGCCGAGGTCATCAAGGTCGAACCCATCGAGGGTGATCGCACCCGTCATTTGTTGGGTTCTGGCGCGGGGTTTTTCCCCATGTTCAACCGCAACAAAAAGAGCATCCAGCTCAACCTGCAAAACCCCGAGGGGGCCGAGATGGCGCGCCGCCTGTGCGCCACGGCCGACGTGGTGGCCGAGAACTTCAAGCCCGGCTCCATGGCCAAGTACGGCCTGGACTACGCCAGCTTGTCAGTCGCCAACCCCAAGCTCATTTACGCCAGCCTCAAAGGCTTTTTGCCGGGGCCGTATGACCACCGCACCGCGCTCGACGAAGTGGTGCAAATGATGGGTGGCCTGGCCTACATGACGGGCCGCCCCGGTGACCCGCTGCGCGCTGGCACCAGCGTGAACGACATCATGGGCGGCATGTTCGGCGCGATTGGCGTGCTGGGCGCACTCATCCAGCGCGGCATCACCGGCCGCGGGCAAGAGATCCAGTCGGCGCTCTTTGAGAACAACGTCTTTTTGGTGGGCCAGCACATGCTGCAGTACGCCATCACCGGCAAAGCCGCCGAGCCCATGCCCAACCGCATCTCGGCCTGGGCGGTGTACGACGTGTTCACCGTCAAAAACGGCGAACAAATCTTTTTGGCCGCCGTGAGCGACGCGCAGTGGGCTGTCTTTTGTGATGTGCTGGGCTTTGCCGACCTCAAGGCCGATGCGCGCTACAGCAGCAACAACGCTCGTGTGTCGCTGCGTGCCGAGCTGATGCCGGATTTGCGCCGCCGCCTGGCTGCATTCACCGCCGCCGAGCTGACTGCCATTTTTGAAAAAGCGGGCCTGCCCTTTGCGCCCATCGTCAAACCCGAAGAGCTGTTTGACGACCCGCACCTTCAGGCCACTGGCGGCTTGGCCGATGTGCGCCTGTCTGATGGCCCCAAAGCGGGACAGACCGCACCTGCCGCCTTGTTGCCCTTCACCATGGACGGGCAACGCTTGGGCGTGCGCCACCAGCCGCCCACGCAAGGTGAGAACACCGACGAGCTGCTGCAAAGCTTGGGCCTGAGCGCGGCAAAGATTGCCCACTTGCGCAGCATTCAGGCGGTCGCTTGATGCTTTGGGGCAGGGTTTCAGTGCTTGACACACTGAACGCCCATGGCTTAGGTGCCCTTAACTCGGTTTGGGCGACGGTGACAAACTGGTGCCTGTCGCAGCCGATGCCCCAACTGTTGCCCCTGACTGCAAAACTTGGCGGCCAACGGCGGCAATGTGCCGACCGATTTGATGCAACAGCAAGGGTGTGTTGCGGATGGCCCTGGGACGCTTGAAGCTGCATCGTCCGGCCTGTACTTCAAGAAAAAGGGATGTGAGCCCGAGCACGCCTAGGGCCAACCCTGATAGCCCCTTGACCCATTGACCTCATATGATCTTTAAAAGTCATAACTGATTTTTTAAACTTCATTGCACATCAAAGGAGACAAAATGCAAAGACGTCATTTGATCGCGGGCGGCATCGCAGCAGCCACATTGCCCTCGCTTGCATTGGCAAAAGGCATTGAAAAGCCAAAAACCAGCATCGCCGTGGGGGGTAAAAATCTTTTTTATTACCTGCCCTTAACCATTGCTGAGCAGTTGGGCTACTTCAAGGACGAGGGGCTGGACCTGACCATCTTCGACTTTTCTGGTGGATCGCGTGCGC
>CAMDFT010000138.1 GCA_945897795.1 Limnohabitans sp. Rim8 | reverse complement strand
GCCAGGTTCAGCGCTGCCAATACAGCAATGCGGTCACGCGCCTTGATCTTGCCCGCATCGCGGATCTTGCACATGGCTTCGTCCACCTTGCGCACCGCGCCCAGCAAGCGCTCTTCGCCGCCTTCGGGGCACCCCAAAATGTAGCTTTGGCCCATGATCTGGACATCGATTTGCTTGTTGCTCATGCGGAGGCCTCAGGAGAAGCGGGGGTGGCGGTGGTGGCCGATGTGGGCAGCCGCTCGATGAGGGC
Source organism: Limnohabitans sp. Rim8 (assembly GCA_945897795.1). GTDB lineage: Bacteria > Pseudomonadota > Gammaproteobacteria > Burkholderiales > Burkholderiaceae_C > Limnohabitans_A. The sequence goes on along the minus strand of CAMDFT010000138.1, from coordinate 4,698 downwards.
GTCCACCCGGGCTCTGGCGGCGGCCAGGCGCGACTTGAGTTGGTCACGCTCCAGACTCAGCGCTTGCACTTGCTGGGTCAGCAAAGCATTGGTGCGTTGCAGCTCTTCGTGGCGCAGCAGCAAGTGATCCACACGCTCGGCAATTTGATCGATGGTGTCGGAATAGGCCATGGCAAACAAGAAAAATGGAGGCCTCTATTGTAGGCCGTGAAGTCCCGGGCCTAATGATTTTGTAGATTTGACGGCAGTTTTGCGCCTAGAATGAAAGTTGTTGGTGCTCGCGATGCCGGTTCACGGCGCGCAGTTCAACGGGAAGCAGGAGGGACAAGCCATCACGGCCCACCTAACCTGCGCTGCCCCCGCAACGGTAAGCAGACGGGTTTTCAGTCAAACGAAAACCCAGCTTTCATCTGAAACCACTGGCCGCCCTGAAACAGGCGGCTGGGAAGGTGATGAAGGTCGCTCTGTCAGCCCGGATACCGGCCAACAAGGTGACCTGTCGCAAGACGGGTTGTAAAGCCCATGCACTGTCGGGGAAGGCGGTGAGGGCGTTTGACTTGTTTGTTTCTCATGAAAAACCGCTCCATCCGTGCGCGCCATTTTGCGTTTGCACCTTCCGCGCCCGCACTTGTCGCGCCTGCGCTGTCCCTGTTGTTCTTGGCCAACGGCGCTGCGCTGGCGCAAACCCCTGGCACTGAAATCGTGGTCACCGCCAGCCGCACCGAGCAAATTTTGACCGACGTATTGCCCCACACCACGGTGCTCGGGCGCGATGCCATCGAGCAATCCCAGGTCATGGACTTGCCCACCTTGCTTTCTCGCGAGGCGGGTTTTCAGTTCACCCAAACGGGTGGGCGGGGCGGGCAGGCCACGGCCTTCTTGCGCGGCGCGGCGTCCTTGCAGGTGCTGGTGCTGGTTGACGGTGTGCCCGTCACCAAACAGGACACCACGGGTGCCGTGAGCTTGGAACACATCATGCTCGACCAGGTGGACCGGATTGAAATCGTGCGCGGCAACGTCTCGGCCATTCATGGCAGCGGCGCGGTGGGCGGGGTGATCCAGGTGTTCACGCGGCAAGGCCAAGGGCAGCCCACGGTTTACGCCAGCGCCGAGAGCGGCTCGCAGGGCAGCCAGCGCTGGTATGCAGGCACGCAGGGTGCGGCTGGGCCATTGGCTTATGCGGTGTCTGTGGGGCGCCTGCGCACCGACGGCATCAACGCGGCCAACCTGTCGCAAACGCTCAATGCCAACCCCGATGCGGACGGTTACCGCAACGACAACCATGCGCTGAACCTGTCCTACCAACTCAGTCCCGAGTACAAGCTGGGCCTGCGCTCGACCCACTTCAAAGGTGTTTTTGACTACGACGTTCCGGGCAGCTTTTCTGCACCGACCGACGTGCACCAGGGTCGCACCCAACTGGACAGCCACACGCTGTATTGGTCGGGGCGGTTGGGACCGCTGTGGTCCAGCCGTTTGAACTATTCCGACGCCAAGGAGCGCAACGACACAGACACCGCAGGTGGCTACTCGTTCACCACCCAGGCCGTCACCCGCACCCGCATGCTGTCGTGGACGCACCAGTGGGACCTGCCCTCGATGGTGTTGACGGCAGGGTTGGACCATCAAAACCAAGGCATCGACATGGCCTCCGATGGCGTGTCAGGCCTTGCGCGGGAGCGCCAAGCCCAGGCACTGTATGGCGGCGTGGTCTACAAGCGTGCGGCGCACAACCTGCAGTTCAACCTGCGGCGCGACGATGTCGAAGGCCTGTCGGCCAAGGACTCGGTGTATCTGGGTTATGGCTATGACCTGAATGCGCAATGGAAGCTGATCGTCAGCCATGCCACGGCCTTCAACATGCCCCCTCTGGGTTATTTGTTTGACCCCTACAGCGGTAATCCGAACCTGCGGCCTGAAACCGCCAACACACAAGAGGCGGGCGTGCAGTGGGCGCAAGGGCCACACCGTTTGCGCTCGACATGGTTTTCTACGCGCACCAAAGACCTGCTCCTGTATGACATGGGCAGTTTCCGGTTCAGCAACATCAGCCGTGTCAAAAACCAGGGTCTGGAAACCAGCTACAGCGGCCGCTTTCACATGACCGATTTGCGCGCCAGCTTGTCGCTGCAAGACCCGGTGAACGAGGCCACAGGCCTGCAACTGGTGCGCCGGGCCAAAACATTGGCTTCGCTGTCGGTGTCGCAATCGCTGGGCTTGTTGTCGCTGGGCGGCAGTGTGCGTTACACCAGCGCACGCCCTGACATCGAAGGCAAACCTGGCTTGCCCAGCAACACCTTGCTGGACTTGACCGCCCGCTACAGCCTGAGCCGCGACTGGACTCTGTACGGCCGAGTGGAAAACGCCACCGACAGCCGCTACCAAACAGCTTATGGCTACAACCAGCTGCCGCGCACCACCACGCTGGGCCTGAGCTGGAAAATGAAACACTGATCGGACCCGGCCCATGCAACACCTCTTGCCCCAACGCATCGTTTGCCTGACCGAGGAAACGACCGAATGGCTGTACCTGCTGGGGCAGGAGGCGCGCATCGTGGGTATCTCGGGCTACACGGTGCGCCCGCGCCGGGCCCGCGAAGAAAAGCCCAAGGTCAGTGCATTTTTGACCGCCAAGATCGACAAGATTTTGGCGCTCAAGCCCGATTGTGTTTTTGGTTTTTCAGACCTGCAGGCCGACATCGCGTCTTTGCTGATCAAGGCCGGTGTGCAGGTGACCGTCTTCAATCAGCGCAGTGTGGACGAGATTTTTTCGGTGCTCTACCAAGTGGCCGCGATGGTGGGGCAAGCCGAGCAGGGCTTGGCCCAGTTGTCGTGCATGCGCGCAGAGCTGGACGCCATCGCCCAAAAGGCGGCGGGTTTCAAGCGTCGGCCCCGTGTGTATTTCGAGGAATGGGACGAACCCCACATGAGCACCATCCGCTGGGTGTCCGAGCTGATGGGCGTGGCGGGAGGGGATGACATTTTTCCTGAGTTGGCACTGCAATCCATGGGGCGCGACCGGATCATCGCGAGTGGCCAAACCATCGTCGAGCGTGCGCCCGACATCGTCATCGGCTCTTTGTGCGGCAAGAAGTTTCGCCCGGAAAAAGTTGCGGCGCGGCTCGGTTGGCAAGACGTGCCCGCTGTGCGCACCGGGCAGATTTTTGAAATCAAATCGGCCGACATTTTGCAGCCTGGGCCTGCGGCGCTCACCGATGGCGTGGCGCAGTTGCACCGGATCTTCAGCCAGTGGGAAGCTCTGCATGGCTGAGCATGGGCGACGCTGGCTTCAAACCGTGGCCCTGGTGGGGGCCATGTGGGTTGGTGTGCAATCTGCCCAAGCCATCACCGTGCTCGACGACCGTCAGCAAAAAGTCCAGATTGCCCAAGCGCCGCAGCGCATCGTGAGTTTGCTGCCGTCCCTCACCGAAACTGTCTGCGCCTTGAACCAGTGCCACAAACTCGTGGGCCTGGACCGTTATTCCAACTGGCCCGAGTCGGTCAAGTTGGTGCCGCGCGTGGGCGGCGGGCTGGACCCGAACATCGAGAGCATCGTCGCGCTCAAACCCGACTTGGTGTTGGCAGCAGGTTCTACCCGGGGCGCGGACCGCTTGCAGGCGCTGGGCCTGACTGTGCTGCGCCTAGAGCCGCGCAACCACGCCGACGCGCTGCGAGTGTGGCGCACCGTGGCCCAGGCGCTGCATGTGCCTGCTGCCGACAGTGACCGGGTGTGGCAAGGCATTCAGGCGGGTGTGCAGGCGGCGGTGCAATCGCTCAGCCCGGCTGCTCGGCAGCAGCGGGTTTATTTCGAGGTGAGCCCTGCGCCCTATGGCGCAAGTGAATCGTCTTTCATGGGCGAGACGCTCAGCCGCATGGGCGTGACCAACATCTTGCCTGCGTCCATGGGGCCGTTTCCGCAGGTCAACCCCGAGTGGGTGGTGCAGGCCCGGCCCGACGTGATCATGGTGGGCGACAGCAGCCGCGCCAGCATGCTGCAGCGCCCGGGTTGGAGCCGCTTGCGGGCCATGCAGGGCCAGCGCCTGTGCGTGTTCAAGCCTGACGAATCGGACATGCTGGTGCGCGCTGGCCCGCGCATGGCCGAAGGCGCGAAACTGATGGCCGACTGTCTGAACCGCGCAGCAGCCCAAGCTGACACGGGAGCGCAGCGATGAATTCCCAAGTCCACATCAACACCGACGCACCGCGCTGGGCGTTGATGCTTTTGGCCTTGGGTCTGGCCGTGGTGGTGCTGGGCACAGCCGCTGGCAGTCAGGGCTGGCAGGCCTGGTGGTCGGCAGGGTCCGATGTGGTGTCGCGTCAGATCGTGTGGGACATTCGTTTGCCGCGCAGCTTGGGCGCCTGGCTCGGTGGGGCTTTGCTGGGCTTGGCCGGGGCGGTGGCGCAAGGCCTGTTTCGCAACCCGCTGGCCGATCCGTATTTGCTGGGCAGTGCCTCGGGCGCGTCCCTTGGCGTGGGCGTTTATTTGAGCTTGTGGGGGGGCAGCGCCTGGGCCATGAACGCTTGGCTGGGCTTGGGCCTGACCGGAGCGGCTTTTGTGGGCGCGGTGCTGGCAGTGGTGCTCACCCTGCTGTTGGCGCGTGGCGTGCAGCAAACGCTGCGCCTGCTGTTGGCAGGGGTGGTGGTGGGCGTGGTGCTGGGGGCGGTCACGTCGTTGATTTCGCTGCTGCAGCCGCAGGT
>CAMDFT010000137.1 GCA_945897795.1 Limnohabitans sp. Rim8 | reverse complement strand
TCACCCGAACTCAATCGGCTCGTCTCTGTTGCTCTGATCCTCACCTCACGGTGGAGAGGTGTTACCTCCTACGCTGTCCTGTGCAGTCCGGACGTTCCTCCAGTGCCTCCTTTCGGAGATTGCACCAGCGACGGTCTGGCGTGCTTCACCGGGTGATTATCACCTGCGTGCATCAGCTCACGCCGCAATGAGGCACTGAATTTTTGTGGGAGCGACGCCCTCGTCGCGATAATGCCACCTCAGGCCACCCACATCCGCCGGGATGGGGCAGCACCCACACACCACCGAGACAGCCCCCCATGAAAGTCCACTCCATCCTCGACACCATCGGCAACACGCCGCATGTGCGCATCCAACGCCTTTTTGGTGCAAATGCCAATGTGTGGATCAAGTCCGAGCGCAGCAACCCGGGCGGCTCGATCAAAGACCGCATCGCGTTGGCCATGGTCGAAGCAGCGGAACAATCAGGAGCCTTGAAGCCCGGCGGCACCATCGTCGAGCCCACTTCGGGCAACACCGGCATTGGCCTCGCCATGGTGGCTGCCGTGAAGGGTTACCACATCGTCTTGGTCATGCCCGACAGCATGAGCATCGAGCGCCGCCGCCTGATGCTGGCCTATGGTGCAAGCTTCGACCTGACGCCCCGCGCCGAAGGCATGAAAGGGGCGATTGCCCGGGCCCAAGCCTTGGTGGCCAGCACGCCCGGCGCGTGGATGCCCCAGCAGTTTGAAAACCCGGCCAACATCGACGTGCATGTGCGCACCACCGCGCAAGAAATCCTGGCCGACTTTCCAGAGGGCCTTGACGCCCTGATCACAGGCGTGGGCACGGGCGGACACCTGACGGGCGCGGCCCGTGTGCTCAAGGCGCGATTTCCACAGATAAAAGTGTTCGCAGTCGAGCCGGCGGCCTCACCAGTCATCTCTGGTGGCGTACCTGCGCCCCACCCGATCCAGGGCATTGGGGCCGGGTTCATCCCCAAGAACCTTGACACCTCATTGCTCGACGGTGTGATCCAGGTCGAGGCCGAAGCCGCCCGCGAATATGCACGCCGCTGCGCCCGCGAAGAAGGCATGCTGGTCGGCATTTCGTCTGGGGCCACGCTGGCGGCCATCGCACAAAAACTGCCCGACCTGCCCATGGGCGCGACCGTGCTGGGTTTTAACTACGACACGGGCGAGCGTTATTTGTCGGTCGAAGGCTTCTTGCCTCAAGGATAATCATCGCTTCTTGCTTGATAACCACAAGCCACAGAGGTTCCCATGATCCGAATTTCAGAACTCAAACTCCCCTTGTCGGCCCTGCCGGTCGACGTGCGCCGCGCCGCCGATGCGCCGTCTGAGACCGACGAGGACCGGCTGCCCACGCCTCACCCCATTGATGCGCTGCGCCAACTCGCAGCCCAAGCACTGGGCATCGGCGCAGCCGACATCGCCACACTCAACGTCTTCAAACGCAGCTTTGACGCCCGCAAGGCGGACTTGCTGGCGGTCTACATCGTGGATTTGTCGCTGGCCGACGCGCAGACCGAAGCCGCCTTGCTGCACCAATTCGAAAAAAATCCGCACATCCAAGCCACGCCCGACATGGCATGGCACGCCCCCTGCCAAGCGCCAGCCCATTTTGGCGAACAAGAAGGCCAACGCCCCGTGGTGGTGGGATTTGGGCCTTGCGGCATGTTTGCGGCGCTGGCCTTGGCGCAAATGGGTTTCAAACCCATCGTGCTCGAGCGGGGCAAACCCGTGCGAGAGCGCACGAAAGACACTTGGGGCTTGTGGCGCAAAAAGGTGCTCAACCCCGAGAGCAATGTGCAGTTTGGCGAAGGCGGCGCAGGCACCTTTTCTGACGGCAAGCTCTACAGCCAAATCAAAGACCCGCGCCACCTGGGCCGCAAGGTGATGGACGAGTTCGTCAATGCCGGCGCCCCCGCCGACATTTTGTATGCCGCACACCCGCACATCGGCACTTTCAAATTGGTCAAGGTGGTTGAGCACATCCGCGAGACGATCATCGCTCTGGGTGGCGAGATCCGCTTTGAGCAACGGGTGAGCGATGTGCTGCTCGCGCCAGCCGCCAACGGCCACCAACTCACTGGACTGCAGGTGACCGACCTGCACACAGGTCAAAGCCAAACCCTGCACACCCACCACGCCGTGCTGGCCCTGGGCCACAGCGCCCGCGACACCTTTGTCATGCTGCACCGCCGGGGCGTGGCCATGCAGGCCAAAGCGTTTTCGATTGGCGTGCGCATCGAGCACCCGCAAAGCGTGATCGACCAAGCCCGTTGGGGCCGCCACGCGGGCCACCCGCTGCTGGGCGCGGCCGATTACAAACTGGTGCACCACGCGCAAAACGGCCGCGCCGTCTACAGCTTTTGCATGTGCCCCGGCGGCACCGTGGTGGCGGCCACCAGCGAACCGGGTCGCGTGGTCACCAACGGCATGAGCCAGTACTCGCGCAACGAGCGCAATGCCAACGCTGGCATGGTGGTGGCCATTGACCCACCCGACTACCCACTGGACACCGCCGCTTGGCAAGCCGCATTTGGCGACGAAGACGGCGCACAACTGGCACAAGAAGCCCAGCAACTCGCCACACAACAGCCGCCTGCGCCCCACCCGTTGGCAGGCATCGTGCTTCAGCGCCAGCTGGAAACGCGTGCCTTTGAGGTGGGCGGCAGCAACTACGAAGCCCCCGGCCAACTGGTGGGCGACTTTTTGGCGCAGCGCCCATCCAGCACTTTGGGCAGCGTGCAGCCGTCCTACAAACCGGGTGTCAAGTTGGTCGATTTGTCCGACGTGCTGCCGGATTACGCGGTGGCCGCCATGCGCGAAGCTTTGCCCGTTTTCGGCCGCAAGATCAAAGGCTACGACATGCACGATGCGGTGATGACCGGAGTGGAAACGCGCACCTCATCGCCCCTGCGCATCCCGCGTGGCGAGGACCACCAAAGCACCAATACACAGGGCATCTACCCTGCCGGTGAAGGGGCCAGTTATGCGGGTGGCATTTTGTCGGCGGGGGTGGATGGCATCAAGGTGGCCGAGTCTTTGGCGCGGGCACTGATGGCCCCCGCCTGAACAAGCCGATTTCACATGCCGGTTTTACACTGACAATCAGGCCATGCAAGACGAACTCACCCCCGTGCCAACGCCACCCGAACCCGCCCCTGCCGCGCGGTCAGCACAGCCACGCAACCCGCTGCACGGCCTCACGCTCGAAACCATCGTCACCCAACTGGCCGACTTTTATGGCTGGGACGATCTGGGCCAGCGCATCCCTGTTCGCTGCTTCACGCACGAGCCCAGCGTGGGCTCCAGCCTGAGGTTCTTGCGCAAAACCCCGTGGGCGCGCGAGAAGGTGGAGGGCCTCTACCTGTTCATGCTGCGCGATCAAAAGCGCCAAGGTTTTTAATCAGGCTTCATCGGCCCTCAGGTCGCCAACATCGTGCCTCGGCACTTTTTGGCCCCGCAGCGGCATGCATAGCGGGCCTTCAAGGCCTCGCTCATGGGCTCGTCACTCTCCAATCTGTAATCAAACGTCAACTCCTCCCCCTTGAACACGGGCCTGCGCGTCATGATGAAGATGCGGCCCCGATCCTCGTCAGGCACGCAATTAGGGCGGCACGAGTGGTTGATCCACTTGGAAGCGTTGCCCCCGTGCAGCGCATCGATCACACGCCCATCGTCCAGGTGGAAGTAGAAGGTGTGGTCGGGGTTGTTCACGTCGTGCGGATGGCGGGCAATGGCCTGGGCCATGCTGATGATTTCGCCTACGTACTCGATGAGCCGCTCGCCTGCGGCCAGGTGGCGCGTGGCGAACACACCTTGGCCGTGCACGCCTGAGGCGTGCACCCAAATCGGGGCATCAAGAGAGGAAGTCACGGCTGAAGAAAGTCCATGGAGCGCTGAGTTTTTAGAGAGCATCGCCAACATCGGCCGATGCATCGCTCGAGGTTTTACGGATATCGTTGAAGCCTTGGCTGTGGGTGATTCAAGCGGCGGACCCCAAGACCAGCGTTCCAGCTTGCCCATACGGCATCACTTCCACTCCGGTTCGATCTTGTCGCTCAGCCCCACCGTAGATCAGATGCTGACTTCTCACACGATCACCCAGCAATGTGCTCACGGTGCGAAGATTTTTAAACAAGGGTGCTGACACCGTTTGTGAGGCCTTGATCTCAACCAACTGAAGACCATTGGCATGGTCCAGCAACAGGTCAATTTCCAAACCATTGCTGTCGCGAAAGAAATACAAAGGATCGCGCAAACCCTGGTTGCGCAAAGACTTGAGCACCTCGAGCACCACCAGGTTTTCAAACAGGGCTCCCCGCAAAGGGTGGTGCTGAAGTTGCTCCACGGTTTTGATGCCGAGCAACCAGCAGGCCAGTCCGACATCGTAAAAATAAATTTTGGGACTCTTCACCAAGCGCTTGCCTATATTGACACTCCATGGAGCCAAGCTGAACACAAGGAAAGACGCTTCAAGAATACTCAGCCATTGCGTGATGGTGTTGCTGCTGACGCCCACCTCATTGCCCAAGCTGGTCTGGTTGAGCAACTGCCCTGTGCGGCCCGCCAACAAACGCACGCATTGGCCAAACTCGCGCAAATGCCTGAGATTAATGAGTTGCCGAACATCGCGCTCGACATAGGTGGCAAAGTAATCCGACAGCATCACCTCGGGTGGCAGGTCTTGCGCATGAATGCGGGGATAACCGCCTTGCAGCATCAAGCCATTCACATCGGCGGGTTCGCCGGTTGACAAGTCGTTTGCTTTTGCCAATTCGGACAAACTCAAAGGCAGCAGTTCCAACACAGCCGTCCGCCCCGCCAGTGACTGCGTGATTTGCGCACTCACTTGCAACTGGTGGCTGCCCGTCAACACAAAGCGCCCTTTGCGCGGATCGGCATCGGTCAGCACCTGAATCCACGACAACAGTGAGGGGACGTTCTGGATTTCATCCAACACGGCACCATCCGGAAACTGCGCCAAAAACGCTTTGGGGTCTTGCTGCGCAAACTCCCGCACATCGGGTTGCTCCAGGTTGACGTAGGGCTTGTCCGGAAAAGCCATCTGGCACAAGGTGGTTTTGCCCGACTGACGTGGCCCCAACACCGTCACCACCGGGTAAAGCATGGCCCGCTGGAGCAGCACACCCAA
>CAMDFT010000136.1 GCA_945897795.1 Limnohabitans sp. Rim8 | reverse complement strand
GGGCAGCGACCAAATTCGCAACATGGACTTTGCAGCCGATGGCACGCTGACCCTGTCGGCATCCGACCCGGTGCCCGGCAGCACCACACTGCGCCACCACCGACTGATCTGGAGACGTTGATGACCCTCTTCGAAAAGCACCAAGCCCGTTTTGAGCAGGCCCAGCAAGCCTGTGCCACGCGCCACTGCTGGAGTCCTTACCCAGAAATGCCCGACAAGTACCCCGAGGCCGCGCACGCCAAAGGCGCGGGCCTTGCCGCTTTCGAACAGCACCTGAAAAACGGCCGGTTTGAACTGGACCAGCCCGGCATCACGAACTGGATCGGCGAAGAAATATCGCCCTACACCCAGCAAGCGCTGGGTGTGGTCTACCCGCAATCAGACATCAACACCCTGTTCGATGCCGCCGAAAAAGCGATGGACAGTTGGGCACAAGCGCCTTACACGCAGCGCATCGGCGTGCTGATGGAAGTCCTTGAAGTCTTGTACCGAGATCACCTTTTTGAGGTCTTGCACGCGGTCATGCACACCGCTGGGCAAAGCTACAACATGGCCTATGCCGGTTCGGGCGTGAACGCACTCGACCGCAGCATCGAAGCCCTGGTGTATGCCGAACAAGCCATGCGCTCGGTGGCCCCTTCGGCCCACTGGTCCAGGCGCTTTGGCAGCTCTGAGATCCACTTGCAAAAGACTTACCGGCTGGTGCCACGCGGCACAGCTGTGTGTTTTTCGTGCGCGAGTTTTCCCACCTGGAACGCTTGGCCTTCCATGATGGCGAGCCTGGCCACCGGCAACCCGGTGATCCTCAAACCCCACCCCGCCACCGTGTTGCCCATGGCCATCACGGTCAAGGCCTTTCGCCAAGTGCTGCAGGCTGCAGGCTTTGACCCCAACCTGGTGACCCTGGCCATCGACACGACCAGCGAGCCGATTGGCAAAGTGCTGATCAAGCACCCCAAAACGGCCATCGTGGACTTCACCGGCAGTGTGCGTTTTGGCCAATGGGTGGAACAAAACGCCCACCCCGCATTGGCCTTCACCGAGACAGCCGGTTGCAACACCGTGGTGCTGGAATCGGCGCAAGACCTCGACGCGGCTTTGCGCAATCTGGCCACCACCATGTGCTTGTTCAGTGCGCAAATGTGCACCAGCCCGCAAAACATCTACATCCCCCAGTCGGGCGTGAACACACCGACAGGCACGGTGCCCTTTACCGAAGTTGCCCAACGCCTGGCCACGGCCGTGCAAGCCCTGACCTCGGACCCGAAAAAAGCGTCCATGATTTTGGCCACGATTCAGTCGCCGCAAACCTTGGCTTTGCTGCAAGACCTGCAAGCGCAAGGCCAGCAACGCGGCCAGGTTCTGCTGTCTCCTCAGCCCTACACGCACCCGGAATTTCCGGACGCCCGCACCAGCACGCCGCTCATGCTGCAGGTCAGCACACGCGAGCGTGATCTTTACGCCGAAGAACGCTTCGGCCCGATCAGTTTTGTCATCGCCTGTGAGGACGCCCAAGACGCCCTGAAGCAAGCCACACAAGACGCGCGCAGCCAAGGCGGTTTGACCGCATTTTTGTATTCCACGCGTGAAGACTTCATCGCCCAGGCCGAGGCCGCTTATGCCCGTGCAGGTGCCCAACTGACCATCAACCTGGTGGGGGCCATGCCTTTGAACTTTGCAGCGGCTTACAGCGATTACCACGTCACGGGCCTGAACCCGGCGGGCAATGCAACGCTGACCAACCTGGCTTTTGTGGCCGGTCGGTTTGGCATTGTGCAGTCGCGCCGCCCAGTTACACCAGAAAGTAGCTCCGCACCATGACCCACCCGCGCCTGCCCCTGCGACTGCCGGTGTTTGCTGCACCGATGTTTTTGATCTCGGGTCCCGAGATGGTCATGGCCGCTTGCAAGGCAGGCATTGTGGGGGCCTTTCCCACCCCCAATGCACGACCCATCGACAAACTCGACGAGTGGATGAAGACCATCACCGAAGGCCTGGCGGCCGCCCGTGATGTGCAAGGCGCCGACTCGGTGGGCCCCTGGTGCGCCAACCTCGTCACCCACTCGTCCAACACGCGTTTGACGCAAGACCTGGAATTGATTGCGCGCTACAAACCGCCGGTGGTGGTCACCGCCTTGGGCAGCCCCAAACCCGCCATCGAGGTGGTGCAAGGCTACGGCGGCCGGGTGTTTGCCGACGTCATCAACCTGACGCTGGCACAAAAAGCCGTCAAGGCCGGGGCCGACGGCCTGGCTTGTGTGTCGGCAGGTGCGGGTGGGCACACCGGCTTTTTGTCACCGTTTGCTTTTGTCAGCGCCATCCGCGAGTTCTTCGATGGCGAAGTGGTTTTGGGCGGCGGCATCAGCGACGGCTGGGGCATTGCCGGGGCCATCGCAGCAGGGGCTGATTATGTGTACATGGGCACACGCTTCATTCCGGCCACAGAAAGCATGGCGCCCGATGCCTACAAACAAATGGTCGTCGACAGCACGGTGGACGACCTGATCATCAGCGCAGGGGTGACCGGCACATCGGCCAGTTGGCTCAAGCCGTCACTGCGACTGAACGGCCTGGACCCGGACAACATGCCCGACGCCCCTTCCCGCCAATACGACAGCAGTGCTTCCTTTGCTGGCAAGAAATGGTTGGACGTTTGGGCAGCAGGCCAGGGCCTGGGCACCATCCACCAAACCGCCCCCATGGCCAGCATCGTCGATCAGTTGGCCCTTGAATTCACCACCGCCATGCAGCGCTTGCAAGCCCTGCCCTATCCCCAAAGGAGTTTCCAATGAGTGCACCCGTTTATATTTTGGGCGGCTACCAGTCCGACTTTGCCAAGTCCTGGGCGCGTCAGGGCCAGGACATCTCAGACATGGTCCAAGAGGCCACGCAAGGCGTGCTGGACCATGCAGGCCTGGACACCTCGGCCATCGAGAGCATCCATGTGGGCAATGCCTTTGGCGAACTGCAACGCCAGCAAGCCCACCTGGGCTCGATGGTGGCGCAAATGACCCCCGAACTCTGGGGCGTGCCGGCCATGCGCCACGAAGGTGCCTGCGCTTCTTCGTCACTGGGCGTGCTGGCGGCCATGGCCGAAATCGAAGCGGGCCGATACGACTGCGTGCTGGTGATGGGCGTCGAAGAGTTCAAAAACACCTCGGGCAATGTGGCCTCGGTCAACCAAAACGCTGCGGCCTGGCAGGGGCATGAAGACATCGATTGCACCTTCATGTGGCCCGCCGCCTTTGGTTTGCTGGCCCAAGAATACGAACGCCGCTACGGCCTGGACCGCAAACACTTGAACCGCATTGCCGAAATCAATTACGGCAACGCCAAACGCAACCCCCTGGCGCAAACCCGCAAGTGGGAATTTGATGCCCTGAGCTTCACCGATGACGACGAGGCCAACCCGATCATCGAGCCCGGCACACGCCGTCAGGACTGTGGCCAGATCACCGATGGGGCCTGCGCTGTGGTGCTGGCTTCCGCCCGTTTTGCCCAGGCCTATGCCCAAAAACGTGGCCATGGACTGGACCAATTGGCCCGCATTGCGGGCTGGGGCCACCGCAACGCGGGTCTGCGCCTGCGCGACAAGATCGAACGCAGCCAGGGCCAGACTTATATTTTTCCCCATGTGCGGCAAACCATCGAAGACACCTGGCGCCGTGCAGGTGTTTCGGGCATCGACGCCATGAGCGGCATTGAAACCCACGACTGCTTCACCACCACCGAATACATGGCCATCGACCACCTGGGTCTGACCGCGCCAGGGCAAAGCTGGCAAGCGGTCGAAGACGGCACGATTGCCCCAGGGGGACGCTGCCCGGTCAACATGAGTGGCGGCCTGATCGGTTGCGGCCACCCGGTGGGCGCCACCGGCACCCGCATGCTCTGGGACGCAGCTCGCCAAGTCACCGGGCAAGCTGAGGCTTGCCAGATTGAAGGTGCTCAGCGCATCCAAACTCTGAACATCGGTGGCTCTTGCGCCACGGTGGTGAGCTTCGTGGTGGAAGCGGGACCAGCATGATCCAGACCTTATGGCAGCAACAAAGTCAGATCCTTCTGGTCGCTTGGGCCTTGCTCGCCACCGTATGGCTTTGGGCCATGCCGCGCGACAACATCCGCTGGATTGACCGGGCCTACCCTGTGCTGCCTTTGGCAGTGGCTGCAGTGGCGGCCAGCGGCCAGCTGGCACCGGGCTTTTTGGCTGATTTTTTGCAGTTAGGCCTGTGGCTGTGGCTGTGGCTGACCGTGGTGTGGGTCATTAGCCTGCTCAAGCGCGATGCCAGCATCATGGACATCGCCTACGGCCTGCTGTTGTTGGCCGCACCTTGGTGGCTTTACCAGCATTTGGGGGCTGACGGGCAGGCATCGCATCTGCTTTTGCTGGCCATGGCCACTGTCGGTTTTGGCCGTTATTCCCTCTACATTCTGTGGCGCAATCTGCCGCACGGTGAAGACCCGCGCTATGCCCGCTGGCGTCAGCGCTCGGGCGCGCGCTTTTGGTGGTGGAGCTATTTCCAAATCTTTTTGCTGCAAGGCGTGGTGATCTGGGTGTGGGCCATTCCCTTGTTGTTTGGCATGACCTCTCCCGGCCCCATTGGCTTTTGGCATGTGGCGGGCGCCTTGGTCTGGCTGGTCGGTTTTGTCTTCGAAGCTGGTGCGGACTGGCAGCTGACCCGGTTCAAGCGCCTGCGCACAGACAAGTCCCAATTGCTCAACACGGGCTTGTGGGCCCTGACACGCCACCCCAACTATTTCGGTCAAACCTGCATGTGGTGGGGCTACAGCGTGTTCGCGCTGTCGCATCCGTGGGGCTGGCTATCGGTTGTCCCAGCGGTTTACGTGACCTGGTTCATGAACAAAGGATCGGCCACCTCGCTCATGGAACGCCACATGGCCAAAAGCAAACCCGGCTACGCAGCCTATTGCGCCCATGTGCCGGCATTTTTTCCGCGCCTGCCGACCAAGACACCTCAACCCAAGGACACCGCATGAGCCAAGCCCTGATCATCGAAGCCCTGCGCACCCCACGGGGGCGAGGCAATGACAAAGGCGCGCTGCGCAGCCTCAAACCCGTGGATTTGCTGGCCAGGCAACTCAAAGCACTGGCCCAGCAAACCGGCATCGACACGGCGCAGGTGAGTGACGCCATCTTCGGCTGCGTCACGCAAACGGCCGATCAAGGTGCCAACAT
>CAMDFT010000135.1 GCA_945897795.1 Limnohabitans sp. Rim8 | reverse complement strand
TGGCGCGCCTGCTCCCAGGTTTGCAGCAGGTCCAGCGCGTGCGCCGAAGGGGCGCACAGCGCAGCGACCAACAGCGCGCCGTTCAGGCGTTTGAGCTGAAAAATGGAGGGGGTCATGGCGCGCTGGCTTTCAAATCAGCAGCCGCACTCAACGCCGAATTTGCGCAAGATGGTCTCCATCAGGCACCACTTGGTCAAGGCGCTTTGCAGCAAGTTCAAGCCCACAAAGGCGGTGAAGGCCAACCACCACTCATTCATAAAAATAGGGCTGGCTTGCACGCCCAAAGCCAAAGACAACAAGACAAAAAAGCCTGCGACCAAACGAACGATTTGCCAAGATTTCATGGTGATTTACTCCTGTGAATGAAAGAAAAGAAACACTTTATGCGCCGTATTTTTTACGGTAGGCCACGTAATACAAAGTCGGGATGACGACCAGCGTCAGCACGGTGGAGACAAAAATGCCGAAGATCAACGAGATGGCCAAGCCATTGAAGATCGGGTCATCCAGAATGAAGAAGGCACCGATCATGGCCGCCAGGCCTGTCAGCATGATGGGCTGAGCACGGGTGATGGCCGACTGCACGATGGCGCGGCCAAACTCCATGCCGCCTTGCACCTGCAAGTTGATGAAGTCCACCAGCAAGATCGAGTTGCGCACGATGATGCCCGCCAGCGCGATCATGCCGATCATGCTGGTGGCGGTGTACTGCGCATTGAGCAGCGCATGGCCTGGCATCACGCCAATGATGGTCAGCGGAATCGGCGCCATGATGATGAGCGGCGTGAGGTAAGAACCGAACTGCGCCACCACCAGCAAATAGATCAGGATCAAGCCCACGCCATAGGCTGCACCCATGTCGCGGAAGGTCTCGTAGGTGATCTGCGACTCGCCATCCCACTTGATGCTGTAACCACGCCATGCGTCGTCGGGCTGGCTGATGAAGTACTCCTCCACCTTTTGACCATCCGGGCCTTTGATCTGCGCCACATCGCCGCGCATCTTGAACAGGCCATACAAAGGACTATCGACCTTGCCTGCCATGTCGGCCATGACAAAGTTCACCGGCAGCATGTCTTTGTGGATGATGGGTTGCTCGCGCAGCGTGTCGCTCACGGTGACCAACTCGCGGATGGCCACCACTTTGCCCGTGGCGCTTTTCACGCCCAGCTGCAACAAGGCGTCCAGATCGCCATGCAGCTGCGCAGGCAACTGGATCAGCGCAGGCACCGGGTATTTGCTGCCGTCGTGCAAATAGGTGGCGTCTTCACCCGCCAGACCTGCACGCAAGGTGGTCACGATGGCTTGCTGCGACACGCCCAGGGCAGCGGCCTTGCGGCGGTCCACCAACAAAACTTTGCGCGGTGCGTCAGCAATGGCACTCTCGTCCACATCGACCACGCCTTCGGTTTTCTCGAACACCGCACGCACAGCTTTGGACACTTGGCGACGCCCTTCGGCATCAGGCCCATAAATCTCGGCCACGATGGGCGACATCACGGGCGGGCCAGGCGGCACTTCGACCACCTTGACGTTGGCACCGTGGCGGCGGCCGATCTCTTGCAAAGCCGGACGCACGCGCGTGGCGATCACATGGCTCTTGTCGCTGCGTTCGGATTTGCCCACCAGGTTGACCTGAATGTCCCCCAACTCAGAGCCTGCACGCAGGTAGTACTGTCGCACCAAGCCGTTGAAGTTGATGGGCGAAGCAGTGCCGACATAGGCTTGGTAGTGCGTGACCTCGGGCACGGTGGCCAGGTGACCGCCCAGTTCGCGCATCACGGCGGCCGTTTTTTCCAGCGGCGTGCCTGCGGGCATGTCCACCACGACTTGGAACTCCGACTTGTCGTCAAAGGGCAGCATCTTGAGCATGACCAAACCAGTGGCGGGCAAGACCAAAGACAAGGCGATCAAACCCGCCACGCCCAAGCCCAGCAGTTTGCGGTTGCGCCCACCGGTTCGGGTGTCCAGCAAGGGTTTGAAAACTTTCTCAAACAGAGGTTCGAGTTTGGCGCTCAGGCCGGTGTGGCCGCCTTGCGAATCATGGGCATGACCGGTCATGGGCTTCATCCACATGCCCGCCAACCAAGGGGTGATGACAAAGGCAATGGCCAGCGACAGCAGCATGCCCAAGCTGGCATTGATCGGGATCGGGCTCATGTAGGGGCCCATCAGGCCACTCACAAACGCCATGGGCAAAAGCGCCGCGATCACGGTGAAGGTGGCCAAGATGGTGGGGCCACCGACTTCGTCCACCGCACCGGGAATGATTTCGCGCAGACTCTTGCCTGGAAAGAGCTGCTGGTGGCGGTGGATGTTCTCCACCACCACGATCGCGTCGTCCACCAAAATGCCGATGGAAAAAATCAACGCAAACAGCGACACGCGGTTGAGCGTGAAGCCCCAAGCCCATGAAGCGAACAATGTCGCGGTCAAGGTCAAGATCACGGCCACGCCCACAATCGCGGCCTCGCGGCGGCCCAGCGCCATGAACACCAGTGCCACCACCGACGCGGTGGCAAACAGCAGTTTCTGGATCAGCTTTTGCGCTTTGTCGTTGGCGGTTTCGCCGTAGTTGCGCGTCTCCACCACCTCAACGTTGTCGGGGATCACGGTGCCTTGCAACTTGGCCACACGGCTTTTTACGCCATTGGCCACGTCGATGGCGTTTTCGCCCGATTTTTTGGTGATCGACAGCGTGACGGCGGCGAATTCTTCACCCCCGTTTTTTTCGTTGTTGCCGTGCCAGACATAGCGTGCAGCCGGCATGGGGCCGTCCTGCACATCGGCCACGTCTTTCAAAAACACTGGCTTGCCCTGCACCACCTGAACCACCAGGTCAGCCACTTCAGAGGCCTGCGACAGGTGTGGCCCGGCTTCGATGGCCACGCTTTGGTTGCCCCCCAACAAGTCGCCCACAGGCAAACCCAAATTGGCCGACTGCAAAGCCATGCGCAGATCGTGCACCGTGACGCCCGAGCCATTCATGCGCTGTGGGTCAATTTGCACCAGCACCGCACGGCGTGGCCCACCAATGGTGACCACATCGCGGGTGCCAGGCACGCGCTTGATGTCGGCTTCGATGCTGTGCGCCACGCGCTCCAGATCAAAAGCGCTCACATCGGCATTTTTACCGTGCAAGGTGAGCGACACGATGGGCACATCGTCAATGCCCTTGGGCTTGATGAGCGGTTCAGGCAAGCCCAGGTTGCGCGGCAACCAGTCGGCGTTTTCGCGGATCGTGTCGTGCAACTTGACCAGCGCCTCGGTGCGCGGCACGCCCACCTTGAACTGCACCGTCATGATCGCCACGCCGGGGCGCGAGACCGAGTACACATGCTCCACACCCGCGATCTTGGACAGCACCTGCTCGGCCGGAATCGCCACCATTTGCTCAACTTCGCGCACCGACGCACCCGGGAAAGGCGCGATCACGTTGGCCATGGTCACGTTGATTTGAGGCTCTTCTTCGCGGGGCGTCACCATCACGGCAAATACGCCCAGCAAAAACGCCACCAGCGCCAGCAAAGGCGTGATCTGTGCGCTTTGGAAGGCCGCTGCAATGCGGCCCGAAATACCCATTTTTGGCTCGTTCATGGGGCTGCTCTCAAGGTTTGGTGGTGACGGTGGCGGGGTCGGTGACGACTTGCTCACCGGTGCTCACGCCCGACAAAATTTCCACGTTCAGACCATTCACACGGCCCAAGCGCACTTGGCGCAAGCGGGGCTTGCCTTGTGCATCCATCACGTACACGCCGGTCATTTCGGCGCGGCGCACGATGGCCGACAAGGGCAACACCACCGGATCGGCCTTGGTGTTTTGGGCGGTGCTGCCAGCCTGAACGCCGGACACCCACACGCGGGCAAACATGCCCGGCACCAGCCCCTCGATGCCAGCGGGCAAAGCCAGGCGCAGCTGTGCGGTGTGCGTGACCGGGTCCACCGACGGCATCAGCTGGGCTGTGCCCGCCTTCACCGGCTGGGCGCTGTGGCCAGCGATCTCGTAGCGCACCGACGCGAGTTGGCTGCGCACGCCACTGAGCATCGACTGCGGCACGGCCGCGCTCACGCGCAAAGCCGAGGGGTCGTGCATGGTCAGCATGGGGCGGCCGGGCATGGCCATGTCACCCAAGGTGACGGCCACATCGGACACCACACCGTTGAAAGGGGCGCGCACACTGAAGAAACCGGTTTGTGTTTGCGCCGCGCGGGTCTGGGCCTGCTGTGCCTGCACCTGGGCGCGGGCCGCTTCCCACTGGGCCTGGGCGCGGTCGAGCGCACCCTGGCTGATGTATTGCTTTTGGAAGAGTTGCTTTTGACGATCCAGCTCTTTGCTGGCCACGTTCAGATTGGCTTGCGCGGCTTCGAGTTGGGCGCTGCTGCCCGCCACCTGCTGCTGGGCGGCGCTGGCGTCGACGCGCAGCAGCTCTTGCCCGGCGCGCACGCGGTCACCGGCTTTGACATTCAGGCCCACGATGGTGCCTGCCACTTGGGTGGACAAGGTGGCTTGGCGCACCGCCTCGACCACGGCGTCCAGGCTCACTTGGGCGGCACCGGCCGTGTTGGCGGTGGCGGCCATGGTTTTGGCGCTGTCTGCATTGGCCCACACAGGGACCATATGCACAGCAGAAAGGGCCAAGGCCGAAGCCAGGATCAAGCGTCTTTTCATCGAAACATCTCCGTTAAACCGTTGGGTGGCAAAAGCCTGTTCAATTTTCAAATTTGCACAATTGCTTATTTGCTTGTTCACGCAATGATACAATCTTTTCACGACGGTTGTCCAACCATGGCAAAAAAACCGTCTGACGGAGCTGCCCCATGAAAGACCTGCCTGACAAAGCCCTGGACCAGATCGCTGCCTATTTCCAGGCGCTGTCGGAGCCCACGCGCCTGAAAATCCTGAATTTGCTGCGCGAGCAAGAGCGCAGCGTGGGCGAGTTGGCCCAACTCAGCGGCTACTCGGCGGCCAACGTCTCGCGTCACCTGTCTTATTTGGCCCAGCACGGCATCGTGCAGCGCGAAAGCCGCGGCGTCAGTGTGTTCTACCGCGTCAGTGACACCTCCATTTACGACCTGTGCGATTTGGTGTGCGGCAACATCGCCCGCCGCTACGAACAAGCCTCCAGCGACCGCGCCGTGTTCACGCCCACCTGAAGGCGACGCCAAGACCTCACTCGGCCCCCGATCGGCCCTTTTGTTTAGCTTGGCTGCGGCAGCGCGGCTCCACCACCTTGCCCAAGGCGGCACGGGCTCCATCACAAATAGCTATCATGGCTGCCTACAAGGCCCCCACCATTGCA
>CAMDFT010000134.1 GCA_945897795.1 Limnohabitans sp. Rim8 | reverse complement strand
AAGATGTCGCTGAACAGGATGGAGGCGTCCAGTGCATAGCGCTCCAGCGGCTGCAGGGTGACTTCGGTGGCGTAGTCGACGTTGGTGGCCAGGCCCATGAAGCTGCCGGCTTTGGCGCGGGTGTCGCGGTACTCGGGCAGGTAGCGCCCAGCTTGGCGCATGAGCCAGACGGGGGTGTGGTCAGTGGCTTGGCGCAGGCAGGCGCGCAAGAAGCTGTCATTTTGGAGGGGGGCAAAAGAAGTGCTCATGCCCGCCATTGTCGCAGGCTGCAAGGACGATTCACTGTCCGGCGGGCGTCAAAGAGGTCAGAGAAGGGCGGGCGTTCAACGCCCAGTGCTCAGGGCCTGCAGCGCCGCTTGCACTTCGGCCACGCTGGGCAGTTCGGACAGCAGCACGGGCGCGCGGCCCGGCGCGTACAAGGCATACACCGGCACGCCGCTGCGGCCCAATGCCGTGAGCGCCTGGGTGATGGCGGGGTCGCGGCGGGTCCAGTCGGCACGCATCAGCACCACTTGGCGGGCTGCAAAGTCGGCCAGCAGCTTGGCATCTGCGAAGGTGGTTTTTTTGTTGTACTGGCAGGTCACGCACCAGGCAGCGGTGAAGTCCACGAACACCGGGCGACCGTCGCTCAGTTGCGTCTGCAGTTCGGCCTCTGACCAGGCTTGCCACAAGGGCAGGTCGGCGGCGTTTTTCTCGCTGGCGCTGCTGGCAGGTGGGGCTGAAGATGCCACTGCAGGGGCTTCACGCAAAGCCAAAGGCAGCCAGCTGCTGCCCAGCCACAGCAAAGTGGCCAGAGCCAAGCCGCCCATGACCCAGCGCGTGCGGCCTGCCAGGCCCAGGGCCCAAGCCAGCCAAGCCACCGTGAGCAGCAAAGCCAACAGACCGCTGGCCCCGTCGATGCCAGTTTGCTGACCCAGCACCCATAGCAGCCAGATGACAGTGGCAAACATGGGGAAGGCCATGGTTTGGCGGAAAGTCAGCATCCAGGCTCCTGGGCGCGGCAGGGCGCGCGCGATGCCCGGCCACCAGCTGGCCGTTAGATACGGCAAGGCCATGCCCACGCCCATGGCGGCAAAGACCAAGAGCGCCTGCCACACGGGAAGCGCAATCGCCAAGCCCAGCGACGCGCCCATGAAGGGCGCGGTGCAGGGCGAAGCCACGGCCACAGCCAGCACACCCGACAAACCGGCGTTCACGGTCGGGTGGCGGCTTTGCAAAGACGCCAAGCTGCTGGGCAGCATTTGTCCGAATTCAAAAACGCCCGCCAGGTTCAGGCCCAGCAGGGTGAACAACAGCGCCAGAGCCGCCACCACGGGCGGTGACTGCAGCTGAAAGCCCCAACCAAGCTGCTCGCCAGCGGCCCGCAAGGCCAGCATCAGGCCGCCCAGCAACATGAACGACAGCACCACACCCGCGGTGTAGGCCATCCCGGCGGCGCGGTGTTGGGCCTGAGTGGCACCGGCCTTGGCAAAACCCAGCACCTTGATGGCCAGCACCGGAAACACGCAGGGCATCAGGTTGAGCAGCAAACCGCCCACCAGCGCCCCCAAAATGGCCAACGTCAGGCCCAAAGCCGTGGTGCTGGATGCCGGTGGTTTTTGCGCAGCGCGTGCGTTCTCGGTCAGCGCCTTGGCCAGCGCGGGCGAGATTTCGGCAGGCGCGGCTTGTGCCAATGGGGGCCAAGTGCCTTGCACGGGCGTTGTCAGCTCAAAAGCAGGGGCTTGGGGCGCAGATTCTGGCCCCGTCGCGATGACCCATCGCAGTGTTTGGGGGCTGTCACCACGCTCTTCAGACACCGGGATTTGCGCCTGCCAGACCGCGCCTTGCCAGTTTTGCGTCCAGCCTTTGCCCTGCACGGCCGCGTTGTGCACCACGCTGGCGGTGACCGGGAAAGTGCTGAGCGTCTGGCCACGCCAGCTGACGGGCAGGCCGTGCACGCGCAAGCTCAGTTGCCGGCCGTCGTCCGACAACGTGGTCTGGCCGCCGGTGATCCAAGTGCCGCCTTGCTTGAGCTGAGGCAGCGTCTGGGGACTGAGTTTTTGGGTCGCTTCGAAACTTGCAGCGTGCGGTGTTTGCGGCGCGGCCGAGGCCAGGTTCAGGCTCATGCGGCCTTCTTGCGGGATGCATTCTTGGCGGCATACCAGCCAATCGGCTTGCAATTGAAGGGTCAGTGGCCCACTGTCAGGGAAGCGGAAGTCAGCGGCCACCGTCACGGGCACCGCCAGCAGCACACGGCCTTCGTAGCCATAGTTGGCCAAGCTGCCAATCGGGAATTTTTTTGGCAAAGGCCACGCGATTACACCAGCTTGCAAACCTGCAGGCAGCTGCCACTGCAGCTGGGTGGGCAAGCCCGAATCGCCCGGGTTTTGCCAATAGGTGTGCCACTGGGGCTGGTGCTCGATCTGCAGGCCCAGCCAAAAGGTTTTCCCGGCCTGGATGCCCTGGGGGGCGTGCAACTGCAACTCGGCCCGCACCTGCTCGGTGCTGACCACATGGGCGGGACTGCTGAGCAAGGCGTTGGTGGCTGAATTGCTGGCGGTCGCTTTAGACGAAAACAGGGCGCCGGTTTGCGCCAGGCTGGGCGCGGACGCCCACCAGAGCGCGCACAAGCCCAGCACCATCAGCCCACTCTGAACCGTGGCCCAGCCACGCGACAACACGGAAACTTTCACGCCAATCCTTCTTTGTGGCCCCGAACACCTGAAACGGAACCTTCTGCGAAAGGCACTGTACACGGCCGCGCTCCATTAAGATGCCCAGCATGCAAAACCCTTCACGATTTTGGGCCGACTGGACCACCCTCGATTTTCAAGCGCTGGCGCATGCTCGAGCGATCGCCGTGCTGCCCTTGGCCGCCACCGAGCAGCATGGCCCGCACCTGCCGCTGTCGGTGGACACCGACTTGGTCAATGGCGTGGTGTCGGCGTGCTTGCCGCTCTTGCCAGCCGACTTATCCGTCTTGTTTTTGCCCACCCAAACCGTAGGCTTGAGCCCCGAACACGCCCGTTTTGCCGGCACTTTGACGCTCAAGGCCGAAACCGTGATCCGTTTGTGGACCGACATTGGCGAGTCGGTGGCGGCCAGTGGGGTGAAGAAACTGGTGCTTTTGAACGCCCATGGCGGTCAGGTGAGTGTGATGGACATCGTGGCGCGTGACCTGCGGGCCCGGTTGGGCATGCTGGTGTACAGCGTGAGTTGGTTCAATTTGCCGCTGCGCGATGCGCAAGGCGGCGAAGTGAACGCGCTGTTTCCGCCCGAAGAGCACCGCTTTGGCGTGCATGCGGGGGACACCGAAACCTCCATGATGCTGGCGCTGCGCCCCGGCACGGTGCGCATGGACTTGGCGCAGAACTTTCGGTCCAGCTCGCAAGACCGTGCTGAGCGGTTTGAAATTTTGGGCAATGGCAAAAGTGCCAAGCTGGGCTGGCAGATGCAGGACTACAACCGACATGGGGCGGCGGGCAATGCGGCTGCGGCCACGGCTGTCAAAGGCCAAGCTTTGTTGGACGCTTCTGGCCGTGCGCTGGCGCAGTTGCTCTGCGAGATCGATCAATTGCCTCTAGACACGCTCAACGACGAGGTGGGCTGAGGCCTTGCGGCCCGGTCTTCAGAAAGCAGGCAGCACCAGATCGCAGTGCTCGCGGCTCACGCTTTTGGGGTATTCGCGGGTGGTGTCGATGCAGCCGCCCTCGGCATAGACACCTTTGGGGTCGCGCATGCGCAGCATGCGTTCCAGCACGCGGGCCCTGGCTTCGGGGTCGGCCTGGGTTTGTGCCACCAGGCGTTCCACAACCGTCTCGTCCATCTGCAGCTCGCCCTGGGCGTCTGTGTAGGCGCCGTCTTTCCAATGAAAGATTTCGATGGCTTTGGATTCGAGGGTGAAAGGCGCATCCCGTTTCCAGAAGTTGCTGAACAGGCCGCCGCCCATGTACATGACCCAGGAGCCTTCGTAGCCGGTCACGTCGGCGGAGCGCTCGTCGGGGTTGCGAAACCACAGCCGGTCGCCCGGGACATAAAAGCGGGCGGGCAATGGGGCTTCCATGCTGCCGTACTCGATCAGAAACACCTCGTGGAACTGGCCCGAGCGCACCGCGTGGCGTTCATTGAGTTGCTGCAACTGGGTTAGCAAAGTGGGGTGGTTCGCCTGCAACTCTTGCGCGATGCCCAGCAAGATCACGTATTCGGTGGCGCGGTAGCAAGAGAAGTCGTAAAGCTTGCCGGTGGCCTCGGGCTGCGTGGCGGCAATCAGTGCGTTGATCAGGGGGCGGCCCGGCTTGAGGATGAAACCAGGCGCTTCTTCGTAGTGCCAGTCGGCCTCGGGGCGTTCGGCCGCTTCGGTTTTGAAGGCCAGCGCGGTCAAGCGGGCGGCCAAGGCCATGTTGCGCCGCACCCGAACGTGTGACTTCAGGGCCTCCAAGTCGCGGAATGCAAAGCGATGGGGCGAGCCCAGCAGGGCCACCCAGATCTCGCGCTCCAAGGCCCACGCCTCATTGGCGTGGTCAGCCGGGTCGGCTGGCTCCAGGGAAGTGCGCAAGTTCAGGCTGTTGAACCCGGGCATGTGGGTTTGCTGGAATTCGGGCCGCAAGCCGGCCACCAGGGCCACCGTGCCGTCTTCCATGGGCACATTCAAAGTCTGAATCGCCGACTGCAGGCCCCATTCCCGCAGGCCCGCGCTCAGTTGCGCTGCCAGGCGATCGGCTTGATCGGCGGGTGTGTGGGTGAGCTCAATGCCGCCTTCCAGGGTCTGAAGGGCAAGCCAGGCGGTCGAACAATTCATGCCACCTATTTTGCCCCTGCAATTGCAAGGTTTTTCCTAGGGATTACACCCAATTTTGATAATGAAATTCAGCGTTTCAAGCGAAGGTGACCCAGTCCTTGTGCGCGTCGCTGTCCAGGTGCGGCAGCGTGTTGTAGGTCAGCAGCATGTGCCGCTTGGGGTTGAACACGAACTCGGTCAGCGCCGTGTTGCGGATGCGCAGGTTCAGCTCGATGGTGGTTTCTGGGGGGGTGCCCAGTACGCGGCCCACGGCCGTAGAGATTGGGCCGCCGCTGGAGACGATCATCACGTCGCCCGAATGGTTTTGCCGCACATGGTCGAGCGCCGCCTCGATGCCGCCTACAAAGTCGGCGTAGTTGGTCATGCCGCGCGGTTGGGTGCGCCCGGCCATCCAGGCTTGCAGCGCATCGCGCAGCAGGCGAAAGTGGTGCCGGTACAACTCGGGCGTGTCGGGCTTGGCCAACGGCTCGGGGTGGATGGACTCGATCAGCGCGTGGCTGTCGTATTCGTTCAGGCCCGGCCA
>CAMDFT010000133.1 GCA_945897795.1 Limnohabitans sp. Rim8 | reverse complement strand
GGCGTGACGTAATCGCCATCGGGCACCTCGCCGATCTCGCCTCCGCGGCCACCGGCTTCCAGGAAAAAGGATGGACTGTCGCTGCGGATACAGGCCTTCATGAGACCCTTGGCGTCTTCGGGTGTGGAGGGAACGGCCACACGAATACCGCCCAAGTTCATCAGCAGCGGGTAGGGCGTGTCGGAATGGTGTGCAGCAATTGAACGCCCACCACCGTAGGCCGCCACGTAGGTCACAGGCAAACGCGCCTGCCCCCCGGTCATGTAGCGCAACTTGGCCGCCTGGTTGGCGATGGAGTCGAAACCCGTGTAAGTGAAATTGGCGAACATCATGTGCGCCACCACGCGGTGCCCTGCAGCGGCCGCACCCAGCGCCATGCCGGTGATCAGTGTTTCCGAAATCGGTGTATTACGAATTCGGCTGGGCCCAAAGCGCTCTGAAAGACCACGGGTATCACCAAAAAGGCTGATCTCTACATCTTCTCCGAAAAGGATGACGCGTTCGTCGCGTGTCATCTCTTCGACGAGGGCCTCGTTGATCGCCTGGATAATTCTCTTCTTTGCCATAGATTGGTGCTCCCTCAGGCGAACATGAATTGCAGCGCTTGCTCTGGCGGAGGCGGCGGGCTGTCAATGGCAAATTGAACGGCGTCCTCGACTTGGGCGAGAACGCGGGCTTCGAGGTCGGTCAACTGGTCCAACGTGGCTTGCTGAGTGCTCAAGAGTTGAGCCCTTTGTCGCTGGATCGGGTCGCGCTCAACCCAGGATTGAACTTCTTCTTCGCTGCGGTACTGTGCACCCTGCAAGAAACCGGTTTCGGCCTCCACATGCCCGGACATGCGGTATGTGAAGGCTTCGATGAAACTGGGACCTTCTCCGTTGCGGGCGCGTTGCACGGCCTCGCTGGCGGCGGCCCACACCGCATCCAGGTCATTGCCATCGACCTGCACACCCGGGACGCCATAAGCGCCAGCGCGGTCCACGATACGACCAGCCACCACGGTGTCCGAACGCGAGAACTCCGAGAACAGGTTGTTCTCGCAGATGAAGATCATGGGCAGCTTCCAAAGGGCGCTGAGATTGAGCGCCTCGCTCATCACACCTTGGGTGGAAGCCCCATCACCAAAGAAAACGACAGACACAGCGCCATTACCCTGAAGCGACTGTGAGTAGGCCGCACCGCAAATCAGGCTGATGCCGCCGCCGACGATGCCATTGGCGCCCAAGATGCCCTTGCTCAGATCCGCCACGTGCATGGTGCCGCCCATTCCCTTGCACACACCCGTTACCTTGGCATGGATCTCGGCCATCATGGCCCGCACGTCACCGCCTTTGGCCAAAAAGTGGCCATGCCCACGGTGGTTGCTGGCAATCCAGTCGGTGTCGCGCAAGTGTTGGCACACGCCAACTCCTACAGCTTCCTGACCGCTGTAAAGGTGCACACCAGCAATCAATTTGCCCGCCTTGAAGTCCGCGCCCAAGCGCTCTTCTACACGGCGGATCAGCAGCATTCGTTCATACATGGCCAGACGTTCGGCCGGACTGGGACGGATGTCCCCGGGGTTCTCTTTCATGGCTTGAATCTCGGCATTGCGGTCACATGGTTAAAGATAGGGTCGATGACCCATGCGTTTTCTAATTTTAATCATGTCATTTCTTTAAAAGCAATGATTTTTTTAGCTCGCTGTCACCTGCAGCACATTCTTGCCCTGCTATCTCTTATGAAATCTAACTTTTTAGATCAATTATAATTTGATAAATTTAATATATTTAGCTATATATTTCTTATAAAGAAATGCTGTTTCTTTATTGGTAAATTTTTTATTCACCAGTGAAGCAAGGATCTAGAGTTACCAGGACCGCAAGCGCTGATAACACCACATCCTCAAGGGGTTCAATCCCAGCAGGTTGTGATCAACTCGATCAGAGAGACACGTTTCACCTTTGTCATAAATGTCAACAGCTGCAGCTGACTTGTGGTGCAGCTCGAGTGGGGCGCACTCTTTGTATTTGGAACCTCTTGGGGTAACAACCCAACGAGGACAGTGGGTAACAGATCTGGATCGCAACCACTTGAACGCTTTGGGTGGTTAGGAGCGTTACAATTATCGTTACACGAAACCTCTTTGCTGCTGTGTACATGGGCCAAGGGGGTCTTTTTTTGTGCAGAAGAAAAACACCTTCCGTTATGGATCCAACCATCCCATCGAAGCCCGACTTCAATCCCAAAAAGTCGTGCTAAATCATTGTTTTACGACGTCCTGATGTGAAAACATTGGGACACAAACACCCATGAGCAAGACCGTTGCCAAAGCCCTGACCATCCTCAAGCAATTCACGCCCGCCGCAGGTGACTTAGGCGCCAGCGACGTGGCACGCCTCTTGGGCATGGACAAGGTCATTGCCTACCGCCTGCTGCGCACCTTGGCGGCGGAGGACTTCCTGGTGCAAGACCCATCCACCAAGAAATACCGTCTGGGACCTGGCCTCATCGAATTGGCCAGTCACAACCTGCGTCAAGTGCCGGCTGGAGAGGTAGCGCGCCCAACCATGGAGAGCTTGCGCGATCTGTGTGACGAAACGGTCATGTTCGTCGTGCGTCGCGGCACGGAAACCGTTGTATCTCTTCCCCTGGAAAGCCGCCAACCCATGCGCGTTGCAGCCAATGTTGGTGATGCAGAGTCCATGCACAGCACAGCCTCTGGCAAGGTCATGCTGGCCTTCGGGCCCGATTCACTGTTCGACGAGGTGCTGGTGACCGGATTGCCAGCCGTCACGCCGCGTACCCTGACGAGTCCTGACAAGTTGCGCGCCGAGGTCAAGCGCGTGCGCGTGCGCGGCTGGGCTCTGGACAACGAAGAGTGTGCTGGCGGCATCCGCGCACTTGCAGTGGGCGTGTTTGGTCGCCGTGGCGAAATCGAAGGCTGCCTGGCCATCCGCGGGCCTGCCAGCCGACTGACTGACGCCGTCATCGAAAAACTGGCGCCAGAACTTGTACGCGCGGCGCTAGAGGTTTCCAAGAAACTCGGCTTTGAGCCGGCCATCTGATCAACTTGTTATCCATCCACAAGATCTTGATGAACAGCGAACGGCATTGGCCAAGATGGTTCGTGATTTACTCGCCACGCGATTCGGTGTCTTGCTTCACATGATGGCGCAATCGCACTGAACAGCAACGCAAGAAACCCGGTCTCTGAAGCTGAGCGTTAATTGCTCAATATGGCCACCAGGAGCAGCGTACCGTCAATGCCCCGCCGTGGGCCGATCCTGCCCGGTGTGATTTCTGGAATCCATAACTCAGCAGACGAAGTGCGCGCCCGGGTGCATCAAAGCGAACGCATCAACCCACCATCAATGCGCAAGCTCTGGCCCGTGATGTAAGCCGCAGCATCCGAAGCCAAAAAGGCGATGGTCGCGGCCACTTCTTCGCTGGTGCCGTAACGCTGCATGGGCACACTTTGGCGGCGCTGCTCTTGGGCGGGCAGGCTATCGATCCAGCCCGGCAACACATTGTTCATGCGCACCTGGTGCACCGCGTTCTCGTCGGCAAAGAGTTTGGTGAAAGCGGCCAAGCCCGCGCGTGCCACCGCCGAGGTCGGGAACATGGCGCTGGGCTCGACCACCCAGGCGGTGGAGATGTTGACGATGGACCCCGATTTTTGCTGGACCATGATGGGCGCCACCAGCCGCACGGCGCGCACCACGTTCATGAAATACATGTCCATGCCCAAATACCACTGCGCATCGGTCAACTCCAGCAACGGGCCTTTGGGGCCGTGGCCTGCGCTGTTGACCAGCACGTCAATGCGGCCCCAGCGCGCCATGGTTTGATCGACCAGCTTTTGCAGGTCTTCGCTCGACTGGTTCGAGCCGGTCAGCCCCAAGCCTCCCAACTCACGGCCCAGCGCCTCGCCCTTGCCGGACGAAGACATGACCGCCACCTGAAAGCCATCTTGCGCCAGCTTGCGGGCCGCCGCAGCGCCCATGCCACTGCCGCCGCCCACCACCACCGCCACTTTGTTGCTCATGCTTTGCTCCTTGTTTGTGTGAGTTTTCTATACATACGGCCTGACCACTGGCCCAGATCATCCAGATAGGTGAACACCACCGGGATCACCAGCAAGCTGAGCACCGTGCTGGTAAGCAGGCCGCCGATCACGGCAATCGCCATGGGCGAACGGAAGCTCGCGTCGGCTGCGCCCCAGCCCACGGCAATGGGCAGCATGCCTGCACCCATGGCAATCGTCGTCATGACAATGGGGCGCGCCCGTTTGTGGCAAGCGTCCAGCAGCGCGTCCCAGCGGCTCATGGGCGGCACCGCAGGGCGATCGCCTTCGGCGGGTTTGCCGCGCCGCGCTTCGATGGCGTACTCCACCAGCAAGATCGAGTTTTTGGTGGCGATGCCCATGAGCATGATCAGGCCAATGAGCGAGGGCATGGAAAAGCTCTTGTCGGCGATCAGCAAGCCCACAAACGCGCCACCCAAGGACAGCGGCAGGGCCGCCAAAATGGTGATGGGGTGCAAGAAGCCTTTGAACAACAACACCAACACGATGTAAATGCACAGCACGCCAATCGTCATGGCCAAGCCGAAGCTGGCAAACAGTTCGCCCATGACTTCGGCATCACCCACCTCGACCACCTTCACGCCCAGCGGCAGGCTTTGCAGCGCGGGCAGTTGCTGCACCGCTTGCGTCACGTCGCCCAGCGGCATGCCCGACAGCTCAATTTCGAAATTGATGTTGCGCTGGCGGTCGTAGCGGTCAATCACCGCCGGGCCACCCGCCACCTCGATCCTGGCCACTTGGCCCAGCATGACGGGGCCACGGCTGCCGGGCACCATCAGGCGCTCCAGCGTGGCCAAGTCATGCCGAGACTCGTCGCCCAATTTCACGACGATGGGCACTTGGCGTTCCGACAAATTGAGCTTGGGCAGTGCCTGGTCGTAGTCGCCCAGCGTAGCCACGCGCAAGGTGTCGCTGATGGCGGCGCTGGTCACGCCCAGATCGGCGGCTTTGGCAAAGTCAGGGCGCACCGCGATTTCGGGGCGCACCAGGCTGGCAGTGGACGCAATGGAGCCCAGGCCTGAAATGGTGCGCAGGTCACGCTCCACGGCCATGGCCGCGGTTTGCAGGGCCTGCGGGTCTTCGCCCGTGAGCACCAGCACGTATTTCTCACCCGATCCGCCCAAGCCCACCTTGGTGCGAACGCCAGGCAATGGCTGCAGCGCAGTGCGGATGTCGTTTTCAATGGCTTGCTTGCGCGGGCGCGTGCCGCGTTCGCTCAGCTGGATGGTGAGCGTGGCCTTGCGCACTTCGGCCGCGCCGCCACCGGCAAACGGGTCAGAGCCTGCGCTGCCACCGCCAATCGTCGTATAGACG
>CAMDFT010000132.1 GCA_945897795.1 Limnohabitans sp. Rim8 | reverse complement strand
CCATCATGGCCGCGCCCATGCAGGCGAAGGCCAAAATCCACAGGGGGTTGACGAAAGTGATGTTGACCATCCAGCCGGTGATCACAAACACCCCCAGGCCAACAGCCAGGCCGCGCACAATGGACGATCCCACATAAGCCACAAACCAGCTGCGGTGCGACAGGGGTGTGAGCAGCAAAAACACCAAGCTGCCCATGATTTTGCTTTGCACCAGGCTCGACGAGCTGTTGGCAAAAGCGTTTTGCAGCACGCCCATCATCATCAGGCCCGGGAGCAAAAAGGAGGTGTAGGGCACGTTGTCATACACCTTGACATGGTCTTCGAGCACATGGCCAAAGATCAGCATGTAAAGCACCGAGGTGAGCACGGGTGCGCCCACCGTCTGGAAAGCGACTTTCCAAAAGCGCAGCACCTCTTTGTAGAGCAGGGTTTGCCAACCGGTCATGCCAGGGCTCCGGTGGCGGTTTGTTTGCGGTTCATCACTTCCAGAAAAACGTCTTCGAGGTCGGCTTGGCGGATCTCCACGTCTTCGACCACCAGCCCCGCTGTGCGCAGTGTGGCCAGGTGGTTTTCGATCTCGACCGCGTTGTGCACCGGCAACTGCACGATGCGCCCTGTGACGCGGGCGATGGCCGCGACAGCAGGCGGCAAGTCGCCGTCAAGTTTGAAGCGCAGCACCTGGCTGGTGGCCGAGCGCAACAAATCAGACGTGCGTTCCAGCGCCAGCAACTGCCCGCGCTTGAGCATGGCGATGCGCCCGCAAAGCGCTTCAGCTTCTTCCAGGTAATGGGTGGTGAGCAGGACGGTGTGCCCCTGCTTGTTGAGTTTGGCGATGAAAGCCCACAAGGTCTGGCGCAGTTCGACATCGACCCCGGCGGTGGGCTCGTCGAGCACGATCACGCGGGGCTTGTGCACCAGCGCTTGAGCCACCAGCACCCGGCGCTTCATGCCACCCGAGAGTTGGCGCATGTTGGCGCCCGCCTTGTCGGCCAAGCCCAGGCTGTCCAGCAGTTCGTCGATCCAAGCCTCGTTTTTCTTGACGCCAAAATAACCCGACTGGATGCGCAAAGCCTCGCGCACCGTGAAAAACGGGTCAAACACCAACTCTTGCGGCACCACGCCCAGCAGGCGGCGCGCGGCGGCGTAATCGCTTTGCACGTCGTGGCCATGCACCAAAACACGGCCGGTGCTGGGGCGACTCAAGCCTGCCAAAGTGCTGATCAGGGTGGTTTTGCCCGCGCCGTTGGGGCCGAGCAGGCCAAAAAACTCGCCCTCCTCCACATCAAAGCTGACCTGATCCAGTGCTTTGAACGCGGCTGCGCCCGCCTGTTTGGCTTGATAAATTTTGGATACGGATTGGAAAGAGAGCGCTGGCATGGGAGAGAGCTATTTTAAGTGCTGGCCTGCCGACCCTGAGGGGCTGCCCTGGTAGAGGCCCCAAAAGGCTTGAAAACCACGCCTTCAAGCAGGCTGGAGCAGATCCATCACCCCATACAAACTGGCCAGTTCGGACAAGCGCGGTGTCATGCCATCGACCCGCAAGACGCTCCCTTTTTGGGTCAGAACCCGGCGCAAGCCCAGCAGCACGGCCAGAGCCGAGGAGTCGAATTCGGAAAGTCCCGAGGCGTCCAGCACCACCGCAGGCGGCAAATCAGGGGGCAATTGCGCCACCCACGTCGCCAGACAATCATCGGCCTGGTCGTGCAACAAGGTGGCGGGCAGCTTCAGAGGGCTCATGTCCAGCAGATTCAAGAGGCTTTGGTATTGGATTTGTTGCGTGCGGCCAAACTGGCGATCAGCGCATCGATGCCACCGGCATTGATCTCTTTGGTGAACTGGTTGCGGTAGTTTTCGATCAGCCAAACGCCTAGCACGTTCAGGTCAAAAATCATCCAACCTGCGCCTTGACCCGGGGTTTTTTCGAGTCGGTAATCCAATTGAATCGGGTCCGCCTTGCCGCGCACCTCGGTGTTCACCACCAGGTTTTTATCTTCCTGACCGGCCCTCAGGGGCTTGACCACCACCACTTGGTCGGTGATCTGGCTCAGGGCGCCCGAGTAGGTGCGCACCAACAAAATCTTGAATTCTTCTTGCAGGCGTTTTTGTTGCTCTGGCGTGGCTTTGCGCCAGGCCGGGCCAGTGGCCAATGCGGTCATGCGGCGAAAGTTCACATGCGGCATCAGCTTGCTGTCCACCAACTGCATGATTTTGGAGACATCGCCTGCGCGCAGTGCCTTATCGGCCTTGATGGTGTCCAGCGTTTCGGTGGTGATGCGCTGGATGAAGGCCTCAGGGGCTTCGTCGGCGGCCACGGCCAAGCCCGAAGCCCCCAGCAAGCTGGCGGCACAGACGGCCAAGAACACATGACGGCGATTCAGAAAAAGAGCGGTATCGGTTTTGAACATGAAATAACTATAGAGCCTGTGGCCAAAATGCGTGTGAGCAACTGTAACGGGGCTTATTTCGCGTCGGACTCGCTATCGCCGTAGTCGAAACTTGATGGCGGGTTGCCGTCGTAAATATCGTTGCGTCGTTTTTGCAGGAAGCCGTCACGCACAAACGTATACGGGTCCAGCGATGCGGCCATGACCAAGTCCACGGTTTGCAGCAATCCAGAGCGGATGTCCAAAACGCGTGTCGCGGTCAAGGCATTGCGAGTGGCCTCATCTGAAAATTGACGCGAAACATCGCCCTGCATGTCCAGCGGCAAAGCCAACGTGTCGCGCAACGTGGACGGCCCCAGCAAAGGCAGTACCAAATAAGGGCCAGGCTTGACGCCCCAATAACCCAAGGTCTGCCCGAAGTCTTCCTTGCGCTTTTCCAGGCGCATTTCGGTGGCGACATCCAGCATGCCGCCCAGTCCCAAAAAGGTGTTCACGTTGATGCGCATGAACGTCTCCACCGTAGCCTGACCCTTGAGTTGCAGGGCGCTGTTGGCCATGGACCAGACATCCCCCAAGTTGCCCAAAAAATTGTTGACGCCCTTGCGCACAAAGCCGGGGAGCACTTTCACGTAAAGCTGCGCTGCGGGCTTGATGGCCATGGTGTCCACCACATCGTTGAACTGGAAGACGCTGCGGTTCATTGACTCCCAAGGGTCACGCGCATCGGCTGTTTTCACGGTGGCGCAGCCTTGCAAGGCCACAAGGCTGACCAGCAGGGCCAGCGAGACAAAGCGTTTCGTCCAGGCGATCATGGTTTTTTGCTTTCAGTGTTGGATTTCTCGGCCTGGCTGAACAGGAACTGGCTGATCAGGTTTTCCAAGATGACGGCCGACTGGGTGGAGCCAATCCGGTCTCCGGCGGCCAGGTTTTTCTCGTCAGCGCCAGGAGCAACATCCAAATATTGCTCGCCCAGCAAACCGCTGGTGAGGATTTTCAGGGAGCTGTCTTGCGGAAAGGGGTGCTGAGTCTGCATGCCCAGCGTGACCTTGGCCTGGAAGGACTCGCCGTCGAATTCGATTTTCTTGACCCGCCCGACCACCACCCCGGCGCTCTTAACCGCCGCGCCGGGTTTGAGCCCGCCGATGTTGTCGAATTTGGCTGTGACCTCGTAGTCCTGGCTGAAACTCCAGGTGAGCAAGTTGGCCGCTTTGAGCGCTAAAAACAGCACGGCCACAGCGCCCAACAAGACAAACAAACCGACCCAAATATCATTTTTTGAACGTTGCATGCCGTCCTCCTCAAATGCTGAACATCATGGCGGTCAGGATGAAATCCAGCCCCAACACCGACAAAGAAGAAACCACCACACTGCGCGTGGTGGCACTGGCCACACCTTCGGGCGTGGGCTTGGCCACATAGCCTTGCAACAAGGCAATGAAGGTCACGGCCACGCCAAACACGACACTCTTGACGATGCCGTTGCCCACGTCCTTGAACACATCGACACCGCCTTGCATCTGACTCCAAAAAGCGCCCGAGTCAACACCAATGAGCAAGACGCCCACCACGTAGCCGCCCAAAATGCCCACCGCGCTGAACACCGCCGCCAGCAGGGGCAAGGCGATGATGCCGCCCCAAAAGCGGGGGGCCAAAATGCGCTGCACCGGGTCCACGGCCATCATCTCCAGCGCCGTGAGTTGTTCACCCGCGCGCATCAGGCCAATCTCGGCCGTAAGCGATGCGCCCGCGCGGCCAGCAAACAACAAGGCGGCCACCACGGGGCCCAACTCGCGAACCAGGCTGAGTGCCACCAGCAAGCCCAGCGCCTCGGCAGAACCATAACGCTGCAAGGTGTAATAGCCCTGCAAACCCAGCACAAAGCCCACAAACAGGCCCGACACGGTGATGATGGCCAGCGAGTAATTGCCCAAAAAATGCACTTGGTCGCGCACCAAGCCAAAGCGCTTGAGCGCTGCACCCGACATGCCCAGCAACTTGAAAAACAGACGAGCGGCAAAACCCCAATCGGCCAGCATTTGGCGGGTGGATGCGCCCAAAGCGCCCAGCATGTCGGTGATCATGGCGACCTCCCGTTGTAGTCTTGCGCGGCCGAAGGGGCCGGGTAATGGAAGGGCACGGGCCCATCACTCAATCCATGCACAAATTGGTGAATCAGCGGGTTGGTGCTGGCCCGCAGCTCGGCAGGCGTGCCCTGCGCGGCCAAACCGCCGTGCGCCAGAACGACCACATGGTCGGCGATCTCAAAAGTCTCGGTCACATCGTGCGACACCACGATGCTGGTGATGCCCAGGCTGTCGTTCAGGCGGCGAATCAATCGGGCCGCCGTGCCCAGCGAAATCGGGTCGAGACCTGCAAAGGGCTCGTCGTACATGATCAAGTCCGGGTCGAGCGCAATGGCGCGGGCCAGGGCCACTCGGCGGCTCATGCCGCCAGAAATCTCGGAGGGTTTGAGGTCCCGCGCACCGCGCAAGCCCACCGCATCGAGCTTCATGAGCACGATGTCGCGGATCAGGTCTTCCGACAGACGGGTGTGTTCGCGCAAGGGAAAAGCCACGTTGTCGAACACGCTCATGTCGGTGAACAAGGCCCCAAACTGGAACAGCATGCCCATGCGACGCCGGGCCGCATAAAGCTCGGCTTGTCGCATGGGCGTGATGTCATGGCCATCAAACAGCAATTGACCTGAGCTGGCACGGATCTGCCCACCGATCAAGCGCAAGACTGTGGTCTTGCCCCCCCCAGACACGCCCATCAGGGCCGTGACTTGGCCACGCGGCACGTTGAAGCTGAGATTCTTCAAAATGACACGGTCGCCGTACCCGAATGTCAGGTCGCGCAATTCAACAAGTGGCGGGGCGGTTGATGTGGTGTTCATGAAAAACAAGAGCCGGAAGTTCCGGCTCTTGTGGTTTTAGAGGCTCTTGGCTGGACTGGTGCCCACCAAGACAATCAAGGGATTTTACCTAGAACGAATGTTCTTCAACGCGGCAAGTCACTCTGACCCATCAGGAACTCGTCAACAGCGCGTGCGGCCTGACGGCCCTCACGGATGGCCCAAACCACCAGCGACTGACCACGGCGCATGTCGCCTGCGGCAAACACCTTAGGCACATTGGTGGCGTA
>CAMDFT010000131.1 GCA_945897795.1 Limnohabitans sp. Rim8 | reverse complement strand
CAGCCTTTGGGCCAAAGCTTCGTGTGGTCCAAAGCGCAAGGCATCGGCCTGTGCGGCGACTGGTGCCTGGGGCACCGGGTCGAAGACGCGTTCGTCTCCGGCCTAGAGCTGGCTTTGGCAGTGCTCAAAAAGCGCTGATCACCCGACGCTGACCCGGCATGGCTGAGGTTTACACAGGCCGGTTTGCGCCCTCGCCAACCGGCCTTTTGCATGCTGGCTCGCTGGTGGCGGCACTCGCCAGTTGGCTGGACGCCCGCACCCACGGCGGCCAGTGGCTGGTGCGCATCGAAGACGTGGACACACCCCGCTGCGTGCCCGGGGTCGACCATTCCATCTTGCAACAACTGGCGGCCTGTGGCCTGAAACCCGATGGCCCCGTGCTGTGGCAAAGCCAACGCGGCGACGCCTATGCAGCCGCCCTGCAAAGCCTGTTGAGCCAGGGCTGGGCTTATCCCTGCGGCTGCTCGCGCAAAGAGATTGAATCGGCCCAAGCCGTGGCAAGGCACAGCGCCGCCGTGTACCCCGGCACATGCCGCAATGGCCTGAATGGCAAACCGGCCCGCGCCTGGCGGCTGAATGTGCAGGCCGTGCAAGCGGCGCTCGGCCTGCCCGCCATCACGCACTGGCACGACCGCCGCTTGGGAGACCAGCAACAAAACGTGGGGCAAGACGTAGGCGACTTTGTGCTGCGCCGCGCCGACGGCCTGTGGGCCTACCAGCTGGCGGTGGTGGTGGACGACGCCGCGCAAGGCATCACCGATGTGGTGCGCGGCCAAGACCTGGCCGACAACACGGCCCGGCAAATCGTGCTGCAGCGCGCTTTGGGGCTGCCCACACCCCAGTACCTGCACACCCCCCTGGTGCTGGGCGCAGATGGCGAAAAACTCAGCAAACAAAACGGCGCGTTAGCGCTGGACCTGTCTGACCCTTTGGCGGCACTGGGTCAAGCGGCCCAGGTGCTGGGCTTGCCCGCCCAGCCAGCGCCGCACAACTTTCTGACGCAGGCGCAAGCCTCATGGGCCCGCCTATTCCTCTCGCGCACAAGCTGAAGCTTTAGAGAGCCGGGTCAAGATGGAATGCCTCTGAAATAGTGCGGCAGATGACTTCTTTGGAATTCAAAAATGAAGAACTCGCCAGAATCTCAACAGGTAAAATCCTTTCTCTGCCAAATGCGGCAGTTCATGACGTGAGCGCTCTGCGCCCGTTGCCACAAGAGCCTTCGGCTCTGCTTGTCCGATTCAACACCCTCACACACCCATGACGCGAGCCCTGCCGCGTGCCAGCCTTTACAGCGCCAGCTTGGTGCGTTTTCTGACCGAGAACGCCCTGCTCGCCCCTGCCCGTCAGGCAGAGGATGTGGGGCAAAAACTGGGCGATTGGCTGGATTTTCGGCAGGCCATTGCGCTGCACGGCGTGCTGCCACCAGACACAGTCAGTGCTGCACAAGCCGCCCCCCTGCCGGCGCATGTGCAGCGCATGGCCCCCCTCGCCCCCGATGCACTGGCCAGGCATGTGGACAAAGTGCGCGCCCAATTGGTCGAGTCCATCACCCAAGGCGCCCCAGCCGGCTCGGGCCTGGCGCGCATCGACATGCCCGAGCCGGTATTGGAAGCGCCAGTAGAGATCAAGACCGCGTTTGAGCCGTACCGCCGCTTTGTGGCCGCCCACCAGCGGCAAATGGACAGCACGCTGCGCAGCTTGCGCGCCCAGTTGCGCCTGCAGCTGAGCAAACAGGGCAGCGCAGGACAGCAACTGGCCGCACTCGACGCCGCTTTTGAAAAAATCCTTGCCGAACGCGAAGCGGCGCTGCTTGCCAAAACGTCCAAGCTGCTGGAAAAACGTTTTGTGCAAGCCCTCAAGTCGCACATGCTGCTTCAGGCCCTGGCCACCGAAACCGCAGATGCCTCTGACGACATGGACGGCATTGATGCTAATCCAAACGACCCCCCCAAGGCCGACCCGAGCATCTGGCTGATGCCCCTTCGCCAAACCCTTCGCCAGGCCTTGCTGGCCGAACTCGACACCCGACTACAACCGAGCCTCGGACTGCTCGAAGCCCTCACCGCTCAAGCCCCACTCACACCATGAAACGTTTTTCTTTTTTGATCGCCTTTGGCCTGGGCGCATTGGCCCTGATTTGGGTCGCTGCGGCCGTGGCCAGCAGCCACTTCTTGGTGCTGGTCATGACCGCGCTCATCGGCGCTGTTTATGTCTTTGGCGTTTTGGAACTGCGCCAATACCGCGCCACCACCGTCCAACTCCAGCAAGGTTTGGCCCAAGTCCCCGCCGACCTGGCCCAACTGAGCGACTGGCTCGACACCTTGCCTGCGGCCTTGCAAAACCCGGTGCGCCAGCGGGTGCAAGGCGAGCGCGTGGCCTTGCCCGGCCCGGTGTTCACCCCTTACCTGGTGGGCCTGCTGGTCATGCTGGGCATGTTGGGCACTTTTTTGGGCATGGTGGTCACACTCAACGGCGCGGTGTTTGCGCTCGAAGGCTCCAACTCCATTGCGGGCGTGCGGGCCGCGTTTTCCGAACCCATCAAAGGCCTGGGCCTGGCCTTTGGCACCTCGGTCGCGGGCGTGGCCACCTCGGCCATGCTGGGCCTGATGAGCAGTCTGGCCCGGCGTGAACGCGGCCTGTCTTCGCAGCAACTCGACACCCTGGCCCACACCCAGCTGCAGCGTTTTTCGCTCGCGCACCAGCGCCAGCAAAGTTACCTGGCGCTGGAGCAGCAAGCCCAGGCCCTGCCGCAAGTGCTGCAGCAACTGCAGGCCCTGATGGCCCAGATGGCCACCAGCACCGAGCAGACCCACACCCAACTGCTGGCCAGCCAGCACAGCTTTCAACACATGGTGCAGCAAGAGGTGCACAGCGCCTACACGGGCCTGGCGCAGTCGGTGGACCAGTCGCTGCGCACCAGCCTTGGCCAAAGCCTGCAACTGGCCAGCGATGGCATTCGCCCCGTGGTGCAGGCCACCATGGCGCAACTGGCCGAACAGGCCCAAAGCCTGAACGAGCGCCTGCTGCACAACACCCAGCAGCAACTGGCCGAGGTGCACTCACAGCTCACGGCCACCGCCGCCACGCTGGCCCACACCAGCGCCCAGACACTGAGCCTGCACGAGCAAAGCAGCACCCGCATGAGCGAGCGCGTGGGCCAGACACTGGAGGCCTTCGGCCAGAATTTCGAGCGCAGCGCCCAGGCCTTGGTCGCGCAAGTGGGCCAGGTCCAAACCGAACAACACGCCCTGCAAAGCACGGCCGACCAGCAGCGCCTGGCCAGCTGGCAAGCGGCGCTGCACAGCATGGCCGATGCGCTGCACCAGCAGTGGCAAACCTCGGGCACACAGACCTTGGCCCAGCAACAAGCCATTTGCGACACCCTGGCACGCACTGCGCAAGACATCAGCACCCACAGCCAAACCCAGGCCACCCAAACCCTGGCCGAGATCACCCGCTTGCTGGCCAGCAGCGAAGCGCTGGTGCAAACGCGCATCGCCGCCGAAGCGCAGTGGACCAACCAACACAGCCAGCGCGCCGAAGAATTCTCGGCCCTGCTGCGCGAGGAACTGTCGGCCCTGCGCCACGCCGAAGACGCGCGCGGCCAAGCCGCCGTGGCCCGCCTGGCCGAGCTGCAAAACACCGTCACGGACCACCTGAGCACCCTGGGCACCGCCCTGGAAGCGCCCATCACCCGACTGATCGAAACCGCCTCGGAAGCCCCCAAAGCCGCGGCCGAAGTCATTGGCCAGTTGCGCCAGGAAATCTCGGTCAGCGTGGCGCGCGACAACGCCTTGCTCGAAGAGCGCACCCGCATTCTGGGCACGCTCAGCACTTTGCTGGACGCGATCAACCACGCGTCGACCGAGCAGCGCGGCGTGATCGACGCCCTGCTGGTGAGCAGCCAGGCCTCGCTGGCGCAGACCAGCGAGCAGTTCCAGCAACACGTCGCGCTGGAAACCGGCAAACTGGGCGACATCGCCGCGCAAGTCACCGCCAGCGCGGTGGATGTGGCCAGCTTGGGCGAAAGCCTGGGCTTTGCCGTGCACGCCTTCAGCCAGACCAACGAGCAACTCATGGCCCAGCTGCAGCGCATCGAGCAGGCGTTGGGCAAATCGATGACGCGCAGCGACGAGCAACTGGCCTATTACGTGGCGCAGGCCCGCGAAATCATTGACCTGAGCATCGGCAGCCAAAAAGACGTGCTCGATGCCCTGCAACGCCGCACCGACCTGGCCACAGAAGGGGCGGTCTGATGCAGGAGCACGACGCCGACGTCGAAGCCACTTCGGCCATCTGGATCTCGTTTGCCGACCTGATGACCGGCCTGCTGGGAGCGTTTGTGCTGCTGCTGGTGGGTGTGATGGCTGCGCAACTGGACATGGCCTCGCAGCTCGAAGTCGAGGTGCAAAAGCGCCAGATAGAAGAGCAAAAACGCCTCTCGCTCGAAAACGCCCTGGCCATCCCGTTGGCCAGTGGCCGCATCACCCTGAACAATGGCCGCATCGGCATCAGCGGCAAACTGCTGTTCAAACTCAACTCCGACCAGCTCGAGCCCGAAGGCCGCCAGCTGCTCAAAAGCCTGGTGCTGCCGCTGCGCAGCTACCTGCAAACGCGTGACGAACTGCTGATGGTCAGCGGCTTCACCGATGACAAGGTGATCACCAGCCGCAACCGCGAATTTGCGGACAACTGGGAACTCTCGGCCCAGCGCGCCCTCACCGTGACGCGCACCCTGATCGAAGAAGGCATGCCCGCGTCATTGCTGTTCGCCGCCGCCTTTGGCCAAGAACAAGCCCTGGTGCCCAACACCAGCGAACAAGCCCGCGCACAAAACCGCCGCGTAGAAATGGCCCCGGTGCCCAAGGCCAGCAACGCGGCCCCTTCGGCCACATCAGCCCAGGCTGCCACGGCTTCTCCCCAGACACCCGGCACGGCCCCACGAACTGCGCCATGAGCCCCATCACGCCCTGCCCGCCCGACGCACTGCCCCCGCCCGCAGATGCGCTGAACCTGTCGCTATTCGAAGGTGCCAAAACAACCGAGATGGCCGCTTTGGCCGAAGAGGCTACCCAATTGGACCCCGTGGGCTGGCACCACATTCAGGTGTTGACCGAGCGCACCCGCACCCAAACGGGCCTGGCCCAAGTGCTGCTGCAGGCCAAGCTGAACTCGGCTCTTGCGAAGTTGCAGGCGCGGCTGGCAGCGCACAAAAACCATCTCACACCGCCCGCCCACGACACGCCATCGCCCTTATCAACATTGCTGCGGGACATGGCAGCGCCCTCTGCCGAGCGGCCCATGAGCCCCGGCGGCCATGGACGCATGGACAACCCCCGCGTGGCGCAGTTCCGCCAGCAGTTGGGCAAGATCAGCGTGCAAAAGCAGGTCACCCAAGCCATCGCCCAAGCCCCGCAAAACGCCGGGCCCATCAACTCGCACATGCTGGTGCTGCGCTCGCTGGGCCTGATGCGCGACCTCTCGCCCGACTACCTCAACCGCTTCATGGGTTATGTGGACACGCTCTTTTTTCTGGACTCGGCAGAGACGGTCAAAGTGACCCCAAAAAAGGC
>CAMDFT010000130.1 GCA_945897795.1 Limnohabitans sp. Rim8 | reverse complement strand
AGCGACTTGCTCAGGCCCATGATGTTTTGCTCGGTTGCCTGGAACATTTCTTGGTTCATGCTGCAAGCGGCTTATGTGCCCTATGCCATCAACGACCTGGGGCTGGACGCCAGTGGCGTGGGCGTGACGCTGGCTTTGTATGGCGTGGGCATGATCTTGGGAGCATTGCTGGCGCCGCGTGTGGTGCGGGCGATGCCGTTTGGGCAGGCAATTTTGCTCGGGCCTTATTTTTCGGTGCTGGCGGCGGTCACCATGGCGCTGACCTTGTATTGGCCGCAGGGCTGGTTGGCGGCGCTGTCTTACTTTTTCTTTGGGGTGGGGCCGATCATTTGGACCATCACCTCGACCACCTTGCGTCAGACGGTGACGCCTCGCGCCATGATCGGACGGGTCACGTCGATCAACATCGTGGCCAGCACGGGCGCGCGGCCTTTGGGTGCGGCGCTGGGCGGTGTGGTGGGGGTGAGCTTTCCGGTGTCGGTCAGCCTGTGGTGTGTGGTGCTGGGCTTTGGGCTGCAGGCCATCATCATCAGTGCGTCCAAGGTGCGCACACTCAAGCGCTTGCCTGACCCTTTGCCCGATTGATTTTAAAAAAACAGAGGAGACAAGACCATGCAACAAGCTGAGTTTGAAGAGTTGTTGAAGCGGTTTTCATCTGCCGCCGAAGCGGGCGATGGCGAGGCCTTTGCGCAGTGCTTCACGCCAGACGGCGTGTACCACGACTACATCTACGGCGACCACACGGGCCGCGCCGACATTGCCCACATGATGAACGACCTGTTCCACCGCGATGCCGGGCCCGACTACCGTTGGGAGATGTTCGAGCCCGTGTGCAATGGCCAGGTGGCCTATGCGCGGTCTTTGTCGAGTTTCACCTCGAAGGTGCCCGAGTTTGCGGGGCGACAGGTGGTGATCGACGGCATCAGCCGCTTTGAGCTGCGTGACGGGCTGGTTTGCGATTACAGCGAATCGGTCAACGGCGGCGTGGCCATGGTGCAGCTGGGGGTGGCAGCGCCGCGCCTGGAAAAGGTGCTCAAGCGCTGGAGCCAGCAGCTCCTGGACCAGCCCGCCACCCAAGCTTTTTTGGCCCGTGGCAAGCGCACGGTGTGATTTGTTCAATCCTTCTTTGAAAGGCCAGGCCATGAGTTACCAAGACATCCTTTACAAGGTCGAGCACCGCATCGCGACCATCACCTTGAACCGGCCGGACAAGCTCAACGCCTGGACCGCCGTCATGGAGCGCGAAGTGCGCGAGGCCATGGACGCCGCTGCTGCAGATGACGGCGTGCGTGCCATTGTGCTCACGGGTGCGGGGCGGGGCTTTTGCGCGGGGGCCGACATGGATTTGCTCAAGGGCCTGGACCCGAGCGACATCACCGCAACCACCTGGACAAAACCTTTTGATGTGAACCAGCGGCTGGATTACCAGACGCGCTATGGGTTTTACCCGGCGATTCCTAAACCGGTGATCGGCATGCTGAACGGCGCCACCGCAGGCATTGGGCTGGTGCACGCCTTGTATTGCGACATCCGCTTTGCGGCCGACAACGCGGTGTTCACCACCGCGTTTTCAAGGCGAGGCTTGATTGCCGAGCACGGCCTGAGCTGGATGCTGCCCCGCATCGTTGGCCACGCCAACGCCATGGATTTGCTGCTGTCGGCCCGCAAAGTGATGGCGCCCGAGGCGCAGGCCATGGGCATGGTCAACAAGGTGTTTGCGCCCGACGCATTGGCCGCTGCAACGTATGCCTATGCGCGTGACTTGGTGGACAACGTGTCGCCTCGCTCGATGGCCGTCATCAAGCGCCAGCAGTACGACGCGCCGTTCCAGACCTTGGCAGAAAATACCCGCCAGGCCAACGTGGAGATGGCTCGCAGTTTCGCGAGTGACGACTTCCGCGAAGGCGTGGCGCATTTCATGGAAAAACGCACACCGCAATTCACGGGCAACTGAGGCTCAGGGGCTGCCCCCGACTCACTTGTTGAGGGTCATCAACGGGATGTCTTTGGACACCGCCAGCTTGTCGAGCTGGGCGCGTGTTTGGCTGGCCAAGAAGGTTTCGATGGCTTTGCGGGTGGCGGGTTTGAACAGGTCCTTGACCGGGTGCGCCAGTTGGACGCCTGCGGCTTCGCACAGACTCAGCGCAAAGTGCGGCTCAAGCGCCGCCACGGCCACGCGGCCGTTTTTGCAGGCATAGATGCGGTAGCCCGCGTGGGCACCGCCGACAGCACCGTCGGGCGTGGTCATGCGCAGCTGGCGCGGCAGGGCCAGCCAAGCGGCGGCGTCA
Organism: Limnohabitans sp. Rim8; assembly: GCA_945897795.1. Lineage (GTDB taxonomy): Bacteria > Pseudomonadota > Gammaproteobacteria > Burkholderiales > Burkholderiaceae_C > Limnohabitans_A. The sequence goes on along the minus strand of CAMDFT010000130.1, from coordinate 3,309 downwards.
GACAAGGCCACTTCGTGGCGCGAGCCTTTGCCGGTGCTCTTGAGTGAGATCACCGCCTTGAGCGTGGCTTCGCTGGCCATGAGTGCGCCGCCCATGTCGGCAAACAAACTCGGGGGCAGGTCCATGCCATTGACCAAGCCAACTTCGGCTTGGTAGGTCAAATCGTGGCCGGGGATTTCGGCCAGTGGTCCGGGTGCACCCACCACTTCGATCAGGCTGAGCGCGGGGTATTGTTTGCGCAATGACTTCCAGCTCAGGCCCAGTTTGGTCAGGGCCGAGGGGCGGAATGAGGTCAGCAGCACATCGGTCTTGGGCAACAGCTTGTGCATCGCAGCTTGCCCCGCTGCAGTTTTGAGGTCCAGGGTGTGGTGTTTCACGCCCTTGTGCATCAGCGCATAACCATCGGGTGTGTAGTGCTGCATCGGGTCGCCAGAGGGCGGGTTGACCTTGGTGCAGCTGGCGCCCATTTGCGCCAGGCGCATCAGGGCGGCAGGGCCGGGCAGGTTGAGGGCCAGGCTGACGACGCGAACGCCGCGAAGGGGTTGTGTGGATGACATGCGAAGACCTTCAAATCGTGACCTGCGATTATGTGCAAGGCAATGAAGTGGCACTGTCACCTGTGCGGAAAAGGGAGACAGCACACGAGATTCAGACGCCAAAATTGCGCAAAGTCGCTTCGATGGCTGCGGCCGTGGCCATGGGTTTTTCCATGGGGAACAGGTGCGAGCCGTCGAGCATCATGATGCGGCCTTTGACGACTTGGTGCGTCAGGTCGGTGCCGGCTTGGCGCATTTCTGCCGAGTGCGTGCCGCCGATGAAGGCCACAGGACATTTGAGGGGTTTGCGCTTGAGTAGGCTGTCGAGTTTGTGCGGCAGGCTGTTGTAAATCGCGGTTTCGACGTCACGGTCAAAGCTGAGCACGCGCTGGCCCCCTTCGTCATGGGTGCCGTGGTCAATGTAGTCCTGCAGGACTTGCGGGTCCCAGCGGGCAAACGATTTTTTGTGCGCAAAACTCTCCAGCGCCGCCTGGGCATCGGGCCAGTGGTGGCGGCGTTTTTGGCTGATGCGCCCGGGCGAGAGGGCCCCAATCAGCGGCGTGCGTTTGGCCAGGCCCAAGGTGGTGGCGCGCCAGCCGCCCAGCACGGGCGAGTCGACCAGCACCACCCCGCGCGCCAGCTCGGGGTGGCGGGCGGCGCACATCAGGCTCAAGATGCCGCCCAGTGAATGCCCGACCAAAAAGGCAGGGCCGCCCGAGCCTTGCTTTTCAAGCGCAAAGTCGGCCAGCTGCTGCACCAAGTGGGGCCAGTTGTTGGTGACAGGGTACTTGGGGTCATGACCAAACTTTTCGATGGCATCGACCTGAAAGCCGCGCTGGCGCAGGTTGTTGAACAGCACCCGGTAAGTGCTGGCCGGGAAACTGTTGCCGTGCGAGAAGATGATGCGGGGTGAGGTCTGCATGAATTTAATTCTTGGGCAGCAGGCGCTGCAAGGCATACAGGGCGTCCAGCGCTTCGCGGGGACTGAGTGCATCGGGGTTGATCTGGGCCAGTGCCACTTCGATCGGGCTGGGGCCAGCCGCTTCGGTTTCGGGTGGCGCAGCGAACAGGTCCACTTGCTGGCGGCTTTCGCTGGCACCGGCTTCCAGGGCGCTGAGCGCATGGCGGGCGTGGTTGAGCACGGCTGCAGGCATGCCCGCGAGCCGCGCCACTTGCACGCCATAGCTCTTGCTGGCGGGGCCGGGTTGCAGCTCGTGCAAGAACACAATCGACGCGCCAGACTCGGCCGCGCTCACATGCATGTTGACGGCGGCGGTGTGCGTGGCCGGGAATTCGGTCAGCTCAAAGTAATGGGTGGCAAACAGCGCAAAGGCTTGTGTTTTGTTGTGCAGATGCGTGGCGATGCCGCTGGCCAGGGCCAGGCCGTCAAACGTCGATGTGCCGCGCCCGATCTCGTCCATCAGCACCAGACTGTGGGGCGTGGCGCTGTGCAAAATTTGCGCGGCTTCGGTCATCTCCAGCATGAAGGTCGATTGGGCGTTGGCCAGGTCGTCGGCCGCACCGATGCGGGTGTGGATCGCGTCGATGGGCCCCAGGCGGCAACGGCTGGCGGGCACATGGCTGCCGATGCTGGCCAGCAGCGCAATCAGCGCCACTTGGCGCATGTAGGTCGATTTACCGCCCATGTTGGGGCCGGTGATGATCTGCAAACGCTGCTTGGGGCCCAGCACCGTGTCGTTGGCAATGAAGCTGGCACCCGACATTTGGGCCAAGCGCGCTTCAACCACCGGGTGGCGGCCTTGGCGTATTTCGATGCAGGGCTCTTTGGTGAATTCGGGCGCGCACCAATTCAGGGTGAGCGAGCGCTCGGTCAGTGCGCACAGCACATCGAGCGAGGCCATGGCCTGCGCCAATTCGGTGAGCGCGGGCACAAAGGGCTGCAGCTGGTCGAGCAGGCCTTCGTACAGCCACTTCTCGCGAGCCAAGGCGCGATCTTGTGCCGACAGGGCTTTGTCTTCAAAGGTTTTGAGCTCGGGCGTGATGAAGCGCTCGGCGTTTTTCAGGGTCTGGCGACGGCGGTAGTCGTCAGGCACTTTGTCGAGTTGCCCTTGCGTGACCTCGATGTAAAAGCCGTGCACCTTGTTGAACTGCACCCGCAGGTTCGTAATGCCGGTGCGCTCTTTTTCGCGGGTTTCAAGGTCCAGCAAAAACGCATCGCAGTTGGTCTGGATGCCGCGCAGCTCGTCCAGCTCTGCGTCCAGGCCGTCGGCGATGATGCCACCGTCGCGCACCAAGGCAGAGGGCTCTTCGAGCAAGGCCATTTGCAGCAATTCGGCGCAATGCGTGGGCGGTGTGAGCCAGCGGGCCATGCCCGCCAGCAGGGTGCCGGGCTCGGGGCTTAGCGCCTGCAATTGGGTCGACAGGGAGGCCGCACGCGCCAGCGCATGGCGCAGGGCCACCAACTCGCGTGGGCGCACCTGGCGCAGCGCGGTGCGGGCGGTGATGCGCTCCACATCGCTTGCGCCTTTGAGTTGTTCACGCAGGCTGCTCCAAGCCTCTTTTCTGGCTTCGCCGCTCTCGCCGCGCAACACGGCTTGGGCTTGCAGGCGTTGCTGCGCCACTTGCCTGTCTCGCGGCGGGCTGAGCAGCCAGCTTTTGAGCAGGCGGCTGCCCATCCCGGTCATGCAGGTGTCGAGCAGGGCAAACAGCGTGGGTGAATCGGCAGCGCTTTCGCCGCGCAGGGTTTGCGTCAGCTCCAGATTGCGGCGTGTGCTGGCGGGCAAATCGATCAGCGCGTCCGAGCGCTGCACCT
>CAMDFT010000129.1 GCA_945897795.1 Limnohabitans sp. Rim8 | reverse complement strand
TTTCTTGATCGCAGCGGGCACCTTTGCCGGCATCTACATCGGGGCGATTCCAGGCCTCTCGGTCACCATGGCGGTGTCCATCCTGATTTCATTCACCTTCAAATGGCCGGTCAACGATGCCTTGGCCTTGATCTCGGGCATTTTTCTGGGGGGCGTTTATGGGGGTTCGCGCAGCGCCATCTTGCTCAATATCCCAGGCGCACCTGCCGCGGTCGCCACAGCGCTGGACGGCTACCCCATGGCCAAGCGCGGTGAGGCCGGTGCAGCCATTGGCTTGACCACCGTGATGTCGGTCATCGGAGGTTTTGTAGGCATTGCCGCTTTGGCGATCGCCGCGCCTGCATTGTCAGAATTTGCATTGATGTTTGCCCCACGCGACTATTTGTTGCTGGCCATTTGGGGCATTTTGCTGGTGGGCGCTTTGTCGGGCGATTCGTTGGCCAAGGGCATTTTTGCCGGGGCTTTGGGGGTGCTGATCGGGATGGTCGGCCTGGACCCGATGACGGCCGAGCCGCGCATGACATTCGGCAGCATGCAATTGACTGCGGGTATCTCTTACGTGGCCGCCATGATCGGCTTTTTTGGTGTGGCCGAGGTGCTGGTTCAGTTGCATGAACTCAAGCTCAAAGCGGTCAAGCAAAACGTCAGCAAGATCATTCCCTCCTGGGGCCTGATTCGCAAACACTTGCCTTTGTCATTGCGCACCTCTGGTATTGGCGTGGTGGTGGGGGCTTTGCCTGGCGCGGGGGGTGACATTGCCGCCTTGCTGGCCTATGACCATGCCAAGCGCTCCGTCAAAAACCCTTCTCATCCTTTTGGCCAAGGCGCTGAAGAGGGGTTGGTGGCCCCTGAGTCGGCCAACAACGCGGCGGTGGGTGGTGCCTACATTCCGATGATGACACTGGGCATTCCTGGCGATGCCGTGACGGCAGTGATCATCGGCGCACTCTACATTCATGGCCTGAAACCCGGCCCGATGCTGATGATCGAAACGCCCCATTTGTTTTGGTTCATCGTGGGCACCTTGGTGTTGGCCAATTTCTTCTTGCTGATTTTTGGCCTGACCGGGATCAAGTTGTTTGCCAAGCTGGTGGAAACACCCAAACCCATTTTGCTGCCCATGATTTTGGTATTGTCGGCCGTGGGTGCCTACGCCATCAACAACAACCCGGTGGATGTGTACTGGATGTTGGGCTTCGGCATCTTTGGTTATTTCCTCAAGATGTACGGCTACCAAGTCGGGCCGGTCATCTTGGGCATGATCCTTGGACCGTTGATGGACCGGAGTTACCGACAGGCCATGATTTCAGCCGAAGGCCAACCCGTTCAATTTGTCACCGAATTCTTCACCTCCACCTTGTCCTTGGTGATCTTGTCGGCGTTGGTCTTGACCATGCTGAGCCAAACCAAGCTTTGGAAGCGCTGGAGGTCCAAGCCGACCGCCATTTGAGGCTTGCTTTTAGCTTCACTGCCCATGAGGCTCAGTGCCTGTTAAGGCCAGCTGCTGAAAGATCAGCGCCCGATTGAAAGTTCGCGCTTGACGCGCCACCACGCAAACAAACCATGGTTGGCCCAGGCCGTGGCCGCGCAGACCAAGGCGGTCCAGGCCGTGTGGCTGGGGTAATGGGCCCCTCTGAGGGTCTGCGACAGCCCCAAGACCAGCCCGGTCAACACAATCACCCCGGTCATGGCCCGTCCCAGGCGTTGCTGGTCGGAGTCATTCGAGGTCAACCACGGCAAGCTCAGGGCCATGAAGGCCAAAGCACTGGAGGCGTGCCCGCCCGGAAAACACGAACCACTGCCGCCATCGGACTGGCCCCATGACCAGTGCGACACATAACTGGCCACCCCCCCAAAGGCCTGCAAATCCCACGGGCAGCTGGTCAGGCTGATGCGCTTGATGGCGGTGACCACCACCAAGCTGAGGGTGATGCCCAGGGCGATCTCCAGTCTGTGGCTGCGCGGCAGTTGTCGCCAAATGCCCAGCGGCCACAGCGTCATCGCCAACACCCCCAGGTAAATCAGCACCGCCAATTGTTTGGCACCGGTGTGCATCACGCTGCTCAACCACCACTGATCACGCCAGGCAAAACCCTGTGGACTGCCCAGCCAGCTCATGGCGCTGAGATCGGCTCCCGATGCATCCCATGCCAAGGTCAGCACCAGCAGCGTTCCCCACAGCCAAAGGCTGGCGAGCACTTGCGGATGTGGGCTGACGCTGAGCGGCCACTTCAGTGGCGCTGGGTTGAGGATGGGAAGGTCCGATTTCTGCATTGTTCGATTAAATGCCGCCCGGGTTAAGCCAGGCTTAAAGTCCCTGTGACAAGGTGTGCGCCATGAACACCACACCTGAGACAATCGAGCCTCAACAAATGACCACTCACACCAATGGGACTGGGACGATGCGGGTATTGAATGTGGAAGACGACGCGGGCATTGCCACCGGCCTGGCCGCGACATTGAAGGCCAGCGGCTATGCGGTGGACGTGACGTCCACGCTGGCACTGGCTTCGGCAGCACTGCGCGTGGAGCCCTTTGATTTGGTGTTGCTGGACCTGAGCCTGCCCGACGGCGACGGCCTAGACTGGCTGCGCCAGGTGCGCCGCTCGGGCAGCGTGATGCCGGTGTTGATCATGACCGCCCGCGATGCCTTGCCCGACCGGGTGGCCGGGCTGGACGAGGGGGCCGATGACTATGTGGTCAAGCCCTTCGAGCCTGAGGAACTGCTGGCCCGCATGCGCGTGGCCCTGCGCCGCAGCGAAGGCCGCGCCTCGCCGCTGCTGCGCCACGGCGATCTGGTGGTCGACCCGGCCGCTCACACGGTGTTGTGCAACGGCGAGAGCGTGGCGCTGCGGGCCAAAGAATTTGCCTTGCTGCTGGCACTGCTGCGCGGCAGCGGGCAAGTGCTGTCGCGACAGCGCTTGGAGCAGGCGCTTTATGGCTTTGACGAAGCGCTGGACAGCAACGCCCTGGAAGTGCACATGCACCACCTGCGCCGAAAACTGGGCGATGGCCTGGTCAAGACGGTGCGCGGCGTGGGCTATTTTGTGCCGGTGCCAGAAAACAAAGGAGCGGTTTGATGGGCCAAGCCACAAATCCGCAGTTCGATCCTGGCAAGCCCCAACCCCGCTCGTTGTGGCGCTACCTGTGGGCCTGGGCCTTGGGGGCGGTGGTGGCGCTGTGGATGTTGTTGGCCGGGCTGGCCTATTCCACCGGCTACCACGAGGCCGAAGAAATCAGCGACGGCCTGTTGGTGTCGGCCGCGCAACTGCTGCTCAGTCAGCCGCTGAACGCGCCCTTGCCGGAGCCTGATGCATCCCAACCCCATGCGACGCCACAGGTTGCACTGCCCAAAGCCTTGGCACAGCATTCGCCCAACGCCTACGCGCCAGAGTTTCATGTGCTCGTGTGGCAGGACGAACGCCTGGTCTGGGATTCGCACGGTGTGCGCGCCCAATGGCCAACGAAACTGGCGCTGGGCCACCAGACGCTGGCCTTGACGATGCAGGGCGTCTCACAAGATTGGCGCGTGTACGTGGGTGAGTCGACGGGGGGTGACTCTGTGCGACGCGTGGCCGTGTTCATGGAGCCGGCAGGGCGTGAAGCGCTGGCCGCCGACATTTCTGAGCACATCTTGCTGCCCGCACTGGTGTTCTTGCCTTTGGTGGCGCTGATGCTGGCCTCGGCCAGTCGTCGCGGCTTGCTGCCTTTGCAGCGTTTGTCGGGCAAGATCGCGGCGCTTGATGTGGATTCAGGCCAAACCCTGGTGCCTCAGCAGCCTTATCGGGAACTGGGCGTGACGGTTCAGTCCATCAACGCTTTGGTGCTTCGCCTGCAGGCCCAGATCGGGCGTGAGCGGCGTTTTGCCGCCGATGTGGCCCATGAGCTGCGCACCCCATTGACCGCGCTGGTGCTGCAGGCCCGGCTGGCCCGCCACGGCTCAGCCGCCGAACAAGCCCAAGCCTTGCAGGCGGTGGAGCAGGGCGCTTTGCGTGCGGGGCGCATCCTGTCGCAACTGTTGGACTTGGCCAGGGCCCAAAGCCTGACGGGTGACCTGTCCGAACCGGTGGACCTGTGCGCTCTGGCCCTTCGTGTGGTGTCTGAGCATGCGCCGCTGGCCCACGAGTTGGGTCAGGACATCGCGCTCGAAGCGCCCGAGCAAGCCCTGGCATTGCCCGTGCAGGCCACCTTGCTGGAGCTGGCCCTGCGCAACCTGGTCGACAACGCCTTGCGCCACAACCCGGCGGGCACCTACGTCGAGGTGCGTGTGGCCCGCGATGCCGAAGGTCAGGTGACGCTGTCGGTCAGCGACGATGGCGGTGACTTCAGCGCCACCCACTCTGCAGACCCCGACACCGGCCTGGGCATAGGCCTGACCCTGGTCGAGCGCATTGCCCAAAGCCAGGGGGCACAGTGGGTGCGCGATGCGGGGGCTGCGCCTTTTGGCAAGCGTTTTGCGCTGGTTTGGCCCGCCACGGGCCACCTGTCGGGCAAAGCTTAATGTTGCGATAAGACTGGGTTTTCAGAATGGCCGCTGTTGCTTTGCCATCTGTTGCCCATGACCCAGACCCCTTCTGTTATTGCTCCTGCTGATGCGTGGGTGCGCCGCCCCTGGCACCCCTTAAGCCTCTTGCTGGTGCTGGCCTTGTGGCTGAGCACTTTGGGCAACCTGCCCCTTTGGCGTGCGATGTGGGCCTTGACCGACGCCCACAGCCTGCGCACCTGGCTGGGCCTGGTGGGCTTTGCGCTCATCGTGCTGTCGGCCACCACCGTGCTGCTCAGCCTGCTGGTTTGGCCCCGCTGGCGCAAACCAGCAGGCGTGGTGCTCCTCATGGTGGCCGCGGCCAACAGTTATTTCATGATCGCCTATGGCGTCGTCATCGACCCCACCATGATGGCCAACACCGTGCAGACCGATGTGCGTGAGGTGCGCGATTTGTTGTCGTGGTCCATGCTCGTGGTGCTGGCACTGGGCGTGGTGCTGCCTGGCTGGTGGTGGTGGCGTCAGCCCGTCCAAAAGCTGCCCGCCCGGCGCTTGGTGGGGCGGCAACTGGGGTTGGCCGCTTTGGCCGCGCTGGTCTTGCTGGTGGTGGTCTGGGCCTCGTTTCAGGATTTGGCCTCTACCATGCGCAACCACAAATCCATGCGCTACATGCTTAACCCTTTCAACACCATTTACGCCAGCACTCGCCTGGTGGTGGGGCAGGCTGCTCAGGCTCGCCAGCCTTTGCAGCCTATCGGGCAAGACGCTGTTTTTGCACCTGCAACCGTGGTGGGCCACAAGCCCCCGTTGATCGTTCTGGTGGTGGGCGAAACCGCGCGCGCGGCCAACTTCGGTCTGGCCGGTTATGCGCGTGACACCACACCGCAACTGCGCCAACTGCAGAGCAGCGGTGAGCTGGCCTATTTTTCTAACGTCAGTTCTTGCGGCACCAACACGCAAGTCTCGGTGCCCTGCATGTTTTCTCATTTGGGGCGCGAGGCCAGCGCCAAAAACGACATCCCTTACGAAAATTTGCTCGATGTGTTGCAGCGCGCGGGCATGCAGGTGCTGTGGGTTGACAACCAGTCCGGCTGCAAAGGTTTGTGCGACCGCGTGCCCAACACCAACACCTTGGCGTTGAAAGACCCGGCGCTGTGCCCCGATGGCGAATGCTTTGACGAAATCATGCTGCGCGTCTTGCCCGAGCGCCTGGCCCAGCTGGAAAAGGCAGCCACCCGTGGCAAGGCGGC
>CAMDFT010000128.1 GCA_945897795.1 Limnohabitans sp. Rim8 | reverse complement strand
TCGATCACCGGCACGCCCGAGGCACCGTCCAAGGCGGGCAACTCGATGGCCGACATCGCGGCCGGCATGTACGCCTACACCAATATCCTCTCGGCCCTTTTGTTGCGCGGCAAGACGGGCCAGGGCAGCCACATCGACGTGTCCATGCTTGAAGCGTTGAGCGAGTGGATGGGCTACCCGCTGTACTACGCCTTTGAAGGCGCCGCGCCGCCACCGCGCACGGCGGCCTCGCACGCCAGCATCTACCCCTATGGCCCATTTGCCGCAGGCGACGGCGGCACGGTGATGCTGGGCTTGCAAAACGAACGCGAGTGGAAAGTGTTTTGCGAAGTGGTGCTGGGCGATGCGGCCTTGGCCACCGATGCGCGCTTTTGTACCAACGCCTTGCGCAACGTCAACCGCGCCGAGTTGCAGCAACTGATTCTGAGTGTGTTTGCGGCCATGAACACGGCCGAGGTCGAAGCGCGCTTGGACCAAGCGCAAATCGCCAACGCCCGCATGAACGACATGGCAGGCGTCTGGGCGCACCCGCAGCTCAAGGCGCGCCAACGCTGGCAACAAGTGGGCTCGCCCGCAGGGGACATCCCGGCCCTGCTGCCCCCCGGGCGCAACAACCGATACGACTACCGCATGGACCCCGTGCCCGCCGTGGGCGAGCACACCGAGGCCATCCTGCGCGAGCTGGGCCTGGACGATGCGGCCGTGCAGGCCCTGCGCCAAGCCCAGTCCATTTGACCCCCCCATTTCCAGGAGAACGCATGACTTCTTACTCTGCCCAACTCGCCACCTTTGCAGCGCAGCTGCGTTTTGAAGACATTCCCGAGCCGGTGGTTCGCAAGACCGAAGACCTGCTGGTCGACTGGTTTGGCGCCACGGTGGGTGGGCATGGTTCGCGCCCTGTGGAGAACATCAACCTCTTTGCGCGAGCGATGGGATCGGCCCAGGGTTCAGCCGAAGTGATCGTGGACGGCACCAGCAACTCGCCTTACCTGGCCGCTATGGTCAACGCTGCGGCTTCGCACGTGGCAGAGCAAGACGATGTGCACAACGGCTCGGTGTTTCATCCCGCCACGGTGGTGTTTTCGCCTGCGGTGGCGGTGGCGCAGGCGCTGGGTGCCAGCGGCCAACAATTGCTGGCCGCATCGGTGGTGGGCTACGAAGTGGGCATCCGTGTGGGCGAATTTCTGGGGCGATCGCACTACCGTGTGTTTCACACCACCGGCACGGCAGGCACGCTGGCCGCTGCTGCTGCTGTGGGGCATTTGCTGGGGCTCAACGCCCGTCAGATGCAGCACGCTTTGGGCTCGGCCGGCACGCAGTCTGCCGGTTTGTGGGAGTTTTTGCGCACAGCCGCCGACAGCAAGATCCTGCACACCGCACATGCGGCCGGCGCAGGCCTGATGTCGGCTTACCTGGCCCAGGATGGTTTCACGGGTGCGGCCGACATCTTTGAAGGCCCGCAAGGCATGGCCGCTGGCATGTCCAGCGATGCCGACCCGGCCCGCTTGATCGACGGCTTGGGCACCCGTTGGGCCACGGCGGAAACCTCGTTCAAGTACCACGCCAGCTGCCGCCACACCCACCCCGCGGCCGACGCCTTGCTGCACGTCATGCAAACCCATGGGCTCAAGTCGTCGGACTTGGCCCAAGTCGTCACGCATGTGCACCAGGGGGCCATCGACGTGCTGGGCCCGGTGGTGAATCCCACCACGGTGCACCAGAGCAAATTCTCGATGGGCACGGTGTTGGCCATGGCGGCGCAGTTTGGCCACGCGGGCCTGAACGAATTTGAGCAAGCCTTCCATACCGAGGCCACCCAGGCTTTGTGCGACAAGGTGGTGATGGTGCTGGACCCGGAAGTGGACGGCGCTTACCCCAAGCGCTGGATCGGCAAAGTGAGTGTCACCACCACCGACGGCCGCGTGCTGCACGGCCGTGTGGACGAGCCCAAGGGCGACCCGGGCAACACCCTCTCGCGCCAAGAGATCACCGACAAGGCCTTGCGCTTGGCCGCCTTCAGCGGCGGTGCCACACCCGAGGCCATGCGCAAAGCCCTGGACGCACTTTGGCAAGTGGCCACTTGGCCCAAGGTGGGCGTGCTGCTGTCATGAGCGGGTTGCGGCTGTCTCAGGCACGCAGTTTCCTGTTCGTGCCCGGCAATCGACCCGAGCGCTTTGCCAAGGCCTTGGCCAGCGGCGCCGATGCGGTGATCGTGGACCTGGAAGACGCTGTTCCGCTCGACGCCAAAGACGAAGCACGCGCTGCGTTGGCAGCGGCCTGGCTGGGTTTTGACGAAGCCCAACGCGCCCGCCTTTTGGTGCGCGTGAATCCCGCAGCCACACCTTGGCACGAGGCCGACCTGTTGGCGCTTGGCAGCTTGTCCGGCTTGGGTGCGGTCATGCTGCCCAAGGCTGAAACCGCGCAGCAGATTGAGCGCGCCTTTCAAGCCTGCGGCGTGCCGGTGCTGCCTTTGATCGAAAGCGCCGAAGGCGTGGGGCAGATGGACGCCATGGCCCGCGCAAAGGGTGTGCTGCGTTTGGGTCTGGGGCACATCGACCTGCAGGCCGATCTCGGCATGCGCTGCGGACCCGACGAAGCAGAACTCGCGCCCATTCGGTTGGCGATGGTGCTGGCCTCGCGCCGTGCCGGTTTGCCCGCCCCGGTGGATGGCGTGACCACCGCCACAACCGATGCGCAGGTGTTGGCGCAAGACGCGCAGCGCAGCCGCCGCTTTGGCTTCGGTGCCAAGTTGTGCATCCACCCCGCACAAGTGGTGGGCGTGCACCTGGCTTTGGCCCCGACCGAGGCCGAATGTGTCTGGGCCGAGCGCGTGCTGGCTGCGCAAGCACAGGCCCGCGGCGGTGCTTTCAGTGTGGACGGCAAGATGGTCGACCCGCCCGTGCTCTTGCTGGCACGCCAAATTCTCCAGTCGCCTCGCGCTTGAAAAGTCGGGTGTTCTGAATTTTGGCAAGCGCCCGTTGGATGGGGCATGTGGTGGGCCTTGTGGTGGGGCCTGCGCATTCTGATCGGCGACAATCGGTGCTCAGCACATCCAAAGCCATGCACATCAAAATTTTCTCTCTTCTTTCCCTCTTCTTTGCCATCGCCGCAGGCACCCTGGGGCCCACGTCGGCTTCTTTTGCAGCCAAACACCCTGAGAGCAAGACCGCTCCGGCCAAAAAGGCGGTGGCCAGCAAAAAAGCGGCACCTGGCAAAAAAGCTGCGGTCGCCACCAACGCGCTGCCACCATTGGCGGCCCAAGTTGCTTTGGCCGACAACGCGCCCGCGCTGCCCGCCAAGGCCTGGCTGCTGATGGACTACGACTCCGGCCAGGTGCTGGCCTCGGCCAATCAAGACGAAGCCCTGCCGCCCGCGTCGCTCACCAAGATGATGACCAGCTACATCGTCGAGCAGGCCTTGCGCTCGGGCAAGCTCAAGCCCACCGATCTGGTCACGGTCAGTGAAAACGCTTGGTGCCGGGGCACCAGTGCCGAGTCGTGCATGTATTTGCCGCTGAACAGCCAAGCCACCGTCATCGACATCCTGCGCGGCATCATCGTGCAGTCGGGCAACGACGCATCGAAGGCGATTGCTGAACACATGGCGGGTTCCGAAGCGGGATTTGCCAAACTGATGAACGCCGAGGCCCAGCGCCTGGGCATGACGAAGACGACCTTCGTCAACCCCACAGGCCTGCCCGACCCGGCGCACAAGTCGTCTGCGAGCGATCTGGCCATCCTGGCGCGGGCCATCATCCTAGACGGCGCCGAGTACTACCCCCTCTACGCCGAGCGCGAGTTCAAATACAACGGCATCAAGCAAGGCAACCGCAATGCCTTGCTTTACACCGACCCCACCGTGGACGGCCTGAAAACCGGCCACACCTCAGAGGCGGGCTATTGCCTGGTCACCTCGGCCAAGCGCAACGAAATGCGCCTGATCTCGGTCATCCTCAACACCCACAGCGCCCAGGCGCGCGCGGACCAGACGCGCGAGCTGCTGGCCTGGGGTTACAGCCAGTTTGAAAAAGCCACACCCATCCTGCCAACAGCAGTGGTCGCCACGGCCAAAGTCGGCTTTGGCAAGGCCGACACGGTCCCTGCCGTATTGGGCGCGCCGTGGACGCTCACTGTTCCGCGTGGCCAGCAAGTGCAGACCACGTTCGAGCTCAAGCCGGGTCTTGAGGCCCCCATCGCTAAGGGCGCCGTGATCGGCAAAGTGGTGGCGACCTCGAAGGGCAAGCCGGTGGGCGAAACCCCGCTGGTGGCGCAAGCCGAAGTGGAACGCTCGGGCCTGCTGCTGCGCGCATGGCAGCACGTGGCCAATTTGTTCGGCCGTTGAGCCTTGTTCATTCAGCCAGCGACTGCCCATGTCCGTGCACTTTGATCTGGTTGACCTGCGCCTGATGGTGCGGGTGGCCGAGGCCAACAGCCTCACCAAAGGGGCCGAGGCCTCGCACATCTCGCTGCCTGCGGCCAGCACGCGCATCAAGAACCTCGAAGAAAGCATCGGCGCCAAGCTGCTCAACCGCCACAGCCAGGGCGTCACGCTCACGCCGCCGGGCCAGGCCTTTGTGCACCGGGCGCGGCTGGTGCTGGGCCAGATCGAACACCTGCGCGGTGACCTGCAGGAATACGCCAGTGGCATCAAAGGCCACCTGCGCGTCTATGCCAACACCACGGCCCTGGGCGAGTTCTTGCCCGAGGTGCTCAAGCGCTACCTGGCCACGCACCCCGATGTGAACATCGACCTGCAGGAAAAGCTGTCGAATGAAATCGTGCGTGCCGTGATTGACGGCAAAACCGACATCGGCATCGTGGCCGGGTCGGTACGTACCGAAAGCCTGCAGACCTTGCCCTACCGTTCGGACAGCCTGGTGCTGGTGGTGCCGCATCTGCACCCCGTGGCCGAGCTGCCCAGCATGCCGCTCATCGACGCGCTGGAGTTTGACCATGTGGGCCTGCACGAAGCGAGCGCCTTGCACGCTTTCCTCAACCGCGAATGCGAGCAGCTCAACAAGCCGCTCAAGCTGCGCATCCAGGTCAGCAGCTTCGAGTCGGCCTGCCGCATGATCGAAGCGGGTGTGGGCGTGGGCGTGCTGCCCGAATCGGCCGCCCGCCGCCACGCCCGCAGCATGGCCATTCGCCTGGTGCCGCTGTCTGATGCGTGGGCCTTTCGGTCCATGCAAATTTGCGTGCGCAGTCTGGATGAGCTGCCTGCGTTTGCGCGGGACTTGATTGACTTGTTGGCAGAGGATGCGCGCTTGGCAGGGGCTTCAGCGTAAAAACCCAGACTGAAAACCTGAGGGCGCAGTTTGGCACTCAGCGTTTATAGGCCGCCTCAGCCTTTTGTGGGCTTGGGCAAGGCTTTGGCCGCTTATTCCAAGGCGCGCATATTGAACTCGGCACCTTCGGACTCCAACAGCGCCCGCTGCCGGGCGGCGAACTGCTCATATTGCGCTTGGGCATGCGCTGTGGCTTGTTGATTCGACACCTTGCCCCCGCCTTCGAGCACCTAGCGTTCGTTGAAAGTCAAAAACCCATCCAGCTTTTCGGCCCAGTCTTTCAAAAACACTTCTTTACGTCGCAGGGCTTGATCTTCTGCGTAATCCAGCCACATCGTCACGATGCGGTTGAGTGATCCTAAATCCGGCAGTTATCCTGTCATCGCGAGCTGATTTGGCGGATACCAAGGCGGCAGGGGGCGGGTGATTCTCTGCACCACGTAGTCCAAGAACGTCTTCCATCGATCCGTCTGAGGCAACTGCTCCGCAACAGCCCTGACAT
>CAMDFT010000127.1 GCA_945897795.1 Limnohabitans sp. Rim8 | reverse complement strand
GCAAATTCGGCTTCAGGCACGGTGTTCACGGTGGCGGGGTAGACGCGCTCGTAGGTCAATTCGGCCGAAGCCCCAAAGCCTTGGGCCACGCCGTTGCACAAGGCGCGCAAGCGGTCTTCGATCTGGTCTTGCACGCTTTCACTGTAGGTGCGCACCGTGCCCACCAAAGTGGCTTCGCCCGGAATCACGCTCATGGCACCGGGGTGGCCAGCCTGCATGGAACAAATGCTGATGACCGCTTGGTCGAAAGCCGACAGGTTGCGCGAGACCACGCTTTGCGCGGCCGTGATGATGTGTCCGGCCACCAGCACCGGGTCAACGCCCTGGTGCGGGCGGGCACCATGGCCGCCTTTGCCAATGATGCGTATCTCAATGCGGTCCACCGCCGCCTGCATGGGGCCGGGGGTGATGCCGATCACGCCCAAGGGCGTCTCGGGCGAGTTGTGCTGGGCATAGACCTGCTCGCACGGGAAGCGCTCGAACAGGCCGTCTTGCATCATGGCGCGAGCACCTGCATAGCCCTCTTCACCCGGCTGAAAAATCAGCACGGCCGTGCCATCAAAGCGCCGGGTTTCGGCCAAGTAGCGGGCTGCGCCCATCAGCATGGCGGTGTGGCCGTCGTGGCCGCAGCCGTGCATGAGGCCGGGCGTACCCGACTTCCAGGTGCATTCGTTGTGCTCAGTCAGCGGCAGCGCGTCCATGTCGGCGCGCAGGCCGATCATGCGGCCGGGGTTGCTGGCCGATCGGCCTTGGCCATGCACCAAAGCCACCACGCCGGTTTTGCCGATGCCGGTGTGGATGCTGTCTACGCCACACACCTGCAGCATTTCGGCCACTCGCCGTGCGGTGTAGACCTCTTCAAAGCCCAGCTCAGGGTGGGCATGCAGGTCACGCCGAAAGGCCGTGAGCTCGGGATGGAACTGGGCGATGCGCGAAAACGCAGCGCCACGCCCCAACACCGATTGCAGTGAAGCGCCCACGTTCAATGACCTCCGGGCTTGCCCACGCGCAGGCGCGGGTCCACCACAAAATAAAGCAGGTCAACAATCAGGTTGATGACCACAAAAATCAGCGCGATCAGGCACAGATAAGCGGCCATGACCGGAATGTCGGCAAAGGTCACCGCCTGGATGAACAGCAAGCCCATGCCGGGCCACTGGAACACCGTCTCGGTGATGATGGCAAAGGCGATCAAACCACCCAACTGCAAACCCGTGATGGTCATCACCGGCACCAGCGTGTTTTTGAGGGCATGACCAAAGTGGATGGCCCGGTTGGACAGGCCGCGGGCACGGGCAAACTTGATGTAGTCGGTGCGCAGCACCTCAAGCATCTCGGCGCGCACCAGACGCATGATGAGCGTGAGCTGAAAAATCGCCAGCGTCACGGCCGGCAACACGATGTGGTGCCAGCCCTTGGCCGTCATCAACCCGCTCGACCACCAACCCATCTGGATCACCTCACCCCGGCCAAAGCTGGGGAACCAGCCCAAGATCACGGCGAACACCAGGATCAACAAGATACCGATCAGGAAAGTGGGCAGGGACACGCCCAGCAACGACACCGTCATGATGAACTGGCTGGCCCAAGTGCCCCGGCGCAGCGCCGCATAAACCCCCATGGGGATGCCGATCACCAGCGCCATGGTGGCGGCCACCAAAGCCAGCTCCAGCGTGGCGGGCAAGCGCTCGGCGATCAGGCGCGAAACCTTGGAGCCTTGCCGCAGGCTGAGGCCAAATTCGCCCTGCACCGCGTTGACCAAAAAGTGGCCAAACTGCACAAAGAACGGCTGGTCCAAACCCAAATCCGATCGCAGCAAGTCAATCTGCTCTTGGGTGGCGTCTTGCCCCAGCAAAAACACCACCGGATCGCCCACATACTGGAACAGCAAAAACGCGATGAACGCGACCGTGACCATGACGATCACGGCCTGGATCAGCCGCTGCAAGATGAAAGCGAGCATCAATTGACCTTGATCAGTGTCCAGTCGAGGCGGTTGTCAGGGCGGTGGATCACCTCGACGTTTTTCTTCATCGCCCAAGGAATCACCTGGTTGTGCAGGGGGATGTGAGAGACCGTGTCGTTGGACAACTGCAGGCCTTCGGTCAGCAGTCGGTTGCGCACGGGCAAATCGGTCTCGGTTTTTACGCGGTCCACGATGTAGTCCATGCGGGCGTTGCTGTAGCGGCCCACGTTGTAGTTGCCGTCACCACCAGTGCCCACGCTGCGCGTGAGCGACTGCAGGCTGTACAGCGCGTCAAAGGTCGGCACGCCCCAGCCCAGCATGTAGATGCTGGCTTCGTAACGCTGAATCATCGGGAAATAAGTCACCAGGGGCTGCGTGCGCAGCTTGGCTTTGATGCCCACCTTGGCCCACATGGCCGTGATGGCCTGGCAAATCTCTTCGTCGTTGATGTAGCGGTTGTTGGGGCAGGCAAAGTCCACCTCAAAGCCTTGTGGGTAACCGGCTTCGGTCAGCAGTTTTTTGGAGGCGTCCAGCGAATAAGGGAAACGGGTGTTCACGGCTTGGGTCCAGCCGTTGACTTGCGGCGCCACCAAAGCACCCGTGTTTTGCGACAGGCCGCGCATGGTCACGCGGTGGATGGTGTCCATGTCAATCGCTTGGTACAGCGCCTTGCGCACCTTCACGTCCTTGAGCGGGTTCTTGCCTTTCACGTTGGAGCCGGGCAATTCGTCACGGTGCTGGTCTAGCCCCAAAAAGATGGTGCGGTTTTCAATGCCGTCGATCACCTTCAGGTTGGCGTTGCTGCGCATGCGGCCCAAGTCTTGCGGGCTGGGGTCGAGCACAAAGTCGATTTCGCCCGACAACAAGGCGGCAGCGCGTGTGGCTTCGTTCTTGATGGGGGTGTAGATGATTTCGGTCACGTTGGTGGCGGCGTCTGACCAGCCCCACCAATTGGGGTTTTTCACCAGCACCAGCTTTTGGTCAGGCTGCCATTCCTTGACCATGTAAGGGCCGCTGCCCATGGCGTTGCGGTGGGCGAAGTTTTCTTCTTTGGTCTTGGCGTCCTTGGGCTCCATGGACTTGTTCTTTTCGGCCCAGGCTTTGCTCATGATGCGCAGCTCGGTCATCTGGTTCAACACCACCGGATTGGGGCCGCTCATGATGATGTCCACCGTGTTGGCATCCACCTTGACGATGCGGCTCATGCCCTGGGTGTAGACGTTGAAGTTGGAGGTTTTGGCGCGGGCTCGGTCCAACGAGAACACCACGTCGTCGGCCGTCAAGGCCGTGCCGTCGCTGAACTTGACGCCCTTGCGCAGGTTGAAGCGGTATTGCGTGGGCGACATCTCGCGCCAAGAGGTGGCCAAGCGCGGTTCGAGCTTGAAGGTCTTGCTGTTGTAGTAGACCAGCGAATCAAAGATGGCGGCGTGCACCCCGTTGCCCAACGCGTTGTTTTGCGAGTGGATGTCGAGTGTGGGAATGTCGCTGGCGCTGGTCCATTTGAAAGGCTTGGCTTGTACCAAACCTGCGGTCATCACACCCGCCAACACCAAAGAAGCGGTCAGGGCGCCGGGCAGCACGGCGAAGGGGGTCATCTTACTCATCAAACACCTCGGTGACAAAAAAGTTGGTTGGCTGTCGAGTATGCAACATTTGGGCCCACTGACAGGGCAGGGAATTCCCCCAAATGTGCTGTCGCGCACCGGACTGGGGCGCTCACTGCAGCCGTATCGCGCCATACCAGGCGCGTGTGGTGCTGCGGGTGTTGTCGGTGTCGGTCATGATGGCCAGCCCCAGCAAGGCCCCGGGCGGCTCACCGAAGGCTTGCTCAAAGTCGGCCCGGATGTCGCGGCGGTAACTCAACCACTGCCCCACTCGCCCCGCGCCCGACTCCACCGCCAGCTTGCGGATGCGGTCGGTTCTCGGGTTCACGATCACCGACTCGGCTGGGCAGTCGTTGCACCAAACGTACATCAGCGTCGCGTAGGGCAAAGGCTCGCCGGTCAGGCTGAGGGTCAACTCGCTGAGCAGGTTGTTTTGCGCCGAAAAACGCTGGCGGTCGCCCTCGAACACCAAAATCAGGCGCACCGGGGAGTCTTCGGTCTCACGCTGGCGCATGTCCGCGCCCGCAATGAGCTGATCGACTCGCCAGTCAAACTGCAATGCGCCCAATTGCTCTGGGGGGATGTGCAAAGCCTGTCTCAACATGCTGGCCGACGATGCGGCCTCGGCCAGCAAGGCGTCTCGCGGGCCTTGCGTGCTCACCCGGTAAGCCGTGAGCAACTTGCCCGGCAAGCGCATGGCTTGCCACTGCGACTTGTCATGCGCACTGAACTGCAGGGGCAACTGCCGCAGAACCTGTGGCGGCTTGTCTGGTGGCGCCTCGTCCGTCCAGAAGGCGCAACCGGGCAACCACAGACTGATGCACAGACTGGCGAACAGCGCCAAACGAAGCCTTGGGGTGCTTGGTTTTATCATCCTGTATCAAATTTTTTTGGAGTGTGCCCATGTTAAGCCGCCGCCTCTTGATGCACGCTGCCCTTTTGACTTCAGGGTTTTTTGGCAACGCCTGGGCTCAGGCCGCTTTTCCCTCCAAACCCTTGCGCATCGTCGTGCCTTTTGGTGCAGGGGGCGTAGCCGACCTGACGGCGCGGGCCGTGGCACAACAACTGTCTGTCAACCTGGGCCAACCCGTCGTCATTGACAACCGGCCCGGCGCTGGCGGCATCGTGGCGGCCGAGCTGGTGGCCAAGGCCGAACCCGATGGCCACACTTTGCTGTTGATGTCCAACGGCACAGCCGTGAGTGCGGGCCTGTTCAAGGCCCTGCCCTTCAACCCCCGCACCGACTTTGCGCCCGTGTCCCTGCTCGGCCTGTTTGACATCGCCATCGTGGTGCCCGAGTCATCGCCCCACAAAAGCCTGGCCGAGCTGATCGGCTTTGGCCGCGCCAACCCGGGCCAACTCAACATCGGCACCATCAACATCGGCAGCACCCAACACCTGGCCGCCGAACTGCTGCGCACCCAGGCCAACCTGATCGCGCAAATCATCCCTTACAACGGCACGCCTGCGGTCATCAACGCATTGCGCGGCGGCCAGATCGATGCGGTGGTGGAAATTTTGGGCCCGCTCAAACCCCAGATCAACGCCAAAGCTGTGCGGCTGCTGGGTGTGATGGGCGCCAACCGCCCCAAAGACCAGCCCCAAGTGCCCGTGGTGCGCGAGTTGCCGGGCTTGAGCAACTTCAATGTGTCGTCCTGGAACGCATTGGCCGCGCCCAGCAAAACCCCAAAAAGCGTGGTCGATCGCCTGAACACCGAGGTGGCCAAAGTCTTGGCCGATCCTGCCATGGTGCAACGCCTGGCGGGCTTCAACGTGCAAGCCCAATCCAGCACCCCTGGCCAATTGTCCCAACTGCTCGATTCAGACATCAAACGTTGGACTGAGGTGATCCAAAAGGCGGGGATTGCGCAGCAGTGAATCAGCTTGCAGCGGCATGCGCCAGCCGCTGCAAGGTTCGTCCGCGCTCAGCGTGGCGCGATACGGGTGGCCAAAGGCTGTGGGGTGTAGGTCGTCTGAAACCGGCACTCAGCAGCTTGTGCAGGCCGCAAAGCCAAGCAGCGTGCGGCAATGCCCACAGGTGTGGGCTTGGTGCCCTGATTGACCCAAGCCAACAAGGCCTCAAACAGCGGCGGGTAAATGGCATCGCCCAAATAACTGTGCTCAGCGGAGTCCACAAAGGTTTGCACCAGACGCGCACCGTTGCCAGATGCTTCCATGCGCTGGCGCAGGGTGTCGCTGCCCTCCACAAACACCGTCGAATCCCGGATGCCATGGGCCGATAACACAGGCACCTTGAACCGGCCATGGTGGTTGACATCCTTATCAAACCTGGCCTCGGCTTTCGGGTCGGCTTTGAAGCGCAGCACGGCCGCATTCAG
>CAMDFT010000126.1 GCA_945897795.1 Limnohabitans sp. Rim8 | reverse complement strand
ATCTGCTCATGCGTCGCGACAACGACGGTACGCCCGTCGGAGCGGGTGGGCAAATCAGCAGCCATACGTGCCAAGCCGGCACAAAGCCGGTGCTGCACGCCTCTTGAAGCCCAACTGCGCTCACGGGCCTGCACCTCCCGCAGGCGCTGCCCGAGAAAACGCACCAGCATCAGCAGCAAGCCTTGGTCATTGAGCAGGCAAGTCTCGATGTCTTGCAGCGGCAGCCATTGAATGGTGCTGGGCTCTGCCACCACCAAGTCGCTGCCACTGGGCAGCTGGTTGAACAAATAAGACAGAAAAGCCATTTCACCCGCGCGAAACGAGATGGGAACGATTTGCCCGCCTTGGACGCCCGGCACATGCACCACGGCATCGAGGCGACCGCTCATGACGAAAGGCAGTTGCGTCACACGATCCCCCGCTTTGCACAAGCTCACCCCCGCAGCAAATCGGTGCAGCGGCCTGCTCTTGAAGGCCAGCGGTTGCGCCAGGGCGTTCGCAAACTTGCGGCTCAATTGACGGCTTTGCAAAAGTTCTGCCGTGAAGCGATCGCTGGCGTTCAGGTAACTAGGGGTCATCCCTTTATTGTTACCGAAGATACTGAAGCAAGCTCAAGCCCGGCACATGATCGGCTCGTTCGTATAGGGGCCTGACAGCGAATGTGCCCATTTCCAATGCTGATTGCAGATTCCTTGAAAGGATCACCATGTTGAATCGTCGCCACTGCCTGACCTACATAGGAACCGGTGCTTTTGCAGGTCTCGCCCCGAGTCTGGCCTTCGCGCAAGGCAAACCTTTGAAGATCCTGGTGGGCTACCCTGCTGGGGGCGCTGTGGATGTGGTGGCGCGCCAAGTCGGTGAGGAGCTTCGCGCCGCAGGCTACAACGCTATCGTCGAAAACCGCACGGGTGCAGCGGGTCAATTGGCCACAGAGGCCATGCTCAACGCTCCAGCCGACGGCAGCACAATTGTGATGATGCCAGGGGGCAATGCGACGATATTCCCGCATGTCTATCCCAAGCTGCGTTATGCGATGGGTGATCTTGCACCGCTGGCAGGTGTTTGCTCTTTCCAGTTTGCTTTGGGGGCAGGGCCGGGTACACCTGCCAAGACACTCAAGGAGTTTGTCGATTGGGCCAAGGCCAACCCTGGCAAAGCCAGCTACGGCACGCCAGGCGCTGGCACGGCCATGCACTTCATGGGCGTGATGTTTGGACGCAAGGCCGGCATCGATTTTCAGCATGTGCCCTATCGCGGCGGTGCAGCGGCGATGACGAATCTGTTGGGCGGAACGATTCCCTCTCTCGCCACGACGCTGCCCAACTTGGTGACGCATCACAAGTCCGGCAAACTTCGCATTCTTGGCTTTAGCGGCGACAAGGCCTTGCCGGGCCTGCCGGGCGTGCTCACATTCAAAGAGCAGGGATACCCCGAATTGCAGCTGAACGAGGTTTTTGCGTTTTTTGCGTCGAGCAAAACACCCACAGCGGTCCAACGCGAACTGGAAACCGCGATTACAGCAGCAGCGCGCAGCCCGCGCTTGGTCGCTGCCATTGAAAAGCTGGAGTTTGATTCTGACGTCAGGTCTTCGGCTGATTTGGCTCGCCTACTCAAAGAAGATTTTGAACGCTGGGGACCGGTCATCAAAGCTACGGGATACACCGCTGACAACTGATGCAATTGCGTTCGCGAACTTGGGTGAAACGATTTGAAACGACCTAACATTTTGCTGATCATGAGCGATCAGCACCGCGCTGATTGCTACGGATTCGAAGGGCGCAAGGTACGTACACCGCATCTTGATTTGCTGGCCCGGCAAGGCACGCGATTTACAAATTGCATCACGCCCAATGTGGTGTGCATGCCCTCTAGAAGCGCCATCTTGACCGGCATGCTGCCGCTGACAAGTGGGGTGCACGACAACGGCATCGACCTGGACGAGTCCATCGCGGCGGGAGGCTTTGCAGGGTCACTGAGCAAAGCGGGCTACGACACGCGATTCATCGGCAAGGCGCATTTTTCCAGCAATCACTCCTACGCCAATCGTCCCACCAGCCGCTGCGAGAACATTCCCAGTTCGCATTTGTTCGCAGACGATTGGAGCGGCCCGTACATGGGCTTTGAACAGGTCGAGCTGATGCAGTTGGGGCACAACTATTGGCTGCCCGAGACCAGCCCCGGCGGCTTGCATTACGAGCGCTGGTACCACCGCGATGGCTTGGGCGCCATGAAAAACGCTCTTTATAGCCAACGCCTTGAGCCGCAAACGCAGGCTGCGCAAACGCACAACAGCGCCTTGCCCACGGCTTGGCACAACAGCACTTGGGTGGGGGATCGCACGGTCGATTACATCGCTGAACAAGGGCGGCGTCAGCGAAAAGCAGCAGATGCCCAAGCAACAACACAGCCGTTTTGCGCGTGGGTGTCGATGGCAGACCCACATCATCCTTTTGACGCGCCTGCACCCTGGTGTTGGACGCATCGCCCAGATGAGGTGGATTTGCCCTCGCATCGAACCCGGGATTTGGACAAACGGCCATGGTGGCACAGAGCCGCACTGGAAAACACCCCGGGTGGAACACCGGAAAGCCGAAAAGTGCGTGAGGAATACTCGCGCATGCCAGCGCAAAGCGATGCGCAGTTGCGCGAAATCATTGCCAATTACTACGGCATGATTTCTTTGGTGGACCACCAAGTGGGGCGGATCTTGTCAGCGCTGGACGATGCTGGCTTGGCTGACAACACGCTCGTTGTGTTCACTTCTGACCACGGCGAGTTTCTGGGCGATCACGGCCTCATGCTCAAGGGCCCGATGCATTACGAAGGTCTGCTGCGCGTCGGCTTGATCATGCGCGGCCCCGGCATCGCCGCCGATCAACAGAACCAGCAACCCGTCTCTACGCTGGACTTGGCAGCGACCTTTGGCAACTATGCAGCCACACCTGTGCCCTCTGCCGTGCACAGCCAGAGCCTGCGCCCACTGCTCACCGGCGATGGTCAATCAGAACGCGATCACGCTTACAACGAATGGCGCCTGGGCCCATCGCGTTGTGGCGTGGCCTTGGACTTGCGCACTGTGCGCACCCGCAGCGCCAAGCTGACAGTTGAATTGACCAGTGGCGTCGGTGAAATGTATGACCTGAGCAACGACCCCCAAGAGTGCGTCAACCTGTTTGACGATCCCAAGCATCGCGGCCTGCGTGATGAACTGATGCAGCGGCTCATGAGCCGCCCAGACGATATTCGCACCCCACTGCCTGAGCCAGTAGGCCCAGCTTGATCTTTCACAACGGAGAGATGCCATGTTAAATCGCCGTTCTTTTTCTGTTTATGGTGTAGCCGCTGGTTTGGGCGCACCTGCCTTCGCTCAATCTGAGGCACTGCGCATCGTGGTGGGGTTTCCTGCTGGTGGCATTGTGGATGTCATTGCCCGCGAGCTGGGTGAGGCCTTGAAGCCGCATCTGGGCGGGCGCGCCGTCATTGTCGACGCCAAGCCAGGCGCGGGGGGCCGCATTGGCGTTGCAGCTGTCAAAGCAGCGCCCGCCGATGGCAACACCTTGCTGTTCACACCCTCATCGATCATGACGCTTTACCCGCATGTGTTCAGCAAGCTCGGCTACGACACGCTCAAAGACTTTGTGCCCATCAGTCCAGTTTGTCTTTCTTCCAATGCCCTCGCGGTAGGCATGCATGTCCCTGTGAATACGCTGGGTGAATTCATCGCGTGGTGCAAAGCTAACCCCAAAGATGCTTCCTATGCTTCGCCAGGCGCTGGCTCAGGTCCCCATTTTCTGGGGGCACAAATTGCAAGTACCGCTGGCATAGAGATGCTGCACGTCCCCTACAAAGGCGCTCCGGACATACTCAATGACTTGTATGGAGGCCGTATTGCCTCCTTCGTGACAGCGCTATCGAATGCGGTTCAACCCCATTTAGGCGGAAAAATGCGCGTGTTGGTGACCACGGCACCGAAGCGATCGACTCTTTTGCCCAACGTGCAAACGGCTGCGGAGGCGGGTTTCCCGCAGCTCACCGGCGTGGAATGGTTCGGCTTGTTGGCACCGGCCGGTACAGATCCGGGCCGCGTTGCAGTGCTGAGTGCTTCCGTTGCCAAAGCGATGGCCAGCGACCGCATCAAAGAAGCTTTTGACAAGCTGGTGATGGAGCCGACATCAAGCAGTTCTGCCGATTTTGCAAAGACCATCAAGGCTGACACGGACCGCTGGGGTGTGATCGCCAAACGGCTCAATTACCAGCCTGTCGACGCCTAAAGCGCAGCGTTCATGAGCACCTTTGTCTTGATTCATGGCGGCTGGCATGGCGGTTGGTGCTGGCGCAAAGTCGCTGATCAGCTGCGCCATCACGGGCATGTGGTGTTCACGCCGACGCTCACGGGCATGGGCGAACGTGAACACCTGTGGACGCCAGAGGTCGGCCTGGCGACACACACGCAGGACATCTTGAATCTGTTTCGCTTTGAGCGATTGAGCCATGCCATCTTGGTGGGTCACAGTTATGGTGGCGTCATCATGACGCTGGCAGCCGATCAAATGGCAACTGCTGTGGATGCTTTGGTTTATGTCGATGCCGTGATTCCCGAAGATGGCGTGCCCGGCTGGAATGGCTTTCCCGAGCAACGACAAAAAGACATGCTCGCTGCCGCTGAAAAACTCGGTGGTCTGCGCATCCCTCCCCCCGATCCAGCGCTGTGGGGCGTCACGAACGAAGACGATGCCGCATGGCTGCGTGCGTGTTGTTCACCCCATCCTCTTCAAACCATGCTCGACGCACCGCGGCTGACGCATGCATGGAAAACCGTTCCCAAAAAACATTACATCTTGGCGGGCTCTCAACCCAACCCACGGTTCGAAGCGCACTACAAATGGGTTCAAGCCCAAGCTGACTGGTCTTCGGAAGTGATGGTTGGCGGTCATGATTTGATGGTCACGCAACCCAACGAGCTCTCTTCGGCGCTTCAACGCCTTGCCAATTTTCATCTTTAGTCCATGACTCACCCACCATTGAACAGCCTGATCTTGCTGACCGACGAGCAAGATGCGCATGCTTTGGGCTGCGCCGGACACCCTTTTATCAAGACGCCTCATCTGGATGCCCTGGCTTCCCGTGGCACACGATTCACCCAAGCCCTCACACCTTCGCCGATCTGCGTGCCCGCCCGGGCCGCGCTGGCCACGGGCCGTTGGGTGCATGACATCGCTTATTGGGACAACGCCATGGGCTACGACGGGCGTGTGAGCGGTTGGGGACATGCCCTGCAAGCGGCTGGCCACTGTGTCGAGTCGATCGGCAAATTGCACTACGTCAATGCCGCTGCGCCCACCGGATTTTCTGAGCAGCATGATCCCTTGCATCTGGCTGACGGCATTGGTCAGGTCTGGGGCTCGGTGCGCAACCCCTTGCCCAGCACACCGCGCCCATCGCGGCTGTTCACCGAACTCGGTGCTGGGCTGTCCAGCTACAACCAGTACGACATCTCCTCTGCAGAGTACGCAGCACAGTGGCTGCGTGAAAAGGACGCCGAAAAAGATCCCACGCCGTGGACCTTGTTCGTCGGTTTCGTCGCGCCACATTTCCCTTTGGTTGTGCCCCAACACTATCTCGATGCCATCGACATGGATGCCATTGCCGACCCCCGGCTGCATCCGAACAGCGGCTACCAACGTCACCCCTGGGTGCAGCGGCATGCGGATTTTTCAAATGCAGACGATGAGTTGGGCACGCCTGAACGCCGCCGCTTGGCTTTGGCTTGTTATTACGCGTTGACATGCTTCATTGATGAGCAAATCGGCAAAGTGCTGCAAGCGCTTGGGCAAACCGGTTTGCAAGCATCCACCCGCGTGATCGTGAGCAGCGATCATGGTGACAACCAAGGTGTGCGAGGGATGTGGAATAAATCGACGCTCTACCGCGAAGCCACCCATATCCCGTTGATCGTGGCTGGGCCGGGGATCCCGGA
>CAMDFT010000125.1 GCA_945897795.1 Limnohabitans sp. Rim8 | reverse complement strand
GACTTCATCGGCCGCATGAAGGACGCGGGCATCACCATCGTGCACAAATGCACCTCGGTGCGCCACGCCCTGAGCGCCGAGCGCAATGGCGTGGACATGATCAGCATCGACGGCTTTGAATGCGCAGGCCACCCCGGCGAAGACGATGTGCCCGGTCTGGTCCTGATTCCCTTGGCTTGTCAGGCGCTGCGCGTGCCGGTCATTGCCTCGGGTGGCATTGCCGACGGGCGCGGCATGGCCGCGGCCATGGCGCTGGGCGCCGAAGGCGTGAACATGGGCACCCGCTTTCTAGTCACACAAGAAGCGCCTGTGCACGACAACATCAAACAAGCCCTGGTGGGTGCCACCGAGCGCGACACGAAGCTGATGTTCCGCACCATGCGCAACACCACCCGTGCCTGGAGCAACGCCGTTTCGCAAGAAGTGGTGGCCACCGAAAACCGCGAAGGCGGTTGCAGCTTTGAAGACATCCGCCACCTGGTCGCAGGCCAACGCGGCAACCAGGCCTTGCAATCGGGCGACGTCAACGGCGGCGTGGTCGCAGCAGGCCAAGTGATCGGCCTGATCGACGATGTGCCCACTTGCGCCGACCTGATCGAACGCATGGTGGCCGACTGCCGTGCGGCGCTTGCGCGCGCGCAGGCTTGGTCGCATCCCCCTTGAGCGCCCCTCTCAGTTTCACCCCCCAAGCAACCATGAAAAAACCAGGAGACAAACCATGACAAAAACCCCATCCACCCAGCGCCGCTTGCTGATCGCCCTTTTGGGGGCGGTGTGCACCACATCCGCCCTGCCCCTGTGGGCCCAGTCCACAGGCAACAACACCGTCAAACTCATCGTGGGTTACGCCCCGGGCGGGCCTGTGGATTCATCGGCGCGGGTGTTCGCGCCGGTGCTCAGCCGCGAACTGGGCCAGCCCGTGATCGTGGAAAACCGGCCCGGCGCAGGCGGTGCGGTGGCGGGCAACACCGTGGTCAGGGCCGCGCCCAACAGCCTGGAAATTTTTTATGCCGCCAGCCCCACCATGACCATCAGCCCCCATGTGCTCAAAGCCATGGCCTTTGATCCGCTGAAAGACATGACCCCGCTGGCCACCATCCTCAGTTATGCCAACGTGCTGGTCATCAACCAGAACCAGCCCTTCAAAACCTTGCCCGAGTTGGTGGCCTTTGGCAAAGCCAATCCCGGCAAACTGGCCTACGGCTCGGCCGGCATGGGCGCATCGAACCACCTGAGCGGCGAGCTGTTTGCGCGGCGTGCAGGCATCACCATGACGCATGTGCCCTACAAGGGCAACGCCCCGGCCATGACCGACGTGATGGGCGGGCAGATTCAGATGATGTTTGACATCGTGGGCGGTGCCAAAGCCCACATCGACGGCGGCAAGGTGCGCCCCCTGGCCGTGACCTCCAAAGAGCGCAACCCGGCGCTGCCGCAACTGCCCAGCATGAGCGAGTTGGGCGTCCGTGATTACGACGTTGGGGGGTGGTACGGCCTGTATGGCCCGTTGGGCATGAGCGCCGAACTCAGCCAGAAGATCACCGCCGCCACAGCGCGCGCCCTGCAAGACCCCGAGCTGAACAAGCGCTGGGTCGACCAGGGTTACGTGATTTGGAACGCCAAGCCTGCCGACCTGGCCGAGCGCATGCGCCGCGAGCACGCGCTGTGGGCCGAAGTGACCAAGGGCATGACGTTTGAATAAAACATGTCCTTGCAATTGACCCCCCACACCCGCACCCATACGCGCATTCACCACCTGTTTGACGAACGCGTTGCACAGGCCCCGACGCATCCTTTTCTGTATCTGACGCAAGGGGTGATGACGCTGGGGCAGTTGGCGCAGCAAGTGGATCTGCTGGAGGCCGAACTGCGCCAAGCGGGTGTGCGCGTGGGTGACCGGGTGCTGGTGGCCGCCGAAAACTGCCCCGAGCATGTGGCGTTGGTGCTGGCCTGTAGCCGCCTGGGGGCCTGGGCTTGCGGGGTCAATGCCCGGGTGACAGCGACTGAGTTGGCGGGCTTTGCCGACAAGGCCGATGCCCGGGTGCTGTATTTCACGGTGGGTGTGTCCGAAGCGGCGCGTCAGCATGCGGCGCAGCACGACACCCAAGCGAGCGTGCTGCCGGGCCTGCAGCGCGCAGCCGTCAGGCCGCAGGCCACGGCGCAAACGGGCGAGCTGGCCGAGCAGGTGGCCGCAATCATCTTCACCTCGGGTACCACCGGCCAGCCCAAGGGCGTGATGCTCACGCACGCGGGGCTGCTGCAGTTTGCGCGGGTCTCGGCGCAGTCGCGCCAGCTGGGGCCTTCGGACCGGTCTTACGCGTATTTGCCCATGACGCACATCTTTGGTTTGGGCACGGTGCTCATGGCCTCGCTGCACGCGGGCTCGGGCCTGCTCATGCGCAGCCAGTTCGACCCGGCCGATGTGTTTGATGCGCTGGCCCATCAGGGTATGACACAGCTGCAAGGCCCGCCCGCCATGTTCACCCGCTTGCTGGCCTGGCTCGACACACAGGGCATCGATCACCCTGCTGCGCCCGATTTGCGCTACGTCTACACCGGCGCTGCTCCGCTCGACCTGAGCGTCAAGCAGGCCATTGAGGCGCGCTTTGGCAAACCTATGCACCACGGCTATGGCCTGTCGGAATACGCAGGCGCTTTGACGCTGTGCCGCTTGAACGAATGGCGCGCAGACACCAGTGCTGGTTATTTGGTTGAAGGTGCCGAGCTGCGCATCATGAGCCCGCAGGGACAAGACTTGCCAGCAGGTGAGACGGGCGAGATCTGGATGCGCGGCGTGGGTTTGATGCCCGGTTATTTCCGCGACCCCGAGATCACCGCGCAGGTCATCCAACCCGGCGGCTGGTACGCCAGCGGCGATCTGGGCCGACAAGACGCCGATGGCGCATTGCAGGTGGTGGGGCGTCTGAAGGAGATGATCATCCGTTCCGGCTTCAATGTGTACCCCGGTGAGGTTGAGGCGGTGTTGCTGGCCTGGCCCGGTGTGCAAAAAGCGGCGGTGGTCGGGCGCAAAGCAGCCGATGGCAACGAGGACATCCTGGCCTTCATCGAAGCCAAGCCCGGCGTGCAGCTGGACCTGCAGGCCCTGAAGGCCCATGCCCATGAACATTTGTCGCCTTACAAACGTCCCTCGGTCATGGCCTTGGTGCCCGACATGCCCATGACGCTCAGTGGCAAAGTGCTCAAACGCGAGCTGCTTGAACAATGGACTGCAGCCCAGCCGCACAAGACATGACCCCGCTTCTTGACTGGTAAAGGCGGACTTTCACAAAGACAGACGGCCTTACGGCTTCAACTGCGCGAAGATCGACCCTATGACGAGCTTTTCAAATCTAGACAACGAACAAGTGGCCCACCTGCGCAGCTGGGAAGGCCGCAGCGAAACGCTGACCGACGAGATCGTGGCAGCCCCGCTGCGTGGCCAGAGCGCCCTGCTCGACCGCGATGACACCCGCCAAACCGCAGGCAGCGACGTGCCGCCGCTGTGGCACTGGCTGTACTTTTTGCCGCAGGCCCCACAAAGCCAGATCGGGCCCGATGGTCACCCTTTGCGTGGGGGCTTCTTGCCGCCCGTGCCGCTGCCGCGCCGCATGTGGGCTGGCGGCCGATTGCAGTGGGAAACCAACAACCCACTGTGCGTGGGCGACGCCGCGCAAAAGCATTCGCGCATCGCCTCGGTCAAACACAAGGCGGGCCGCACGGGCGACCTGCTGTTTGTCGAGGTGGAACACGCTTTCAGCAACGCCCAGGGCCTGTGCCTGACCGAAACACACGACATCGTGTACCGCGCAGCGGCAGTGCCCGGCGCACCCGAAGTGCCACCCATCGCGGCCGAGACCGGCGCGCCCTGGCAGCACGAGTTTGTGCCCGATCCGGTGTCGCTGTTTCGCTATTCGGCGCTTACCTTCAATGGCCACCGCATCCATTACGACCGCAGCTACGTCACGCAAGAAGAGGGCTACCCCGGCCTGATCGTGCACGGCCCGCTGATTGCCACTCTGTTAGTGGACCTGGTGCGCAGGCAAGTGCCAGAGGCCCGCGTGGCCTCGTTCCAGTTCCGCGCCGTGCGACCCACCTTTGACCTGCACCCCTTCCGTCTGAACGGACGGCCGTCTGGCGACGGCAAAACCATTGACCTTTGGGCCAGCGACCACGAAGGTTGGCTCACGATGCAGGCGCAAGCCACCTTGGCCTGACGTTTTTTGAACTGAATTTATTGACCGATACCAACACCATGCAAACCACACCCGACCAATACCAAGACATCCGCGACGCCGTGCGCGCCCTGTGCGCCCAATTCCCTGACGAGTACCACCGCAAGGTCGATGAAAAACGCGGGTACCCCGAAGAGTTTGTCGACGCCCTGACCAAAGCCGGTTGGATGGCCGCGCTGATTCCGCAAGAATACGGCGGCTCTGGCCTGTCCATGGCCGAGGCCTCGGTCATCATGGAAGAGATCAACCGCTCGGGCGGCAACTCGGGCGCTTGCCACGGCCAGATGTACGTGATGAATTCCATCGTGCGCAGCGGGTCTGCCGCACAAAAGAACATGCTCTTGCCCAAGATCGCCACCGGCGAGTTGCGCATCCAGTCCATGGGCGTGACCGAACCCACCACCGGCAGCGACACCACCAAGCTCAAAACCACCGCCGTGCGCAAAGACGGTCGTTGGGTCATCAACGGCCAGAAGGTCTGGATCTCGCGCATCCAGCACAGCGACCTGATGATCTTGCTGGCCCGCACCACGCCCGCCGACCAGGTCACCAAGCGCTCCGAAGGTTTGTCGTGTTTCCTCATCGATCTCAAGCAAGCGATTGGCAACGGCCTAACGGTGCGGCCGATTTTGAACATGGTCAACCACGAGACCAACGAACTGTTTTTTGACAACCTGGAGATTCCCGAAGACGCGCTGCTGGGCGAAGAGGGCAAGGGCTTCAAGACACTGCTCGACGGCCTGAACGCCGAGCGCGTCTTGATCGCTGCCGAGTGCATTGGCGACGGCTATTGGTTCATCGACCGCGCCACCAAATACGCCAACGACCGCGTGGTCTTTGGCCGCCCCATTGGCCAAAACCAAGGCGTGCAGTTCCCGATTGCCGACGCTTTCATCGAGCTCGAAGCCGCCAACCTGATGCGCTGGAAGGCCTGCGAAAAAATCGACGCCATGCAAAACGCCGGGGCCGAAGCCAACATGGCCAAGTACCTCGCGGCCAAGGCCAGCTGGGAAGCGGCCAACGTCTGCCTGCAAACGCACGGCGGCTTTGGCTTTGCCTGCGAATACGACATCGAGCGCAAGTTCCGCGAGACGCGTCTGTACCAAGTCGCGCCGGTCTCGACCAACATGATCTTCAGCTACGTGGCCGAGCACATCCTCGGTTTGCCCCGTTCTTTCTGAAATGACAGCCATCAGACCTCTGGACGGCATCACCGTCGTCTCACTCGAACACGCGATCGCCGCGCCGTTTTGCACGCGGCAACTGGCCGACTTGGGCGCACGCGTCATCAAGGTTGAGCGCCCCGGCTCTGGCGACTTTGCCCGCGCCTACGACACGCGGGTACGCGGCCAGGCCTCGCACTTTGTGTGGACCAACCGCTCCAAAGAAAGCCTGACGCTCGACCTGAAACACCCCGACGCCATAGCCGTGCTGCGCGACCTGCTCAAAGACGCCGACGTGCTGGTGCAAAACCTGGCGCCCGGCGCCGCCGCGCGCATGGGCCTGTCGTTTGACGCCCTCAGCGCCACACACCCCCAACTGATCGTTTGCGACATCTCGGGTTACGGCGATGACGGCCCCTACCGCGACAAAAAAGCCTATGACCTTTTGATTCAGAGCGAGGCGGGTTTGTTGTCGATCACCGGCACGCCCGAGGCACCGTCCAAGGCGGGCAACTCGATGGCCGACATCGCGGCCGGCATGTACGCCTACACCAATATCCTCTCGGCCCTTTTGTTGCGCGGCAAGACGGGCCAGGGCAGCCACATCGACGTGTCCATGCT
>CAMDFT010000124.1 GCA_945897795.1 Limnohabitans sp. Rim8 | reverse complement strand
AAAGCCAGCATGAGGTAGAGCACCGCGTGCACGGGGTTGCGTGCGGTCACCACCCGGAAGGCTGCAAACAGCAGCACCACCGAGAAGAGGTAGAAGAAACCGGTCTTGACGTCCATAGGTCTGTCTTTTTAAGTGTTCAGGACTGTGCGGCGTTCAACGGTAAGGAGCATCGGCGGCACGGGCGGCAGCGATCTCTTTTTCGTAACGGTCGCCCACGGCCAGCAACATGTCCTTGGTGAAATACAGGTCACCGCGTTTTTCGCCGTGGTATTCGAAAATATGCGTCTCGACGATCGAGTCCACCGGGCAGCTTTCTTCACAAAAGCCGCAGAAGATGCACTTGGTCAAATCGATGTCGTAGCGCGTGGTGCGGCGCGAACCGTCCTCGCGCTGGCCGGCTTCGATGGTGATGGCCATCGCCGGGCACACCGCCTCGCAGAGCTTGCAGGCAATGCAGCGCTCTTCACCATTGTCATAACGGCGCAGGGCATGCAGGCCACGAAAACGCGGCGACTGTGGTGTTTTTTCTTCCGGAAACTGCACCGTCACCTTGCGGGCGAAAGCGTAACGTCCGGTCAGGGCCATGCCCTTGAGCAACTCGACGAGCATGAAGCTCTTGAGAAAGTCCTTGATCGAGAAAGAGGAAGCAGTCATTGTGGTCATGGTCATTCACCGATCAGAGCCAGATGTTCCAGGGCGAGTGCAACCACACGCCGACGACCAGCAACCACACCAGGGTGACCGGGATGAAGATCTTCCAGCCCAGACGCATGATCTGGTCGTAACGGAAGCGCGGGAAGGTGGCACGAATCCAGATGAACATGGACACGACCAAGAAGGTCTTCAGACCCAGCCAGATCCAGCCGGGTATCCAATTGAACAAGGCGCTGTCGATGGGCGACAACCACCCGCCCAGGAACATGATCACGGCCAGGATGGACACGAGCCACATGCTGGCGTATTCGGCCAGGAAGAAAATGGCAAAGCCCATGCCCGAGTACTCGACCATGTGACCGGCCACGATCTCGGCTTCGCCTTCGACCACGTCAAACGGGTGACGGTTGGTTTCGGCCACGCCCGAGATCAGGTAAACGATGAAGATGGGCAACAGCGGCAACCAGTTCCAGGACAGGAAGCTCAGGCCCATGTGAGCCATTTCGCCTTTGCCTTGCGCCAGCACGATCTCGGTCAGGTTCATGCTGCCCGAGACCATCAAGACCACCAGGAAGCAAAAGCCCATGGCGATTTCGTAGCTCACCATCTGGGCCGATGCACGCAGCGCACCCAAGAAGGCATATTTGGAGTTCGAGGCCCAGCCCGCGATGATCACGCCATACACCTCGATCGAGGTGATCGCCATCACCAGCAGCAAGCCAGCGTTGATGTTGGTCAGCGCCTGCTCGGGACCGAAAGGAATAGCGACCCAAGCGGCCAGCGCCGGCATGATGGCCATGATCGGGCCCAAGCGGAACAAGCCGAGGCTGGCCGCTGTGGGGTTGATCAGTTCTTTGGTCAGCAACTTCAGGGCGTCTGCAATCGGCTGCAGCAAACCAAACGGCCCCACGCGGTTGGGGCCGTGGCGCACTTGCATGAAGCCCAAGAGCTTGCGCTCCCACAGCGTCAGGTAAGCCACCGCACCCATCAGCGGCGCGAGGATCGCAACGATCTTGATCAAGATCCAGAGCACAGGCCAAACCAAGGTGGCCCACCAGCTGGCAGCGACCAAATTCAGGCCGCCGTTGTACAGCGCGTCAATCATGGGGTCACCTCCTGGCGGGCGTCTGCGGTCAGCTGCAAAGACGGCGCGCGGCGAACGATGCCGTCAAGTTGGTAAATCGAAGCGACCGCTGGCGCGGGCGTCGTGGTGCCTGTCAGGTTGATCGCGGCACGCGTGGTGTTCGATGCCGCAAGGGGCTGGGCCGTGGCGCGGGCCAACACGTCTTGAGAGGTCTCGAAGGACACGCCCGGAATCTCGAGCAAGTTGGCCAGTACGCGCAGCACTTTCCAGGCCGGACGGGTATCGGCCAAAGGCTTGACCACGGCGTGGAAGCTTTGCAGACGGCCTTCGGCGTTGACAAAAGAGCCCGATGTTTCGGTGAACGGGGCAATCGGTAGCAGCACATCGCTGAATGCCATGTTGGCCTTGAACGGGCTGAGGGTCACCACCATCTCGGCCTGCGCCAAGGCTGGGGCAGCAGCGCCACCTGCGGCGCTGTCAAACTCGGGCTCGGTGTTCAGCAAGATCGCCGCTTTCAGGCCACCGGCCAGCATCTGGCCCGCATGTTTGCCGCCGGTTTGCGGTTGAGCAGCCACCCATTGCGCGCCCACGGTGTTGGCCGCTTCGGTCAGGTAACCGACAGTCGCACCCGTTTGCTCGGCAATCCAGTTGGCCAGGGCCAGCAAAGTCGAAGCGTTGGCATGGTGCGCTGCGGAATTGCCCAGCAACACCGCCTTGCGCTGGCCGCCCAGCAGAGACTTGGCGATGGCTTGGGCTTGTGCAGAAGCCGTGCCCGCACAAGGGGCTGAAACGCCCTTCTCGGCTGCAATGGCGGTCGCCACATCGGCCAAGGTTTGCGCCCAGGCAAAAGCATCGGTCACCACCGCGTTGGCCACAGGCATGGCCCAGGCGTCGGCATGGCTGAACGCACTTTTGTCGGCAATCAGGTTCACAGCAGCGCCATGGCGCACGGCGTGGCGCACACGCAAGGCAAACAGCGGATGTTCTTTGCGCAGGTTGGCGCCCACCACCAAAACACGTTGCAAAGTAGACAGCGATGCAATCGACGTGCCCAAAGTGCGCACGCCTTCAGCCGCCCCAAATTCAGCGTTGCGCAGGCGGTAATCAATGTTGTCTGAACCCAGACCGCGCATCAAAGCGCCAGCCAGGTACAACTCTTCGACGGTGCTGTGCGGGCTGACCAGTGCGCCGATGCTGTTGGCACCGTGGTCGCGCTGGATGTTGCGCAAACCATTGGCCACGTATTCCAGAGCGGTTTGCCAGTCGACTTCTTTCCACTCGCCGCCCTGCTTGAGCATGGGGCGTGTCAGGCGGTCAGTGCCGTTGAGGGCTTCATAAGAGAAACGCTCACGGTCGGCAATCCAGCACTCGTTGACGTCTTCGTTTTCCAGGGGCACAACGCGCATGACCTGGTTGTTCTTGACCTGAACGATCAGGTTGGCACCGGAGGAATCGTGTGCAGCCACCGACTTGCGGCGAGACAACTCCCAGGTGCGGGCGTGGTAGCGGAAGGGCTTGCTGGTGAGGGCGCCCACGGGGCAGATGTCGATCATGTTGCCCGACAGCTCGGAGTCGATCGTTTGGCCCAAGAAGGTTTCGATCTCGGCGTGTTCGCCACGGTGCGACATGCCCAACTCCATGGCACCGGCCACTTCTTGGCCGAAGCGCACGCAGCGTGTGCAGTGGATGCAGCGGCTCATCTCTTCCATCGAGATCAGCGGGCCGACTTCCTTGTGAAACACCACGCGCTTTTCTTCTTCGTAGCGCGAACTGCTGCCGCCATAACCCACAGCCAGGTCTTGCAATTGGCACTCACCGCCTTGGTCGCAGATGGGGCAATCGAGCGGGTGGTTGATCAGCAAAAACTCCATGACCGACTTTTGCGCAGCGATGGCTTTATCGCTCTTGGTGCGCACGATCATGCCTTGCGTCACGGGCGTGGCGCAGGCGGGCATGGGCTTGGGGGCTTTTTCGACCTCGACCAGGCACATGCGGCAGTTGGCCGCAATCGAGAGTTTCTTGTGGTAGCAGAAATGGGGGATGTAGGTGCCTGCTTTTTCGGCGGCATGCATGACCATGCTGCCTTCGGCAACTTCCACTTTCTGACCGTCGAGTTCTATTTCAACCATGGGTCTTCACCGCTGTTGCATCGGCATCGACCATGGAGGTCTTGTGCTCGATGAGGTGTACAAATTCGTGACGGAAATGCTTGAGCATGCCGCGCACCGGCATGGCCGCTGCATCGCCCAAGGCGCAAATCGTACGGCCCATGATGTTGCCGGCCACGCTGTCGAGCATGTCGATGTCGCTGGCACGGCCCTGGCCGTGTTCAATGCGGTCCACCATGCGCCAGAGCCAGCCTGTGCCTTCACGACAAGGGGTGCATTGGCCGCAAGACTCGTGCGAGTAAAAGTAAGACAAACGCGCCAAGGCCTTGACCATGCAACGCGTCTCGTCCATGACGATCACCGCGCCCGAACCCAACATCGAGCCGCCTTCTTTGGCGATGCTGTCGTAGTCCATGGTCAGCTTCATCATCAACTCGGCAGGAACCACCGGAGAAGAAGATCCGCCAGGGATCACCGCCTTGAGTTGGCGACCACCGCGCACACCGCCTGCGAGTTCGAGCAGCTTGGCAAATGGGGTGCCCATCGGCACTTCGTAGTTGCCGGGGCGCTCGACATCGCCGCTGACCGAGAAGATCTTGGTGCCGCCGTTGTTGGGCTTGCCGCATTCCAGATACGCCAGACCCCCATTGCGGATGATCCAGGGCACTGCTGCGAAGGTTTCGGTGTTGTTGATGGTGGTGGGCTTGCCGTACAGGCCAAAGCTGGCGGGAAACGGTGGCTTGAAGCGGGGCTGGCCTTTTTTGCCTTCGAGTGATTCAAGCAAAGCAGTTTCTTCGCCGCAGATGTAAGCGCCAAACCCGTGCGAGGCGTGCAGCTGGAAGCTGAAGGTGCTGCCCATGATGTGGTCACCCAAATAGCCTGCGGCACGGGCTTCTTCGAGGGCCGCTTCGAAGCGCTCGTAGGTGTGGAAAATTTCGCCGTGGATGTAGTTGTAACCCACGCTGATGCCCATGGCATAAGCCGCGATGATCATGCCCTCGATCACTGTGTGCGGGTTGTACTCCATGATGTCGCGGTCTTTGCAGGTACCCGGCTCGCCCTCGTCCGAGTTGCACACCAAATACTTTTGACCTGGGAACTGGCGGGGCATGAAGCTCCACTTCAGACCCGTGGGGAAACCCGCACCGCCGCGACCGCGCAGGCCCGACTCTTTGACGGTGGCGATCACCTGATCTTGGGTCATACCCACAACGCCGGTCTCGGCACCGTCTTTGCCCAAAATTTTGCGCAAAGCCGCATAGCCGCCACGCGCTTCGTAGTCTTGGATGCCCCAATTCGCACCATTCAAGCCGGCATAAATTTGCGGGTTGATGTGGCGATCATGGAAGCAGCTTTCCACGCCCGTGGCTTGGAATTGGCTCAGGATTTGTTCGACTTTCATCAGGCGGCCTCGGCTTTCTTCAGGCTGTCGACGAGTTGGTCCAATTTTTCATGGCTCATGAGGCTGCACATGTGGCGGTCATTGACCAACAACACGGGAGCATCGGCGCAAGCGCCTTGGCACTCGCTGGGCTGCAAGGTGAACATGCCGTCGGCTGTGGTCTCACCGACGTGCACGCCCAACTTGTGCTCCAAGTGGGCCAGTGCCTGGGCACCGCCACGCAACTGGCAAGGCAGGTTGGTGCACACGTTCAGCTTGAACTTGCCCACCGGCTTTTGGTTGTACATGTTGTAGAAGGTCGTGACTTCGTGCACCGCCATAACGGGCATGGCCAACACCTCGGCCACGACTTGCTCACTGTCGGGGCTCACCCAGCCTTGTTCTTGCTGCACGATAGCCAAGCAAGCCATGACGGCCGACTGCTTTTGGTCTGCAGGGAACTTGGCAACTTCACGCGCAAAGCGTGCTCTGGTTGAATCAGAGATCATCGGTCAATCTCTCCAAAAACGATGTCCATCGTCCCGATGATCGCGACCGCATCGGCCAGCATGTGGCCACGGGCCATTTCATCGAGGGTGGCCAAATGGGCAAAGCCCGGGGCACGAATTTTGAGGCGATAAGGCTTGTTGGCCCCATCGCTCACCATGTAAATACCGAACTCGCCCTTGGGGTGTTCGACAGCGGCATAGGCCTCGCCTTCCGGCACATGGAAACCTTCGGTGAAGAGCTTGAAGTGGTGGATCAAGTCTTCCATGTTGGATTTCATGCCTTCACGCGCAGGCGGTGCCACCTTGTGGTTGTCGGTGATGACCGGACCAGGGTTGGCACGCAGCCACTTCACGCACTGCTGGATGATGCGGTTGGATTCGCGCATCTCCTGCACACGCACCAGGTAACGGTCGTAGCTGTCACCGGTCTTGCCCACAGGCACGTCGAACTCGACTTGGTCGTAGGCGTCGTACGGTTGCTTTTTGCGCAAATCCCACGCGAAGCCAGAGCCGCGCAGCATGGGGCCAGTCATGCCCAAATTCAGGGCACGCTC
>CAMDFT010000123.1 GCA_945897795.1 Limnohabitans sp. Rim8 | reverse complement strand
TGCGGATGTCGTTTTCAATGGCTTGCTTGCGCGGGCGCGTGCCGCGTTCGCTCAGCTGGATGGTGAGCGTGGCCTTGCGCACTTCGGCCGCGCCGCCACCGGCAAACGGGTCAGAGCCTGCGCTGCCACCGCCAATCGTCGTATAGACGCTTTTCACGTCGTTCACCGTCATGAGCAACGTGCGGGCGTGTTCGGCACTGGCTTGCGTTTGCGCCAGCGTGGAGCCGGGTGGCAGCTCCACATACACCTGGGTTTGCGAGTTGTCGTCCGGCGGAATGAAGCCCTTGGGCAACAGCGGCACCAGCATGATGGAGCCGATGAAAAACAGCGTGGCCAAGACCATGGTGGTCAGGCGGTGCTTCATGCACCAGGTGGCCCAGACCATGTAGCGCTTGAGCCAGCCCGGCTCGTGCGCGGCGGTGACAATGGGCTTCAAAATGTACGCAGCCATCATGGGCGTGAGCACCCGCGCCACCACCAGCGAGGCAAACACCGCCAGCGACGCCGTCCAGCCAAACTGCTTGAAGAACTTGCCCGGAATGCCACTCATGAAGGCCGTGGGCAAAAACACCGCGATCAGGGTGAAGGTGGTCGCGATCACGGCCAGGCCGATCTCGTCCGCCGCTTCCATGGCCGCCTGGTAAGGCGACTTGCCCATGCGCAAATGGCGCACGATGTTTTCCACCTCCACAATCGCGTCGTCCACCAGCACGCCAATCACCAAAGACAGCGCCAGCAAAGTCACCACGTTGATGGAAAAGCCCAGGTAGGCCATGCCAATGAAAGCAGGAATGACCGACAGCGGCAGCGCCACGGCCGACACAAAGGTGGCCCGCCAGTCGCGCAAAAACAGCCACACCACCAGCACCGCCAAGATCGCGCCCTCGTAAAGCAAGATGAGTGAGCCGTTGTATTCCTCTTCCACCGGGGTCACAAAGTCAAAGGCTTCGGTGATCTCGATGTCGGGGTTTTGCAGGCGGTAGTCGGCCAGGGCCTGGCGCACCAAACGGCCCACGGCCACTTCGCTCTCGCCCTTGCTGCGCACCACCTCAAAGCCCACCACGGGCTTGCCGTTCAGGCTGGCGGCCGATCGGGCATCGGCCAGCGTGTCGCTCACCGTGGCCACTTGGTCCAGGCGCACACTTCCACCACGCGATGTGGCCAGCTCGATCTGCCCCACTTCTTGAGCCGTTTTGACGGTGGCCAGCGTGCGCACGGGCTGCTCGCCCGCGCCCAGTTCCATGCGTCCGCCCGAGCCTTCTTGCTGCACCTGCTTGAGCTGGCGCGACACCTCGGCCGCCGTGATACCCAGCGACTGTAGGCGGTCCACATCCAACGCCACACGCACTTCGCGCGTCACGCCGCCCACGCGGTTCACGGCCCCCACACCGCGCAACGACAAGAGCTTGCGGGTGATGTCTTTGTCGACCAACCAGGACAAGGCCTCGTCGTCCATGCGCGCCGAGCGCACGGTGTAGGCCAGCACGGGCGTGCCCGCCAGATTAAGCTTTTGCACCACCGGGTCGCGCAGGTCGCCCGGCAAATCGGCACGCACGCCCTGAATGGCCGAGCGCACATCGTCCACCGCCTCCTGGCTGGGCTTTTCCATGCGGAACTCGGCGGTGATCGAGACCACACCGTCTTGCACTTTGGTGGTGATGTGCTTCAAACCCTGCAGCGGGGCGAGTGCGTTTTCGAGCTTTCGGGCCACATCGGTTTCGAGCTGTGAGGGCGCCACACCGGGCAAGCTGGCGGTCACCGAAATGGTGGGCACGTCCAAATCGGGAAAGTTTTGCACCTTCATCGAACCAAAGGCGATGAAGCCCGCCACCGTCAGCAGCACAAACAGCATGACGGCCGGAATAGGGTTGCGGATCGACCAGGAAGAGACGTTGATCATGGCGTCCCTTTACTTGGTGGCGGGTGCAGCGGGGGCAGCTTGAGAGGCGGGCGCGTCCACCACTCGCACCGTGTCGCCGTGGTTCAAAAATGCACCGCCACTGGCCACCACGCGGGCATCGGCTTTGAGGCCACTGTTCACCTCGACACGATCGCCGCTTTGGCGTCCGGTTTGCACCTTGAGCTGGCTGACTTTTTGGTCGGCACCGACGGTGTAAACGTAACTGAAACCATCGCGCACCACCACGGCGCTTTGGGGTACGGTGAGCGCCTGGCTTTGGCCCAACGCGATCTCGCCTTGGGCGTACATGCCGGCGCGGGCGCTGCCTGTTGCGGCGGGCAAGTCCACGTACACGATGGCGTTGCGGGTTTGCGCATCGACCGAGGGCGCCACCATGCGCACCTTGCCTTGCAGCAGCTGGCCGCTGGCGGCCTTCACTTGCACCAGCGCGCCCACCTGGATGCGGCCAATCTCGGCAGCGGTCACTTCAGCACGCCACTCGATGCGGCCCTGGCGGATCAAGCGAAACAACTCGGTGCCCGCGCCCACCACGCTGCCCACGGTGGCTTGGCGCGCCGAGATCACGCCCGCATCGGGCGCACGCACCTGGGTTTGCGACAAGCGCACGGTTTGCAGCTGCACCATGGCACGCGCCGACTGCACACGCGCCTGAGCGGACGCATCGGCGGCCAAGGTCTGGCTCAGCTGCGCATTGCTAAAAAAGCCCTGCTGCTGCAAGCTGCGGGCGCGGTCGGATTGGGCTTTGGCTTCTTGCGCACTGGCCGTGGCTTCTGCGAGCACCGCTTCAGCCTGCGCCAGCTCGGCGCGCAAGGTATCGGCCTGCAAAACAGCCAACACATCACCGCGCTGCACCCGGTCGCCCACATTGACACGTACTTCGGTGATCTTCAGGCCATGGGCTTCTGCACCGATGATGGCTTCTTGCCAGGCGGCGAGGCTGCCGTTGGCAGAGATACGCTGGGTGAGGTTTTGGCTCAGGGGGCTCACCGTGGTCACGGTCAAGCTCGGTTTGGCTGCTCCTGGGGATGCCTTGTCTGCGGCCCCTGCGCCCCACACGACCGTCAAACTGGTCAACAACACAAGCCACCATCCCATTTTTCTCATACCACTGCTCTTGTCTAACCGCCTGATTGACGTGCTGGGAGTTTAGCGATGCGGTTAAATCCGCCCCGCAAGGCGGTCATGACGGGGGTTCAGCGGCTCAAGTCAAAACTTGTA
The DNA here is from genome assembly GCA_945897795.1 of Limnohabitans sp. Rim8. Taxonomy (GTDB): domain Bacteria; phylum Pseudomonadota; class Gammaproteobacteria; order Burkholderiales; family Burkholderiaceae_C; genus Limnohabitans_A. The sequence goes on along the minus strand of CAMDFT010000123.1, from coordinate 3,225 downwards.
GTCCATTTTGACCCGCAAATTGCGGCCCATGTAATTGGCATAACGCGTATCCACGCCCAACAAAACATTGCCCTGTATGGCCATTCTCAAAGGCGGCAATCGGTTGGCCACATTGACCAAGCTGGCCGTCAATTGCAATTTCGGCTTGATTTGCCACCGACTTGACAGGTCCCAGGTCCAATAAGCCGGAATTCGGCCTGTGTAATTGAGTTGCTGGCCATCCGCATCCACCAAAACCGTTTTTTCCTGTTCACCCGACCTGTAATGCAGCGCCGCACCCACCGTCCAGTCCTCTCGCTCAAGCATGGAGCTCAAGGTCCATTGGTTACGCGCTGCGGTCTTTGTCCACACATCACCATACATCGCGAGGTTGGACACCATGGCCCCCGTCAACGCATCTTGCTGGGCCGACTTGAACATGTAGGTCCCTCGCAGCACCATCCGCACACGCCCCAGGTCGGTGGGCTGGCGGATCTGAACGTCGTAGTCCACGCCGCGTTGGATGCTTTTTCCCAGGTTCTGATTGGACTGCAACAACTCACCATCCACAATGTAACGCGCCCTGTTTTCGGGGACATCCAAAATTTGCGTTGCCGTCAAAATCCCAAACGTATCGCGAATGTTCAATTGCCAAACATCTGCCCCCATGGAGAGTCGCTGATGCGGTTCAAACCTCAAGCCCCAGTTGGTTTGCTGAGATTTTTCAGGTTTTAAAAGCGGATTCCCCTGATTCACTGCCGCCAAATACTTGTCGGTCTCTAAATCGTAAACATCGTAAATCTTGGTTTTGTTGGGCAGCATTTGCCCCAAACTTGGGGCTCTGAAACCCGTGCCCACGGAGCCTCGGATCAACCATGCAGGATGGGGTTTCCATTTCCAACCGGCTTTGCCTGTCTGGACACCGCCAAAGTCGGAATATTGGTCATGCCTCACAGCAGCGGTGATTTCACTGTTCGGTCCCAAGGGGGCGTTGACTTCAATGTGCGTTGCCCAGTTTGAGCGGCGTGCCTCAAAGTCAGGGCGGTAACTCCTGCGATAAGCTTCACTTGCATCGGCATAAAAAGGGGCCTCATAGAAAATAGCTTCACGTCGCAAGTCAAGGCCTACACCCACACCCACCGGACCATTTTCTGTGTCCATCAACTCGCGGCTCGCCAGGAAATTCAAACTGTCCAATCGCGTCCAGCCCACATCCATGATCTGTTTCGAAGTTCTCAGGTAGGACTCCATTTCCGACACCTTGGTGGTGCCATATTGAGAGGGTTCTTGACCAATGATTTCAGGTGGCAACGACAAAGCATTCCGATCACCTTTCAAAATACCATCTGTATAGGAACGCTCGACGTAGTGCTTGCCCGAAGACACCGAGGTCACAAAATCCCAGCCCGATTGCTCTCCCCTCAGCCCCACCACCGCGTTGTGCACTCGGTTGGCGTATTGTTGTTTCAACAATCGCCATGGAACGATGTCCAGTAAATACTGAGGCGATGCATCTTCGTTGGGAACATCCCTCGTCACATACATCCCACTGGGGACCGTGATTTGTTTGTATTGACCCACCAACCCCTCTGCAAACAGCAACCATCGGTTGTCCAACACTTTGTCACCCTGGGCATACAGCAAGTTCTTTTCGGTTTGGGGGTAGAGCGTCATATCTCCTTGGGTATTTTTGTCGCATTCCCCTCGGTAAAGCTCATACCAACCTGTTGCGCATTGGCCCTTTTGCAGAAAATGGTCGTTGCGCAACACCCCGGCCGCATCTCGATAATTTTTAGCAGGTGCACTGTATTGGCTGTAATTGAATTTTTGCCACCAAGCCTTACCGTCTATCTGCAGTGTCCGCGCACCTTGGCTGGAGACCTCTCGGTGGTTGGCCAAGAGCGGCTCTGACTTTTCTGCGGTGAGGTAGGCTCTCAAGTTGTAGCCATCACGCTGCAAGCGCCCTTTGCCCCACGACAAGTTCACCGACTGGCTTTGGCCATGCCCCCCCTGCGGCAAGCTGCCCCCAACCTGAATACCCACACCTTGTTGTTCTGTTTTGGTGATGATGTTGACCACCCCGGCCACCGCATCCGAGCCATAACGACTGGACGCACCATCGGTGAGGATCTCAATTCTTTCAATCGCCGCGAGGGGCAGAAAATTCAGATCTACCACCGCACGTTCACCGACGATCGTCTGACTGCCGTAATAAGGCAGACGTCGACCATTGAGCAACACCAAAGTCCCACTTTGATTGCCGTGTACAGCGGCCGTTTCGGGTCCGCCAGACACCGTACCGGTCACCGATCCCAACTCGGAAAAATTGCTCATGACCGGCAAACGCTGAATCAATTCGGCCAAAGTGGTCGCCCCACTGCGCTCAATTTCCCGTCGGTCAATGTATTGCAAGGGCAGCGCCTGCTTGGCCTCTTTGGCCAGGATGGCAGAACCGGTGATCTCCACTTTTTCAAACTGGCGGTATTCGAGCGGCTTGTCCACCACCTGCACCGTCGGGTACACCTTGGCGTTGGCAACATCTGAATCATTTGTGCCATTTTGCGCAGCAGGCGTGGTTTGCGCCAAGGCGTGCATCAAGGGGGTCACCATCAAGGCCGCGCCAATCGCCGTTGCTTTGGCCCAAGGTTGGGTACGGCTTAAAAAGGACTGTTTCATGGATCTCATCCCTGGACCAAAGGTCATTCAGATGGAAGAACACGGGTGAATTCAATAATTTCAAATTTCTTGAAATTCAATGACCCGATGTTCAAGAGACGCCAATAATAATACTTTTGTATGTTTTTTACGGTCGCTATTGATCATTCCTTGACTGAGCCCACGGTCCCGGCCAGCCATATGACACCCGTCCACTCTGGAGACGCTCGTTTTCAACAGTTCCGAAAAAACTGTTCACCGCAAATTGAGCCGGATCACTGCTTGGTCGTCAGCCCATCACACACCGCCACACGGCCAGCAAAGCCTCTCGCTCAGCCGTGAGGGTGGCAGGGTCCACCTGGGTGGGCTCTTCGTTCAGCCGCGCCCGGTGCTGCAGGCGGCGCATTTCACGGTAGGCGTTGGCGGCAGCTTCGCCCACTTTGGCGGGCAGCAGGCCCGCTTTTTCTGCCCGCTGCAGCAAGGCAATGTTGCCCACGTTGTCGGCCAACTCGGGATGTGCGGCCGTGTGCAAGAGCACCAAATATTGCACGGCAAACTCGGCATCCACCATGCCGCCGGGGCTGTGTTTCA
>CAMDFT010000122.1 GCA_945897795.1 Limnohabitans sp. Rim8 | reverse complement strand
TTCACACCACCGCGTGACAAGCGATCTTGATGCCTTTGAAGTCGCGCAAAGCGGGGCGCTCAGCACGGCAGATGTCGTTGTCGTGCATTTTAGGGAGCGCATCACCCAGGAAACCCAACACGCTCAACCGCTTGCTGCAAGCCTTCGTGCCATGTCCAACATCCCCTCGGCCACCTTGTCGAACAGGGCTTGAGGAAAATCACTGGGCAATCGTTGGGCAACTTCTTGCAGCGCACTCGATGCCCGTGTGCCCATGCGGTGCATGCTGCCAGCCATGTCGGTGTAGCCTTCACGGTGCGCGGATTCAAGAAAGTGACGGGGTTGAATCGACTTCACAAGGTAATGCGGGCTTTTGCCGCGCAAGGCCATGGCCATTCTGAGTTTGGCGAGGGGCACTTCTTGTCCCCCCGTTCCGGCGATAGGCCAAGCCGACAAGATGTCATACAAGGGCGTCAAGCGGTACGCGCCTCCCGCCAATAGAGAGAGGCTGAAGTTTTTGGCATGGCCATCGGTGGCTGCCAGCATCCAGAAAAACAATTGCGCTTCAAACAAGGTGCGCAGATCATCGGTGGCGTTTGCAGACGTTCGCAACAGCGCACTCAATTGCCGCAGACCTGGGCCGCCATCGGCCTCGTACTTCAAATGGCTGGGCAGCCCCAAGGCTTGGCAAAAGTCTTCTTGTGGCAAGCGCAACCAATACTGACCGCTTGGTGCCAACCTTCGGTCAAACCGCTCCACAACCAAAGTTTTTTGCGCACCCCATTGGGCCATCTCGCAACCGGCTACAGGCAGTCCAAATGCTTTCGCCAATTGTGCGCACAGCCATTCGTTTTCAACCGAAGTGGACATGTCCGCTTGCCGGTTACCCACCAGGCCCATCGGTAGTTTGAAAATATGTGTGGTCGGGGTTGCCCCATGCGGTCTGCACCACCGACCTTGGTGCCAGGTCAGCGCGGTTTTCTCTTGTGCACCGGCCAATGAAATCCGGAAACTGTCATCATCACTTTCGCCCATCCGGTGGGCCGTTGTGGTCACGCGGTTCAGCCAGCTTTCAATTTCGGAGGGGCTCAATGCTTGGGCCTCAATCGTGTTCCACCCCGTGGGCGGTGCCTCTGTTGACAACAATTGAACGGCCCCGACACAGTCCCGGCCAATGGCTTCGAGCAAATCAAAGGCACTGCTGCTGGGCGTGCGAAATTGCGTTTGAACACGGCGTCGGATGTCCGCGCTGTCAGGCAGCAAATTGTCGAAAAAATTTTCGACCGCTTGTCCTTGCAAGGGCTGGCCCGTCATGGGCAATGACAGTGAAAGTGGCCGCGCAAAAGAGGATGTATTCCAGCTGTCGGCATACACCAGCTCATGCACCCCGTTGCGCTTGACTGTCCATTGCCCAACCCACTCACCGTTCATCCAGATGTTCAGGGCCCGGCTGTGCGAATGCCTTCCCATGGTTTACCAATCGCTGGCGGTTTGGGTGGGCTTTTCGGCGGGACTGCGCAACACCAGCTCCAAGCCCAAAAGATTGACCAGCACCAAGAGCCGATCAATCGTCAAACGTCCTGGGTTTTGCTCCAACTCTGACAACCGGGCCTGGCTGATCCCCAGACGCGCCGCAGCTTGCGCCTGTGTCATGCCTTGCGCCTTGCGGTTGGCTGTCAACAAGTGCCCGACTTGTTGGGTGTTCGTGAGTGTTTGCGCCATATCGACATCTCCAATATTTTTATTTTATTGGATTTTCCAATAAAAGCAATATATTGATTATTCCGATATTGAGCCGCGTCACACCACCGCGTGACAAGCGATCTTGATGCCTTTGAAGTCGCGCAAAGCGGGGCGCTCTGCACGGCAGATGTCGGTGGCCTGCGGGCAGCGGGGGTGGAAGGTGCAACCTGTGGGCGGGCTCAAAGGGTTGGGCACTTCGCCTTGCACCGGGGTGCGGGCGCGGCCGGTGTCGTGCATCTTCGGAATCGCGTCGAGCAGCATCTTGGTGTAGGGGTGCTGCGGGTTGCCAAACAGCGTGTGTTTGTCGGCCAGTTCCACCAGTCGGCCCAAATACATCACGCCCACCTGGTCGCTCACATGGCGCACCACGGCCAGGTTGTGGCTGATGAACAGATACGTCAGGCCGCGCTCGCGCTGCAGGTCTTTCATGATGTTGAGCACCTGGGCCTGCACGCTCACATCCAGCGCCGAGGTCGGCTCGTCGCACACCAAAAACTCGGGCGCGGTGGCCAGGGCTCGGGCGATGGAGATGCGCTGACGCTGCCCGCCCGAAAACTGGTGCGGGTACTTGACCATGTCCAGCGGTGACAAGCCCACTGACTTGAGCAACTCGGCCACACGGGCTTTGAGCTCTTCGGCGTCGCTGATCAGGCCATGTTCTTTGAGCGGTTCGCCGATGATGTCGTCCACCGTCCAGCGCGGGTTCAGGCTGGCATAGGGGTCTTGGAAAATCATCTGGATGCGCTGGCGCATCTTTTGCGCGTCGGCCGACTTGAAAGCGGCGTGCGCGTCTTGTCCGTCAAAGGTCAGGCCACCGCGTGTGGGCTCGTACAGGCCCACCAGCAAGCGGGCCACCGTGCTTTTGCCGCAACCGGACTCGCCCACCAAGGCCAGGGTTTTGCCGCGTTCGATTTCAAAACTCACGCCGTCCACAGCATTGAGCAGTTGGCGCGGTTTGCGCTCGATCACGCGGTTGAGCCAGGGGGCCGACACGTCAAAGGTTTTGGCCAGGTCGTGCGCCACGACCAGGGGTTGGGATTTAGCGATGCTCATGCTGCACTCCCGTCGTGCAGCCAGCAAGCGGCTTGGGTTGACCCGGCTTGAACCAAATCGGGCCGCTCTTGGCGGCAGCGGTCAAAGGCTTTGGGGCAACGCGGGTTGAAGCCGCAGCCTTGCGGGATGGCGTTCAGGCGCGGCATGGCACCGTCAATCTGGTTCAGGCGTTCGCGGTCACTGTCCATGTCGGGGATCGAGGCCATCAGGCCTGCGGTGTAAGGGTGTGCCGGGTGGTTGATGACCTGGTGCACCGGGCCGATCTCGGCCACGCGCCCAGCGTACAACACCGCCACGCGGTCACAGGTTTCGGCGATCACGCCCATGTCGTGCGTGATCAGCATCACGGCAGCGCCCCGGTCTTTGCAGACCTTTTTGAGCAAGCTGATGATCTGCGCCTGGATGGACACGTCGAGCGCGGTGGTGGGTTCGTCGGCCACGATCAGTTGCGGCTCTGCCGCCAGGGCCAGGGCAATCACCACGCGCTGGCGCATGCCGCCCGAGAACTGGTGCGGGTAGTGCTCAATGCGCTCTTCGGCGGCAGAAATGCCAGTGTCTTTAAGCAACTGGATGGCCCGCTGGCGTGCCTCTTGGGGCGTCACCGGCAGGTGGGCCAGAATGGTTTCGGTCAGCTGCCTGCCGATGGAATACAGCGGGTTGAGCGAGGTCAGCGGGTCCTGAAAAATCGCGCCGATCTTGCGGCCCCGAATGTGGCGCATCTGGTCGTTGTTCAGGTGATCGATGCGCTGGCCTTCGAGCAAGATCTGCCCCCCGGCCACGCGGCCCGGCGGCTCCAGCAAGCCAATGATGGCCGCACCCGTGAGCGATTTGCCCGCACCCGATTCGCCCACCACCCCCAGGATTTCGCCGGGGGCGATGTCGAAAGAAATATCGTCCAGCGCACGCAGCGTGCCGTGGCGGCTGGGGAATTCCACCACCAAATTTTTGACTTGTAAAAGACTCATCGCAATCTCGGATTCAGCGCGTCGCGCAACCAGTCACCCAACAAGTTGACCGACAAGGCGATCACCACCAGCATCAGGCCAGGGAAAATCGTGATCCACCACTCGCCCGAAAACAAATAGTCGTTGCCCACGCGAATCAGCGTGCCCAGCGAGGGCGAGGTGGGCGGTGCGCCCACACCCAAAAATGACAGCGTGGCTTCGGTGATGATGGCCGTGGCCACCTGAATGGTGGCCAGCACCATGACCGGACCCATCACGTTGGGCAACACATGCTTGAACATGATGCGCAGCGGGGCCACGCCCGTCACGCGAGCGGCCTGCACGTATTCTTTGTTGCGCTCGACCAAAGTGGTGCCGCGCACGGTGCGGGCGTATTGCACCCAGCCCGTCAGCGAGATCGAGATGATCAGCACGCCAAAGGCCAGCGATTCGTGCGCATTGGGAAACAGGGCGCGCCCCACGCCCGCGATCAAGAGCGCCACCAAAATGGCCGGGAAGGACAGCATCACATCGCACAGGCGCATGAGCAAAGCGTCGAGCCAGCCGCCCTTGAAACCCGCCAGCAAACCCAGGCCCACGCCGACCACCACCGACAAGAGCACCGAAGCCAAGCCGACGATCAAAGAAATGCGCGAACCATAGATCAGGGCCGACAAAATGTCGCGCCCCTGATCATCGGTGCCGAGCAAAAACTTGGAAGTGCCACCCTCCATCCAGGCGGGCGGCAAGCGGGCGTCACTCAACTCCAGCGTGGCCAGATCAAACGGGTTGGTGGGCGACACCCAGCCGGCAAAGACCGAACAAAAAAGACAAATGAAGGCGATGGCAGCCGCCACCATCGCCATGGGCGATTGGCGGAAGCTGTAACCGACGTCGCTGTTCAGCCAACGTTTCAAAGCGTTCATGGATTACTTCACTGTGATGAATTTCCAAGCCATGCCGTTGTCCGGAAACTGCACCAACTCGATGTTTTTCTTGGCCGCCCAGTTCAACGCTTGCTGGTGCAAAGGCAGGTGGCCCACGTCGTCCTGGTGGATCTTCATGGCTTCGCGGATCATCTCGTTGCGCTTTTTCTGATCGGTTTCAGAGGCCACTTTGTCGGTCAACTCGTCCACCTTGGGGTTGCTGTAAGCGCCCAAGTTGAACTGGCCGCGACCCCCGTCACCAGGGGTGGACAAGATGGGGTACATCACGTTGTGCGCGTCCACGGTGCTGGCGGTCCAGCCCAGCATGTAAAAGCTGGTGTTGCGGCTCAAGATCTTGGGAAAGTAAGTGCCCTTGGTCTCGGCTTCCAGGCTGATCTTGACGCCCACCTTGGCCAGGTTGGCAGCTACGGCCTGGCAGATTTCCGCGTCGTTCACATAGCGATCATTCGGGCAGTTCATCTTGACTTCGAAACCGTTGGGGTAGCCCGCTTCGGCCAGCAATTTCTTAGAAGCTTCGATGTCGAAAGGCAAACGCTTGGCCAAGTCGGCCGGGAAGCCATTGACTTGTGGGGGGTACATCAGTGCCAAGGGCGTGGCGGCACCGCGCATCACGCGGCTCTTGATGGTGTCGATGTCAATGGCTTGGTAGAAAGCCTTGCGCACTCGGACGTCTTTGAAGGGGTTTTTACCCTTGACGTTGGAGTACAGCAGCTCGTCACGTTTTTGGTCCATGCCCAAGAAAATGGCACGCAACTCGGGGCCTTGCAGCACCTTGAGTTTGTCGTTGGCCTTCAGGCGCTCCACGTCTTGCACGGGCACAGGCTCCATCACATCGAGTTCACCCGACATCATGGCCGCCACGCGGGTGGCATCGTTGCCAATCACGCTGAAGATGACCTCATCCACGTTGCCAGGAATCGTGCCCCAGTAGTTGCCGCTGCGCGTGAACGTGGTCCGAATGCTGGGCTGACGCTCGCGCACACGGAAAGGACCCGTGCCATTAGCACGGAAAGAGGCGGCGTTTTCAATGCCTTTGCGGCGGTCCACCGGCTTGGTGGCCTGGTTGTCTTCGCACCACTTCTTGCTCATGATGGCCCAGTGGGTGATCAGCTCGGGCACGATCGGGAAGGGCGCGTTGGTGATGATGTCAATCGTATGGTCGTTGATCTTTTTGATCTCTTTGAACTGACCCACATAGCTCTTCATGTCAGAGCCATCGCCCTTGGCGCGCTCGTAGCTGAAGATCACGTCGTCTGCCGTGAAGGGCGTACCGTCATGAAACTTGACCCCCTTGCGCAACTCAAAGCGCCACACGGTCGGTGCGGTTTGCTTCCAGCTGGTGGCCAGCAGGGGGGTGAGCTTGTAGTTGGCATCTCGGGACACCAAGGTCTCGTAGACGTTTTCGACCACCGAAATTTGCAACGACTCGTTGAGCGAGTGCGGGTCCATGGACAAAGCGTCGCCTTGGTTGCCCACGCGCAGTGTCACGGCAGAGGCCGAAGCCGCCGTCAAGGCCAGCACAGTGGCCAAAGTGGCCACGAGAGGATTGAGTTTGAAAGCCATGGATATTTCCTTGTTGAATGAACTCACTGAACCGAATCAAAAAACATCATGTGTTGAGCAAAGGCAATGCCTGCTCCACCAAACTGGCGTGCAAAGCCGCGCCCAGTGGCAAGATTTCGTCGTTGAAATCGTAACGGCTGTTGTGCAGTGGGTGCGGGCCGGGGCCGTGCGGCAGGCCTTGGCCGATGCGAATGTAAGCGCCGGGTTTGGCCTGTAGCATGAAAGAAAAATCTTCGCCGCCCATGCTGGGCAGCATGTTGCGCCAGACCTTGTCTTCGCCCACCAGAGTGGCCGCGACATTGCAGGCAAATTCGGCTTCAGGCACGGTGTTCACGGTGGCGGGGTAGACGCGCTCGTAGGTCAATTCGGCCGAAGCCCCAAAGCCTTGGGCCACGCCGTTGCACAAGGCGCGCAAGCGGTCTTCGATCTGGTCTTGCACGCTTTCACTGTAGGT
>CAMDFT010000121.1 GCA_945897795.1 Limnohabitans sp. Rim8 | reverse complement strand
CTTGCGCGCAATGTCTTTGTAGGGATCGTTCCAGGGGCGGGTCAGATCACAGGCTTGCCACAAAGCCACCACAGCGGCTTCGTCAGGTTTTTGGTAGGCGCGTATTTGCATGGGTTTCAAGTTTTTTCTGCAGCTTTGAGTGCTTTTTTAAGGTCGTCGATCAAATCGGCGGGGTCTTCCAAGCCAATCGACAGCCTGATCGTGCCCGGGCCAATGCCGCTGGCGGCCAAGGCCTCATCGCTCATGCGGAAATGCGTGGTGCTGGCCGGGTGGATCACCAGGCTGCGGCAGTCTCCCACGTTGGCCAAGTGGCTGAAGACCTTGAGGGTTTCAATGAACTTTTGGCCTTGGGCGCGAGAGCCCCGGATGTCGAAGCTGAACACCGAACCGGCCCCGCGTGGCAAGAGTTTTTGCGCCAGCGCGTGCGAGGGATGACTTTCCAGCATGGGGTGGCCCACGCGGCTGACCAGCGAGTGTGCGGCCAAAAATTCGACCACCTTGGCGGTGTTCTCCACATGGCGGGCCATGCGCAGGGGCAGGGTTTCGATGCCTTGCAAAATCAGCCAGGCGGTGTGCGGGCTCATGCAGGCCCCAAAGTCGCGCAGGCCTTCGCGCCGGGCGCGCAGCAAAAACGCGCCCACGGTGCTTTCTTCGCTGAACACCATGTTGTGAAAGCCTTCGTAGGCTTGGCTCAGTTCGGCAAATTTGCCCGATTTGTCCCAATCAAAGCTGCCGCCATCGACCACCAAGCCGCCCACCACCGTGCCGTGGCCCGCCAAGAACTTGGTCGCCGAGTGGTAAACCAGATCGGCTCCGTGGTCAAAAGGCTTGATGAGCCAGGGCGAAGTGAGTGTCGAGTCGATCAGCAAGGGCACACCCGCCTCGTGCGCGATGGCGCTCACCGCTTCGATGTCCAGCACGTCCATGCCGGGGTTGCCCACGGTTTCCCCAAAAAAGAGTTTGGTGTCGGGCTGTACGGCGGCGCGCCAAGCGTCCAGGTCGCCCGGTTTGACGAAGGTGGTGCGGATGCCAAAACGGCTCAGGGTGTAGTGCAGCAGGTTGTGTGAGCCGCCGTACAAAGCGCTGGAGGCCACGATGTGCGAACCCGCCCCCATGAGGGTGGCAATGGCCAGGTGCAAAGCCGCCTGGCCGCTGGCGGTGGTGATGGCGCCGATACCGCCCTCCAAAGCCGAGATGCGCTGCTCCAGCACCGCGTTGGTCGGGTTGCTGATGCGGCTGTAGACGTGGCCAGGGCGCTCGAGGTTGAAGAGGGCGGCGGCTTGGTCGCTGGATTCAAAAACGAAAGAGGTGGTCAGGTGGATCGGCACTGCCCGCGCGCCCGTGCTCGGGTCGGGGGCTGCGCCTGCGTGCAGGGCCAAAGTGTCAAAACCGGGATCGCTGTAACCAGCCATGGGTTGTCTCCGAAAAAATAAAGCCTTGCGCAGACGTTTTGCCCGCGACTGAGCAGAGATTGTGGGCTATATTGATCAACACGCTTTTCCGTACCGCCCCTCAGGAGACACACCATGAAAGTCAGCGACATCCTCCGCGTCAAAGGCGGCACCCTCTTCACGGTTCAGGCCGACGAACCTTTGGCGCGCGCCATGAACGACATGGCCGAAAAAGACATCGGTTCTTTGGTGGTCATGTCGCACGGTAGCTTGGTGGGCATGCTCACTTTTCGCGAAGTGATCCGACAACTGGTCAAAAATGGCGGCCAGATCGGGCAGACCTTGGTGCAAGAGGCCATGGACGCCACACCCCAAACCTGCACCAGCGACAACGACATCGACGAAGTGCGCCGCATGATGTTGGAGCACCATGCCCGCTACATGCCCATCATGGACGGGGCCATGCTGATGGGTGTGATCAGTTTTTACGACGTGGCCAAAGCGGTGGTGGAAAGCCAAGACTTTGAAAACAAGATGCTGAAAGCCTACATCCGGGACTGGCCCGATGGCTCTGCGCAAGAGGCCGAGCGCGAGAAAAGTTGAGGTCTGCAGGCATTTGACTGTCCAGTATTTTTATAATTATTTGCGATTTGCCTCGTGCAATCATATTTAATTCGTTAATTTTTTATTGATAGGTTTTGATTCGAATGACTTCTCGCTCTGTTTGGCGGACCTGTTGGGTGGGGGTGGCCTTGATGGGTTTGTGGCCGGTGATTTCTGCGGCTTCCGAATTGCGTTTGTCCGAGGCCCTGAGCCTGGCGGCTACCCAGCACCCCAGCGTCAAAGCCAAACAGGCTGATTTACAAGCTGCGCTAGGTGATCTGGAGACCGCCAAATGGTCGCGCTATCCGACGGTGAGCACCGAAGCCACAGCTTCCAGCGGGCGGCCACAAGGGGCCTTGCTGGTGCAACAGCCACTTTGGGCGGGCGGCAAAATTGACGCCCAAAACCGCCTGGCTCAGGCCCAACTGACTTTGGCCGAGGCTGGTTTGCAGGAAACCCGCATCAATTTGATGCAGCAAACGGGGCAGCAGTTCTTTGAGGTGCTGCGTTTGCGTCAACGGCTGGACATTGCACGTAAAACGGAAAACGAACACCGAAAATTGTTCGAGTTGATCCAGCGGCGAGTGGTCGCCGAAATCAGTCCCTTGACCGATCAGGTGCTGGCCACCGCTCGCTTACAGCAATCGGTGGCCGAGCGCATCCAGTTCAGCCGCTCCATGCAAACGGCTGAGTTGGCCTTGCAGCAACTTGTTGGCGAAGCACGCAGCAGCCTGAAACCGCCGTCTTCATTGGGTTTGAAAATGACCGATGAAGCCACCGCGATCGAGGTCAGCAAGGCCAGTTCGGCCGAACTGTTGCGCCTGCGAACGCAACAAGCGGTGTCGCAAGCGCAGATCGAGATGGCCGAGGCCGCCTTGTATCCGACCTTGGCCTTGGCGCATCGGCGCATTCTTGGGGCCAATGACAGCGGCAGTGATGCCAACCGGACGTATTTGTCCTTGCAGTTTTCCCCCGGACCGGGTTTGTCGGTGAAAAGCGTTGCAGCAGCGGCCCGCGCCCGTTTGGAAACCAGCGTGCAAAACGCCAGCGTTTACGAACGACAATTGGAGCAACAAGTGCGCACCGCCTTGGCCGATTTGGCGGCACTGGCCGAGCAGGTCGAACCCGCCCGGCAACTGGTGAGTGCCACCGATGATGTGGTGGCCTCCTATTTGCGTCAATATCAGATTGGCAAAAAGAACTGGCTCGATGTACTCAATGCCCTTCGCGAGAGTGCTCAGGCCACTTACAGCGCGGTGGATGTGGCCTCGAGCACCGAATCACTGCAACTGCGCTTGATGCTGTTGACCGGTCAAATCAACAACCAGCAACTGAGTCAGATCCATGATTGATACGGACAATGATGCCAGCGTGATGCTGGACCGCAACTTGGCGGTGGTGTTGTCTCGCCTTGCTGGCTTGCTCGGTCAAGCGGTGCCTGCGCACCGCTTTGGCATGATGTCGCGCACCAGCGATGGCTTGATGGTGGATGACTTCAGCCGTGAAGAGCGCCTCAAGGCCTGGTGGCTGGGGCGTTTCCCAACCGCACACATCAAAAAAGTTGATCCCAAGCAGCTTCAACCCGACGACTTTCCCTTGGTGTGGGTGGGTGCCGAAGGCGAACAGGTGTTGCTGGTGCGGGGTGGCTCGGGGCGAAAGCGCTTGACGTGCCAGGACGCCGAAGGCTTGCCCTATGTGCTGCCCATGGCGGATGCGATTCAGGGGCGTTTGCTCAAGCTGACGATCATGCCGGCCCTCCCTGGCGAATCGGGGCACCGCGCCATGAGTGCAACCGATTGGTTTGCCACATCGATTCGCCGCTACCGCCCGGTTTTCATGGAAGCCGTGGTGGCCACCTGCGTGGTCAGCCTGGTGGGCCTGGTCGCGGCCTTGTACTCGATGCAGGTCTATGACCGAGTCATCCCCACCAAAGGCTATTCCACCTTGTGGGTGCTGACGATTGGCGTGGTCATGGCCATCCTGATCGAGTTGGTGCTCAAACAGGTGCGTGCCTTTATGGTGGACCGGGCGTGCAAAGCGATTGACCAAGAGTTGTCGGCGGTCTTTTTTGGCAAAGCGCTGGACATCCGCATGGACGCCAGGCCCAACACGGTGGGCACTTTTGCGTCGCAAATCAGGCATTTTGAGTCGGTGCGTAATTTCTTGACCTCGACCAGCCTGTTCATCATGGCCGACTTGCCTTTTGCCATCTTGTTCGTGGGGGTGATTGCCATCATCGCAGGGCCTGTGGCCCTGGTGCCCTTGGTGGCTGTTCCCATTGCCGTGTTGGCAGGCATGGCGTTTCGGGGACCGATTGAAAAGTACACCGGCCTGCACATGAAGGAGTCGAACGAAAAGAACGGCTTGCTGATCGAGGCCATCGACGGCATCGAATCGGTCAAGGCGGCCAATGCAGAGTGGAAGATGCTGGACCGCTGGCGCACCATGACCACAGAAATCGGCGAGAGCGAATTGAAGATGCGTCTGTTTTCCAGCTTGTCGAGCAACCTGACGCAGACCATTCAGCAAATCAGTTATGTGGGCATGATCGCCGCGGGGGCCTATGCCATCAATGCGGGTCATTTGACCATGGGCGGCTTGATTGCGTGCTCCATCATTTCGGGCCGCGCCTTGACGCCTGTGGCCCAGTTGCCTGGCTTGATCGTGCAGTGGCAGCACGCCAAAATGGCGCTGAAGTCGCTTAACGCCATCATGGAAATGCCCAGCGAGCGTGAGCAAAACGAACGCTTGGTGGTGCCCGAGTTGTGCCGGGGTGACATCAAAATGAACAAGGTCAGTTTTTCCTACGCCAAAGACCTGCCGGGTCTGGACGTGCCTCAGTTGCAGATTTCGCCCGGTGACCGTATCGCCATTTTGGGCTCGGTGGGCTCGGGCAAGAGCACTTTGATCAAGTTGCTGTCTGGCCTTTTTAAACCCACTTCGGGGCAGGTTTACCTCGATGCAGTGGACATGGTCCATCTGGCCCCCGAGTTTGTGCGTGAGCATGTGGGCTATTTGCCCCAAGACGTGCGCCTGTTCAACGGCACTCTCAGGCACAACCTGACCTTGGGTTTGCCCCTGCCCAGTGACAGCCAGATTCTCAAAGCTGCCGCCATGACGGGTCTCGATCAGGTGATTCAGAACCATCCCTTGGGTCTGGAGCTGAACATTGCTGAGGGCGGGCGGGGCCTGTCTGGCGGTCAGCGTCAACTGGTGGGCCTGACCCGGATGTTGCTGGCCTCACCCAAGGTTTTGCTGCTCGATGAACCCACGGCCTCCATGGATGCCAAGCTGGAAAACCGCGTCATGCAACACTTGTTTGAACAAATGCCCGCGGATTCGGCCATCGTGGTGGTCACCCACAAGCCTTCGGTTCTGAACTACGTGCGCCGCATTTTGGTGGTCGACAAAGGCCGCGTGGTGCTGGACGGCCCGCGCGATGAGGTGCTCAACCGTTTGCGCCAACCGGCAGGCCCAGCGCCTGCTGCTGTCAGCGGCCAAGGAGCTACAGCATGAAGATCTTTTGGTTTTTAGGACCCTCCGACCCCGATCGGCAACGCGAAGACCTCAGTGGCGCGTTGCGCGGCTCGCGATGGGCGCTGTGGTCGCTTCTCTTGACCTGTGTGTTGTTTTTTGCTTGGGCCTACTGGGCGAAAATTGACCAAATCACCCGCGCACCAGGCTCGGTGATCTCCAGCTCTCGCTCCCAAATCATCCAGTCCCAAGACGGCGGCGTGATCGAAGAACTGATGGTTCGAGAAGGCGATGTGGTGCAACGCGACCAGGTCTTGGTCAAGATCGACAGCACACGCCAGCAGTCCGGTTACCTGGAAACCCGCGCCAAGTCGGCAGGCTTGGCCATTACTGTGGCGCGCCTGCAGGCCGAAGTGCTGGGGCGTGAACCGAAGTTCCCGCCCGAGGCGAATGGCTACCCCGAGTTCCGGGACACACAGCTCATGCTGTTCAGCAAGCGCCAATCGGCCATCAATGATGAACTGCAGTCGTATGAAAACATCAAAGCCTTGGTCGAAAAAGAGCTGGCCATGACGCGCCCATTGCTCAAAACGGGCGATGTGAGCGCGACCGAAATCTTGCGCTTACAGCGACAAGTCGCCGACACCCAGGCACAAATCACCAACCGTCAAAACAAGTACTTTCAGGACACCCAAGCCGAGCTGAGCAAAGCCCTGGAAGACCTGGCGGGTGTGCAGCAGATCATGGCCCAGCGCAAAGACCAGTTGACGCAAACCGAGTTGCGTGCGCCTTTGCATGGCATTGTCAAAAACGTGCGCGTCACCACGCGGGGCGGCGTGATCCGCCCGGGTGAAGAGGTCATGCAAATCGTGCCCTTGGAGGAAGACCTCGTGATTGAGGCCAAAGTCAGCCCGGCCGACATTGCTTTTATCAAAACGGGCATGAAAGCCACCGTCAAAATCGACGCCTACGACTACACCATCTACGGCGATTTGAGCGGTACGCTGTCCTACATCAGCGCCGACACCTTGTCGGAAAACCTGCAACAAGGCGAGCAACCTTATTACCGGGTGCAGATCAAGACCGATGGGCGCAAGTTCAGCGGCAGACCCGATCAAAAACTGGACATCCAGCCGGGCATGACCAGCATGGTGGAGATCAAAACAGGTTCCAACACGGTGCTGAATTACTTGGCCAAACCGGTCGTCAAGACTTTGAATCAGTCCTTGGGCGAGCGTTAAGCGGCAGTCTGCACGCTGCCCTT
>CAMDFT010000120.1 GCA_945897795.1 Limnohabitans sp. Rim8 | reverse complement strand
AGCTTCAGCTCCATCACCGTCAATTGGCCCCACACCGTGTTGTCGTCAAACTCAATGCCGACCAGCGTGGCGATGTCGAGGTAATCGTCCAGTTCGTTGTTTTCCAAGCGGCCCTGCAATGCCTCCAGCGCCTCGTCGTCCAATTGGTGCAGGTTGAGTACATCGGCGCGGAACAAAAGCGCTTTGTTGGTGTTATCCCAAATCAAGTCGTCCACCGGGTACACCTCGGAATAGCCTGGCACCAAGATGCGGCAGGCGATCGCCCCCAATTGGTCGTGCACTGCCACATAGGCCTCTTTGCCCATGGCCTGCAAAATGCCAAACAACGTGGCGGCCTCTTGCGCGGTGGCGTCTGCACCCTCCCCGGCAAAATCCCATTCCACAAAGTCATGGTCAGATTGCGCGCTGAAAAACCGCCACGACACGATGCCACTGGAGTCGATGAAGTGCTCGACAAAGTTGTTGGGCTCGGTCACCGCGTTGCTGGTGAAGGTGGGCGCGGGCAGGTCGTTCAGGCCCTCAAAACTGCGGCCCTGCAGCAGCTCGGTCAGGCTGCGCTCCAGCGCCACCTCCAAACGCGGGTGCGCACCAAAAGAAGCGAACACACCGCCCGTGCGCGGGTTCATCAGGGTCACGCACATCACCGGGTACACACCGCCCAGCGACGCGTCTTTGACCAAGACCGGGAAACCTTGCGCCTCCAAAGCCTCAATGCCGGCCACGATGCCGGGGTACTTGGCCAACACGTCTGGCGGAACGTCGGGCAAAGCCATTTCGCCTTCCAGAATCTCGCGCTTGACAGCCCGCTCAAAAATTTCCGACAAGCACTGCACCTGCGCTTCCACCAGGGTGTTGCCCGCGCTCATGCCATTGCTCACGAACAGGTTTTCCACCAAGTTGGAGGGGAAGTACACCACCTCACCGTCGGACTGGCGCACATAAGGCAGGGCACAAATGCCGCGCGAGGGGTTGCCCGAGTTGGTGTCGAACAGGTGCGAGGCTTTGAGCTCACCGTCGGGGTTGTAAATGGCCAAGCAGTGGGCGTCCAACAACCCTTTGGGCAGCGCATCCTTGGGGCCGGGCTTGAACCAACGCTCCCGAGGGTCGTGCACAAAGTCGGCCTGCGCGAGGTCTTCGCCAAAAAACACGCCCGCGTAAAAGTGGTTGTTGTTCAGCCGCTCAATGTATTCGCCCAGTGCCGAGGCCAGTGCGCTTTCTTTGGTCGAGCCCTTGCCGTTGGTGAAACACATGGGCGAATGCGCGTCGCGGATGTGCAGCGACCACACGTTGGGCACCAGGTTGCGCCAAGACGCGATCTCGATCTTGATGCCCAAATCGGCCAAGACCCGCGTCATGTTGGCGATGGTCTGCTCCAGCGGCAAGTCCTTGCCCGCAATGAAGGTCTGCGCTTGCGCATCGGGGGTGAGCGTGAGCAAGGCCTGCGCATCGGCGTCCAGGTTGTCCACCGCTTCAACGATGAAAGTGGGGCCCGCTTGGATCGCCTTTTTGACCGTACAACGGTCAATCGACCGCAGAATTCCCTGGCGGTCTTTGTCGGACATGTCGGCCGGCAACTCCACCTGGATCTTGATGGTCTGCAAATAGCGGCTCCCAGGGTCCACGATGTTGTTTTGCGACAGGCGAATGTGCTCGGTGGAGATACCGCGCGTCTCGCAATACAGCTTCACAAAATACGCCGCGCACAAAGCCGATGAGGCCAAAAAATAATCGAACGGCCCCGGCGCAGAGCCATCACCCTTGTAACGAATGGGCTGATCGGCCAGCACCGTGAAGTCGTCAAACTTGGCCTCCAGGCGCAGTTTGTCGAGAAAGTTGACTTTGATTTCCATGCAGCAGTTCCAAAAAAAATGCGCCCACGGTGGGGCGACTGATGTGCGTCATTGAATGGCCAAGGCCGCAGACCAAGCGTTGGCGCAGGCGAAGACGCAAAGCCTCAACCCCAGAGCTTTTTAACCCGCGCGTCCCGCCCGCAACTCAAGCGATAGTAGCTGTAGCGCATCTCGTTTTTCTTGTAGTAGTCCTGGTGGTAGTCCTCGGCCAAGTAAAACGCAGAACTTGGTGCCAGTTCGGTGTGAATGGTGGTGAAGCGGCCGCTGCGGATCAGGGCGTCACGGCTGGCTTCGGCGGTGGCGCGTTCGGCCTCATTTTGCCAATAAATGCCGCTGCGGTAGTGGGAGCCCACGTCACAAAACTGCTGGTCTTTGACGGTCGGGTCGATGTGCCGCCAAAAGTAGTCGACCAATTGCGCGTAACTCACTTGGCTGGGGTCGTACAGCACCCTCACCGCCTCGGTATGACCCGTGTTGCCGGCACTGACTTGCTCGTAGGTGGGCTGGGGCGTTTGGCCGGCGGTGTAGCCCGAATCCACAGCCACCACACCGGCCAGTTTTTCAAAGTCGGCCTCGATGCACCAGAAACAACCACCGGCAAACAAGGCGTAAGCCATGGGCTTGCCGTTGAGTACGGGTGCAGCCTCCACCTGGGTGGGCGTGGCCAAGGCAGCAGGCGTTTGACCAGCGCTGGAGGTCAGGCTGGGCGAGCAAGCGGCCAGCAAAAGCGCGACAGCGGTCAGTGCCATGGCGAACCAGCGCAGGGGCCTCACAACAGGGGGGCTGTTCATCATCACGTCCTCAAAGCAGGGAGTGCTTGGCCTTCTGGCACAAACGCCAAAGCCACACCGTTGTTGCAAAAGCGCTTGCCCGTGGGCTTGGGCCCGTCATCAAACACATGCCCGTGGTGCCCGCCACAGCGCGAACAGTGGTATTCGGTGCGCGGGTAGATGAGCTTGAAATCGGTGGTGGTGCCCAAAGCACCCGGCAAGGCTTGGAAAAAACTGGGCCACCCTGTGCCGCTCTCGTATTTGTGGGCTGCGCTGAACAAGGGCAAGTTGCACGCCACACACACATAGGTGCCAGGCCGCTTCTCGGCGTTGAGTGGGCTGCTGCCGGGGCGCTCGGTGCCGTGCTCAAACAGCACCGTATACGCAGCTGGCGTAAGCAACTTGCGCCACTCGGCTTTGGTTTTTTTCAGGGGAAAGTTGGCCGCTGCCGCACTCATGGGCACCGCGGCGCTGGCCAACCAGGCCAAAAAAAGTTGGAATATGTTGCGTCGCTTCATGGGAATACCTTGTTGGTGGATGAAACACGGTGCTTCATGACTCGATTCGTGCAGGAATGGCGAAAAGTTACAGCGTGATCCGCATGGAGGGCTTGATTGTCCTGTTTTTTGGCATGGCACCGCGGAAGAACTGCACCTCAAGGCCTGACGTGCACAAACCCTCAGCGCTTCAGATCCCTGTAGAAATTTTCATGCGGCCCCAGGGCTTCCAAATAAATCAGACGCACAGTGTCTTCTCGGGTGTAGCCGAGCAGGTAAAGCTGGCCTTGGCTGCGAAATTTGTACACCCAGAGCTGGCCCAGATCGCCTTTCTTGCGCTCACCCACATCGGGGTTTTCGGCCACCGTCTCCACCGCCGCATCGGTGTCGGCAATCAGGCTGATTTGGGTCAATTTTTTGTAAACGCGGACAAAGCGCCGCGTTTGCTCCACCTTCCAGCTCATGCTTGCAAGCTGCTCTGACTGCGAGGCACAAAAGGTACGCTGTCTTCTCTCGGCTCGGCCAGGCTCATCAGGCTTTCAGCGATGAAAGAAGCCGGCAAATCGGGGTTATCCAAGGCAGCGCGTCCCACTTTGGCCCAGAACTCAACCTGCCCCTGCACGGTGCGAAATTCCGCTTTGGCAGCCACGCGGGCCGCGCCAACCAAAGACTCGTCAATGCGCATGGAAACGGTGGACATGGGGTGCCTTTCATGATTTACCACAATTGTAGTTAGGCAACACGCCATCCACAAGCCATTTATTTCTGAACGCAGTGTGTCGGTAAATAAATTCAACTATCGTCAATAAGTCAACTGTTTCCAAGCCTTCTCTAGCGACTTGATGCTGGCCGGTCACGACGTGCACAACTCTTGCCCGAAGAAGCTCACGCGCAGCTCTTCCAGTAACCAGCGGAACTTCAGCATTCAGGCGTCTTGGGCACCTTTGCGTTCGGCCACCTAGGGCCATTGGCGTTGTTCTTGAGGTTTCAGCTCGGTCAGGCGCTGGGCGTCTCGGACGGGGTCGGCGCGGTATTTGTCCAGCGCATCACAACAAAGCGTCCAACCCCTTGCGATCCAGCAAGTTCAGCAACTTGAGCGACGGGCCGCTGGGATGCTTTTCGCCGATCTCCCATTTGCACACCGTGGACGCACTGGTGTTGAGCACCGTGGCCATCACCGTCTGGCTCAGGTTGTGCTGCTCGCGCAGGGCGCGGATTTGGGCGCTGTCATAGGGCGCAATCGGCTCCATGCACAGCGCGTCGAGCTTTTGCATCTTGCGCTTGTCAATGAACCCGAGTCGCTCCAAGTCGGCCGCTGTTTCGTAAACCGTTTCCAACACGCGGCTGGCAGTTTGGGGTTTGGCCTTGGATTTCGCTTTAGTGCTCATGGCAAATCACTGCTATCAGCTTACCGTCATCCGTCATCCGTCAGATCGGTTTTACGCATCCATTTGGCAAATTGGCGGGTTTTGAAGACGCGGCGCATGATTTAAATTTTGCCACTAAGTGGCATAGATCGTAAAACCATCCGTGGTTCAATTGGCCCCAAGCCTTATCAAGCCGCTTGATGCACACCTGCTGTGGCGTGTGCAAAAAAAATGCAGCCCCCAGTCTCCCGGGTGCTGCGTTTTTTCTTTCAAGCCCTCCCGGGCCTACCCCTCAATACACCGGCTGATGCTGCTTCAAGCTGTCAATCACTTCCGCCGTCAGCACAAAGCCCGCGCCATACTTCGCGGCCAATTCAGCGCAACGCTTGGCAAACGCATCCACGCCCTGGCCATAGATGAACTGCAACGCGCCGCCCGTCCAGGCCGGAAAGCCAATGCCGAAGATCGAGCCGATGTTGCCGTCGTGCACCGAGGTCAGCACGCCTTCTTGCAGGCAGCGGACGGTCTCCACCGCCTGGCGGTACAGCAGACGGTCTTTGATGTCTTGCTGGCTATAGGCCACGTCGGCTTTTTCAAAGCGGGTTTTCAGTTCGGGCCACAGCACTTTCTTTTGGCCAGCGGGGTAGTCGTAAAAACCACCGCCTGCGGCGCGGCCGGGGCGCTTGAGTTCTTTGACCATGCGCTCGACAAACAACTCACCGGGCGTGGCGGTGTGGGTCTTGCCTTCTTTGGCAAAGTCTTCGCGGGTTTGGTCCAGCACATGCACCGACAACGACAGCGCCGTTTCGTCCAGCACCGCCAGCGGGCCGACCGGCATGCCCATTTGCATGGCCAGGTTTTCGATCACGGGGGCGGGGATGCCCTCGCCCAGCATGGCTGCGCCTTCCATCACAAAGGTGCCAAAGGTGCGGCTGGTGTAAAAACCGCGCGAGTCGTTCACCACGATCGGCAGCTTGCCCAGCGCCTGCACGTAGTCGTAAGCACGGGCGATGGTTTCGTCGTCGGTCTGCGCGCCGCGAATGATTTCCACCAGCTGCATCTTGTCGACGGGGCTGAAGAAGTGGATGCCGACGAATTTGTTCGCGTTGGCGCTGGCTGTGGCCAGGCCGCTGATGGGCAAGGTGGAGGTGTTGCTGGCAAAGAAACCACTGAACTCGGGTGTTTGGGCCAGCATCGGCTCGGCCTCTTGCGTGACGCGGGCCTTGAGTTCGCGGTTTTCAAACACGGCCTCGATGATCAGGTCGCAGCCCTTCAGGTCTGCGGCGCTGGCCGTGGGCTGGATGAGTGACAACAAAGCCGCTTGTTTGTCCGCCGTCATGCGGCCTTTGTCCACGCGTTTTTGCGTGAGCTTGTGGCTGTAGGCCTTGCCTTTTTCAGCCGCTTCAACGCTCACGTCTTTGAGCACGGTGGCGATGCCCCGGCTGGCTTGTGAATACGCAATGCCCGAGCCCATCATGCCCGCACCCAAAATGCCCACCTTTTGTGGCTTGTAGCGCGGCGCAGCCTTGGGGCGGCTTTGGCCGCCCTTGATGCTGTTCATGTTGAAGAAGAAGGTGTTGATCATGTTGCGCGCCACCTGGCTGGTCATGAGACCTGCGAGGTATCGGCTCTCGATGCGCATGGCGGTGTCAAAGTCCACCATCGCCCCTTCAACCATGGCGGCCAACGCCGCTTCGGGCGCAGGGTAGAGGCCACGTGTTTTTTGTTTGAGCACGGCCGGGGCCACGCTCAACATGCCCGCGATCTTGGGGTTGCTCGGCGTGCCGCCGGGCATTTTGTAGTCCTTGCGGTCCCACAGGTGCTGGGCGGCTTCGGGCTGGCCTTGGCTGGCCGCGATGTGCGCCAAAGCGCGGGGCCGCAGTTGGTCGTCAGTTGCCACGATCTCGTGCACCAGGCCCAGCTTTTGCGCTTCTTCGGGGCCAAAGAGTTTGCTCTCCAGCACATAGGGCTGCGCGGCCAGCAGGCCCAGTTGGCGCGTCATCTTGGTGATGCCGCCGCCACCGGGAATCAAGCCCAGCGTGACTTCGGGCAGACCAAACTGCGTTTTAGGGTTGGCCGTGGCGATGCGGTAATGGCCGATCAAAGCCACTTCCCAACCACCGCCCAGCGCCGTGCCATTGAGGCAGCTGACCACCGGCACGCCCAGCGTCTCGATGGTGCGAAAAGCTTTTTTGATGCCTTCAATCTCGGTAAAGACACGCGGGCCGTCCGAGGCTTGCGAGCGCATCACGCCTTTGAGGTCGGCCCCTGCAAAGAAGGTGGACTTGGCCGAAGCCAGGATGATCCCTTTCAACGATGCCTTGTCTTTGGCCACCTGCTCGGCCGCCTGAGTCAGGTCGGCCTGCCATTGCAAGCACATGGTGTTGACCGGCGAGCCCTGCTCGTCAAAGGTGAT
>CAMDFT010000119.1 GCA_945897795.1 Limnohabitans sp. Rim8 | reverse complement strand
TTGAGCAAGGTGCGGGCAATGGCCACGCGCTGTTTTTCGCCGCCCGATAACTTCAGACCGCGCTCGCCCACCGAGGTTTGGTAGCCCTTGGGCGTGGACGCAATGAAATCGTGGATGCGGGCCGAGCGCGCAGCGCCCTCGATTTCGGCCTGGCTGGCACCGGGGCGGCCATACGCAATGTTGTAGGCCACGCTGTCGTTGAACAGCACCGTGTCTTGCGGCACGATGCCCAAAGCTTGGCGCACGCTCGATTGCGTGACCTGCCGAATGTCTTGCCCCGCGATCCGGATGAAGCCTTGCTGCACATCGTAAAAACGGAACATCAAGCGCGCCAGGGTGGATTTGCCCGAACCCGAGGGCCCTACCACCGCTACCGTTTTGCCCGCGGGGATGGTGAAGCTGATGTCTTTCAGAATGGGGCGGTCGCTCTCGTAAGCGAACGACACGCGGTCAAACACCACATCAGGCGCCCCTTGCCAAGCCAGCGCGAGTGCCCCCGGCGCATCGGCCACTTCGCGTTCACGGTCCATCAGCACAAACATCTTGTCCAGATCGGTCAGGCTCTGCTTGATCTCCCGGTACAACACGCCCAGAAAATTCAACGGAATGTAGAGCTGAATCATGAAGGCGTTGATCATGACCAAATCGCCCAAGGTCATGCGCCCGGCCACCACGCCTTCGGTAGCACGCCAGAGCATCGCCACCAAGGCCGACGCGATGATCAGCTGCTGCCCGGTGTTGAGCAAGGACAAAGAGGTTTGTGCCTTCAGGCGCGACAAGCGCAGGCGCTCCAGGCTTTCGTCGTAGCGACCCGCCTCGAATCGCTCATTGCCAAAGTATTTGACGGTTTCGTAGTTCAAGAGAGAGTCAACCGCCCGCGTATGGGCAGCCGAATCGAATTCGTTGGCCTGCTTGCGGAATTGGGTGCGCCATTCGGTCACGCGCACGGTGAAGAAAATATAAAACACCAAGGCTGTCAACGTGATGCCTGCAAACCAAGCGTCGAACTTGACGGCCAAAATGGTCAGCACCAGGCTCACCTCGATCAAGGTCGGGATGACGCTGTACAGCGAATACGAAATCAACGACTCGATGCCACGCACGCCGCGCTCGATGTCGCGCGTCATGCCGCCAGTCTGCCGCGCCAGATGAAAGCGCAGGCCCAGGGCATGCAGGTGCTCAAAGGTTTGCAGGGCAATGCTGCGCGAAGCCCCTTGCGTGGCTTTGGCAAACACCAGCTCGCGCAATTCGGTGAATGCGGACGTCAGCAAACGCAAAGCGCCGTAACCCACCAACAATGCCACCGGCACCACCAACACAGCTTTCGGGTCGCCGGGCTTGAGGCTCATGGCGTCCACCAGCTCCTTGAGCAGCAGGGGCACACTGACGTTGGCCAGCTTGGCACACACCATCAGGCTCAGGGCAATCACCACGCGCCATTTGTATTGCCACAAATAAGGCAAGAGGCGCGACAGGGTTTTCCAATCACTGCCTGCTGGGGGCTGGGCAGCCTTGTCGGAAGCTGTACCGGGCTGAGGTGAATGGGGGGAAGCAGAAGCAGCAGGTTCGCCGTGGTGGCGCATAAAGGACAATCCAGTTCAACGATAACCACCGATTGTGCCCATGTCTGAACCCCAACGCCCCAACACCGTGTCTTTGCCCACTGACCAAGAGCTGGTGCTCAAGGTCATCCCCATGCCGGCCGACTGCAATGCCAGCGGCGATATTTTTGGCGGCTGGGTCATGGCCCAGGTCGACTTGGCGGGGGCCGTGTTGCCCGCCCGGCGCGTGCGCGGGCGCATGGTCACCGTGGCTGTGAACGAGTTCATCTTCAAACAAGCCGTCAAGGTGGGAGACATCTTGTCATTTTTCTCGCGCATCGTGCGGGTGGGCCGCACCTCGGTCACCGTCAAGGTCGAGGTGTTTGCCGAACGCTTTCAGCTGCAAGGCCAGTACATCAAGGTCACCGAAGCGAACCTGACCTATGTGGCGGTGGACGACCAAGGAAAACCGAGGCTGGTACCCGAAGAGTGATGCGCTGTGACTGCCCGCAGACTGAGGGCAAAGAAACGGTCAGGAAACGATGTAAGCCGCAGCGCCTGTTGACATCAAAGTCCCGTCGGGCCCGCAAAATTCCATGCGGGACGACCCCACACGCGAACCCACGCGCAAGGCGTTGGCCGTGATGGTGAAGTACTCACCAATGCCGGGCCGCAAATAATCCACCCGCAAATCGATGGTGCCCAGCTTGGCAAAGCGCTCCAGGCGCTTGGCGGGCGGCTCGTCCATGTGCTTGGCCGCCAGCGCCGCCATGACGGCCGCGCTGCCGATGGCGTCCAGCACCGCGCTGATGACGCCGCCATGGATGCGGTTGTAGGCGAAGTGCCCCACCAACTCGGGCCGCATGTCGATGCGGGCCTCCACCCCTTCGGGCGTGACTTTGACCAGCTTCAGACCCAGCGCCTTGTTGAAAACAATCTTTTCTTCGTAGATCTGGCGAAAGCCTTCGATGTACTCGGGTTCCAGGACGACGGGGGTGGGAGTGCGATGGGTCATCTGGGGATTTTATCGATGGCCACTCACCCGGGGCCATCAGCGACTGGACAGGTTCCCCATGGCCATGTGCGACATCA
This sequence comes from Limnohabitans sp. Rim8, assembly GCA_945897795.1. Classification (GTDB taxonomy): domain Bacteria; phylum Pseudomonadota; class Gammaproteobacteria; order Burkholderiales; family Burkholderiaceae_C; genus Limnohabitans_A. The sequence continues at coordinate 4,354 of CAMDFT010000119.1, read as the reverse complement.
AAAATTGCGCTGGTCACCCGCTGTAGGATCGGTCTCTGACCGCTATGACACAGATCGCGGTCAGAGACCGCTCCTACGGGGTCGGGTTCTTCGCGGTCGGAGACCGCTCCTACAGGGGAAACTTCACAGCTTGGAAAAATCCGGCTTGCGCTTTTCCATGAAGGCGCCAAAAGCTTCTTTGGCGGCGGGCTCGCGCAACATGCGGCCAAAGTCTTGGCCTTCTTCGTCCATTTTCTGCAGCACGGCTTGGGTGTCGCCTTTCATCAAACGCTTGGTGGCGATCAATGATGTCAGAGGCTTGGCGGCCAGCTTGCGGGCTTGGGCCTGCGTGTAGCCATTGACTTCGGTGGGTGGCACCACGCGGTTGACCAAACCGACTTCTTGCGCGGCTTCGGCAAAAAAGGCCTCGCCCATGAGCAGGGCTTCGGCGGCGCGGTGGTAACCGAACATGCGCGGGGCCAGCAGGCTGGACGCCGCCTCAGGGCACAGGCCCAGGTTGACAAAAGGCATGGAGAACGCGGCGTTGTCACCGGCATAAACCAGGTCGCAATGGAACAGCATGGTGGTGCCAATGCCCACTGCAGGCCCGGCCACAGCGGCGATCAGCGGCTTTTCGAAAGTGGCGATGCCGCGCAGGAAACGGAACACGGGCGACTCTTGCGTGGTGGGCGGTTGGTTCAAGAAGTCGCCAATGTCATTGCCCGCACTGAAGATGCTTTCGTGCCCCTGGAACACCACCACGCGCACGGCTGGATCGGTCGCCGCCTGCGCCAGCGCTTCGGCCATGGCCGCGTACATGGACGAGGTGATGGAGTTTTTCTTGTCCAGTCGGTTGAAGGTGATGGTCATCACCCCCGCGTCGGTGTGGGTCAGGATGTCAGACATGGTGGTCCTTGTGGTGTGTCGTAGGGGCGAGAAGGCTTACTGAACCCGAATCCAGGTTTGCGTGCGTCCCAAAATGGGCGCGCCAATAAAACCCCGGACTTCGAGTTTTTTACCGCCGTCGGTAGGGGTCAAGCGCAGGCTGTAGTTCTTGCCGTTCTCTGGATCGAGGATTTTCCCACCCTCCCACACCGCTTTGCCGTCACTTTGTTGACCGCCCCGGATGATTTCCATGCCGATTTTGGGCTTGTCTTTGCGGTCGTCTGTGCACAAGGTGCAGTTGGGGTCGGTGTTGGGGTTGTTTTGCAGCGATCTTTCAACCACGCCCGACAAGCCACCCGCCGCGTTTTGGTTGATGCGGATTTCGGCTTTGGGCTGCTTGCTCTCGTCGTCAATGCTGCGCCAAAGGCCCACCGGGCTCATTTGGGCGTGTGCGGCCAAGCTCAGCAGGCCAGCGCTCAGGGTCATGGTCAGGGTCAAAATGGTTTTGATCATGGGGGTGTCCTCCGGGTTTGGTTTCAGGGGTGGGGTCAAGCCAGCGCAGCGTCGGTATCCATCAGCACTTCGCTACCGGCACGGATACGGCGCATCAGGCTCGAGGTTTCGGGCATCAATCGGGTGAAATAAAAACGGGCGGTTTGCAGCTTGGCTTGGTAGAACGGATCAGGGCGCTGCGCCTCTTCTTCGGCCTCGGCCAGTTTGGCCAGCGCGATCTGCGCCGAACGGGCCCAGAAGTAACCCAGCACCAAATGGCCCACCACGCGCAGGTAGTCCACGGCGGCAGCGCCCACTTCGTCGGCGTTACTCATGGCTTTCATGCCAACTTCGCCCGTCAGCTGGGTGAGCTTTTGACCCAAATCGGCCAGCGGCTTGATGAACTCCCCCATGGCTTCGTTGGCCATTTCGGCCTTGACCAGTTGCTCGACCAATTTGCCGAACTTTTTGAGCGTGGCACCTTGGTTGCCGAGCACCTTGCGGCCCAACAAGTCGAGCGACTGGATGGTGTTGGTGCCTTCGTAAATCATGTTGATGCGGGCATCGCGCACGAACTGCTCCATGCCCCACTCCTTGATGTAGCCGTGGCCGCCAAACACCTGCTGGCAGGCCGATGTCGCCTCCCACGCGTTGTCGGTCGTGAAGGCCTTGACGATGGGCGTGAGCAAAGCCACGACTTCGGCCGCCTCGGCCCGCACGGCCTCGTCGGGGTGGTTGATCTCTTTGTCGAGCAGTAAGGCGCAGTAGCAAGCCAATGCGCGGCCGCCTTCGGCATAGGCCTTGGCAGTCATGAGCATGCGGCGCACATCGGGGTGCACGATGATCGGGTCGGCCGGCTTGCCGGGGGCCTTGACGCCGGTGAGTGAGCGCATTTGCACCCGGTCTTTGGCGTAGGCCAGCGCGTTTTGGTAAGCCACCTCGGTCAGGCCCAGCGATTGGTTGCCCACGCCCAGACGGGCGGCGTTCATCATGACGAACATGGCGGCCAGGCCTTTGTTGGGCTGGCCCACCAGGGTGCCCACGGCTTCGTCCAACACCATTTGGCAAGTGGCGTTGCCATGGATGCCCATCTTGTGCTCCAGGCCCCCGCAGTAAATGCCGTTGCGCTCGCCCATGCTGCCGTCGACCGCCACGTTGAATTTGGGCACGATAAAGAGGCTGATGCCTTTGCTGCCGACAGGCGCATCGGGCAAACGGGCCAACACCAAGTGCACGATGTTGGGGGCCAGATCGTGCTCACCTGCGCTGATGAAAATCTTTTGGCCACTGAGCTTGTAAGTGCCGTCGGCCTGCGGCTCGGCCTTGGTGCGCAACATACCCAAATCGGTGCCGCAATGCGGCTCGGTCAGGCACATGGTGCCGGTCCACTCGCCGCTGGTCATCTTGGGCAGGTACAGGGCTTTTTGCTCGGGCGTGCCGTGCGCGTGCAAGCACTCGTAAGCGCCGTGACTCAATCCGGGGTACATGGTCCAAGCTTGGTTGGACGAGTTGAGCATCTCGTAAAAGCACTGGTTGACCACAAAGGGCAAGCCCTGACCGCCGAATTCGGGGTCGCAGCTGAGCGATGGCCAACCACCCGCCACATATTGCGCATAAGCCGCCTTGAAACCCTCGGGGGCTTTGACCTCGTGCGTATCGCGGTTCAGTTGGCAGCCTTGGGTGTCGCCCGAGATGTTCAGAGGAAAGACCACCTCGGCGGCAAACTTGCCCCCCTCTTCCAGCACCGCGTTGATGGTTTCGGAATCGGTCTCGGCGTGCTTGGGCAAGGCTTTTAGTTCGGCACTCACGTTGAGCAACTCATGCAAGACAAACTGCATGTCGCGAAGTGGGGGGGTGTAGACGGGCATGGGAAACTCCTTGAATCGGTTGGCAATGCGTGGGGGATAGGGGGAAAAATCAGTCGTCCGAAGGCTTGCGACGAGCCTTGGGCGCGGCCACGAGCTTGCGTGACTTGACCACTCTGGCAGGCGCGGGCAGGGGAGGCGTACCGGTGCCGGCGTAGCGGGTGAGGATGTGCTGAAAGCCTTGGCGTGCGCGGTCGGCAGCGCTGGGATTGCGCAAAAAGCGGGCTTCGTAATGCAGCGCCAAAATCAGACCATGGATTTCAAAAGCGATCTGATGGGCATCGGACACGCGGCTGAGTTGGCCCTCGTCTTGGGCCAACTCGACGGCCCGGCGCAAAGCGGTTTGCCAAGTGGACACCGACGAGGCCAGCGCATCGCGCACAGGGCCGCTGCGGTCATCAAATTCAACCGCGCCACTGATGTAAATGCAGCCCGAGTCGATCTCGGCTGACGTTTGCACCATCCACTTGTCAAACAGGGCCTGCAGGCGCGGCAAACCTCTGGGCTTTTGCATGGCGGCATAAAACACCTCGGCCTCAAAACGGTCGTGGTATTGGCGGATGACAGAAATCTGCAGCTCTTCGCGTGAGCCGAAGTGGGCAAAAACGCCCGACTTGCTCATGCCCGTGACTTCGGCCACCGCCCCAATCGACAGGCCTTCCAGGCCAATTTGCGCGGCCAAGCCCAGTGCAGCGTCAATGATGGCAGCCTTGGTTTGCTGGCCTTTGATCAGCACCCGGCGGCCATTTTCGGCAGCGGGCAAAGGCTCGGATTTGCGCGGAGTCTGAGAGTCGGTCATGTTGCACCAAAAAAGAACGATCGTTCTATTTTGCACCAATTTTGCGCCCCACACGCATGCGCCCGCCTAAATTAGGGTAAATCGGGGGGCGTTGAGCGTTTGGCGTCGAACCTTGAAGCCAACACGCCGAGCGCCGAGCGCCGAGCGCCGAACGTAAAAGCACTCAGGAGCGAGGGGCTGGCGCGGCCTGATGGTTCAGCGGCAAATGTCCCGCCAACTCCAATTGCATGCAGATCATGTTGACCAGCATGGCCACCGAGGGGCGGCCGGTTTCGATGACAAAGTGGGCCGCTTCGCGGTACAGCGGGTCCCTCGCTTCGAACAAGGTGCGCAA
>CAMDFT010000118.1 GCA_945897795.1 Limnohabitans sp. Rim8 | reverse complement strand
CAGGTCAGCGCCAAGCAAAAACCCACTTACGGCCGCATGTACCAAACGCCCTTTGCCGACCGTATTCGCCAAGAAGCCGGCATCGCCACCATCGCAGTCGGTGCCATCAGTGAGGCCGATCACGTCAACAGCATCTTGGCCGCAGGCCGCGCCGACCTGTGCGCTGTGGCCCGCCCGCACCTGGCCAACCCGGCCTGGACGCTGACCGAAGCGGCGCGCATCGGCTTCAAAGACATCGCTTGGCCCCGCGCCTACGAATCGGGCAAGCCCCAGCTCGAAGCGGGCTTTGCCCGTGAGCGTGCCATGCAGACTGCGAGCAAGGGGGACTGAGGTGGCCCAAGAACTGCATGATCGACACGCCCTCATCACTGGTGCGGGCGCAGGCATCGGCGCAGCCATCGCGCTGAAGCTGGCCCAAGCGGGTTGCCGCCTCACGCTCTGCGGGCGCTCGCAGGGCACCCTGCAAACCCAGGCCGAAGCGCTGCGCGAGCAAGTGCCCGATGTAGCGGTGTTGATTGCGCCCATGGACGTGGCTGACGAGCACGCCGTGCAAGCCGCAGTGCAGCAGGCCCAGGCCAGCTTTGGCCCCGTGAACATCTTGGTCAACAACGCGGGCCAGGCGAGCAGCCAGCCCTTTGCCAAAACCGATGCTGCGCTCTGGCAGCAGATGCTGAACGTCAACCTCACAGGCACTTACCACTGCATTCAGGCCGTGCTGCCCGGCATGCTCGAAGCTGCTAAGGCGGGCACGCCAGGGCGCATCGTCAACATCGCCAGCACCGCAGGCCTCAAAGGTTATTCCTATGTGAGCGCCTATGTGGCGGCCAAGCACGGTGTGGTGGGCCTGACCAAAGCGCTCGCGCTCGAACTGGCGCGCAAGGGCGTGACGGTGAACGCCATTTGCCCCGGCTACACCGAGACCGACATCGTGCGCGAAGCCGTGCAAAACATCGTGACCAAAACCGGCAAGACCGAAGCCGAAGCGCGCCAGGCCCTGGCCGCCAGCAACCCGCAACAGCGCCTGGTGCAGCCGCAAGAAGTCGCGCAAAGCGTGCTGTGGCTGTGCGCTGAAGGCAGCGACGCGATCAACGGCCAAGCCATTGCCATCGACGGCGGGGAGTTGGCGGGATGAACCTCATCGCTACCGACATGGAATTGCGCGCCCACGCCGAGCACCACGCCTCGCTGCGCCTGTGGTTGCGCCTGCTGTCGTGCACCACCCGCATCGAAGACACCATCCGCCAACGCCTGCGCGAGCAGTTTGACATCACGCTGCCGCGCTTTGACCTGATGGCCCAGCTGGAGCGCGAAATGCAAGGCCTGTCGATGAGCGAGCTGTCGCGCCGCATGATGGTCACGGGTGGCAACGTCACCAGCATCGTGGACCAGCTGGAAAAAGAACAACTGGTGCAGCGGCAAATGCAAGCCAGCGACCGCCGCTCCTTCACCGTCAGCCTGACCGAAGCCGGTCGCAAAGCTTTTGCCGCCATGGCCCAAGCCCACGAAGGCTGGGTGGTCGAGCTGCTCTCGCCACTGGCTGAGCGAGAACAAACACAACTCCACCAACTGCTGGGCACCTTGAAGTCCGGCAAATCAACACACTCGAAAGAGACAAAATGAGTCAACGTTACCTGCCCGGCCAGCCGCACCAACTGCCACGCCACAATCAGCCCATGGCGGGCTATCAGCCTGAGCATTTTTTGCTGTCCGTCAAAGACGGCGTGGCCACGGTGAGACTGAACCGCCCTGAGCGCAAGAACCCGCTGTCGTTCGACTCGTATGCCGAGCTGCGCGACTTCTTCCGTGCCTTGCCCTATGCGCCGGACGTCCATGCGGTGGTCATCACCGGGGCGGGGGGGAATTTTTGTTCGGGCGGCGATGTGCACGAAATCATCGGCCCGCTCACCCAACTCGACATGCCGGGCCTGCTGGCCTTCACCCGCATGACCGGCGATTTGGTCAAGGCCATGCGCGCCTGCCCGCAACCCATCATTGCCGCCATTGACGGGGTGTGTGCCGGGGCCGGGGCGATTTTGGCCATGGCCTCTGACTTGCGCTACGGCACCGAGCGCAGCAAAACCTATTTCCTGTTCAACAAGGTCGGCTTGGCCGGTTGCGATATGGGCGCTTGCGCTTTGTTGCCACGCATCATCGGCCAAGGCCGTGCGAGCGAACTGCTGTTCACTGGGCGCGGCTTGGGCGCATTAGAGGCCGAGCGCTGGGGTTTTTACAACCGGGTGTGCGAGGCCGACAGCGTGCTGGCCGATGCGCAGGCCATCGCCGCCCAACTGGTGGCGGGCCCCACCTTTGCCAACGGCATCACCAAAAAGATGCTTCAACAAGAATGGAACATGGGCGTGGACGAAGCCATCGAGGCCGAAGCCCAAGCGCAGGCCATCTGCATGGCCACCAACGACTTCCACCGGGCTTACCACGCCTTTGTGGCCAAGCAAACGCCCATCTTTGAAGGCGACTGAGCCATGTCCGATCGATCAGCGGCACATCCGCCAGAACTCGACTGGCCCTTCTTTGACGACAGCCACCGCGACTTCAAGTCGCGGCTGGACGCTTGGTGCAACGAGCACCTGGCTCACGCGCACCATGACGAAAGCCGCGACGCGGTGGACGCCGAATGCATCCGCCTGGTGCGCCTTCTGGGCGCAGGCGGTTGGCTCCAGCACGCGGTGTCCGGCACGGCTTACGGCGCAGCATCGGACGTGATCGACACTCGCCAGCTGTGCCTGCTGCGCGAGACGCTGGCTTTTCACAACGGCTTGTCGGACTTTGCTTTTGCCATGCAGGGCTTGGGCACAGGCGCCATCAGCCTCATGGGCTCGCCTGACCAAAAGCAACGCTACCTGCCTCGCGTGGCTTCAGGCCAGGCCCTGTCTGCCTTTGCCCTAAGCGAACCCGATGCGGGCTCTGACGTGGCTGCCATGCAGTGCAGCGCCACCGCCACGGCAGACGGCTATGTGCTCAACGGCCGCAAGACCTGGATCAGCAACGGCGGCATTGCCGACTTTTATGTGGTGTTTGCCCGCACGGGCGAAGCGCCCGGGGCGCGTGGCATCACCGCTTTCATTGTCGATGCCGACACGCCCGGTTTATCGATTGAAGAACGCATCGACGTCATCGCGCCGCACCCGCTGGCCACGCTCAAGTTTGACAACTGCAAAGTAGCCGCAGCGCAGCGCATTGGCGAGGCAGGCCAAGGCTTCAAGGTGGCCATGGCCACGCTTGATGTGTTCCGCACTTCGGTGGCAGCGGCTGCTTTGGGTTTTGGGCGGCGTGCGCTGCACGAGTCCATCAGCTGGGCGCGTTCGCGCAAGATGTTTGGGCAGAGCTTGGGTGACTTTCAGATTACCCAGACCAAGATCGCGCAAATGGCCACGATGCTCGACGCCGCCACACTCTTGACCTACCGCGCCGCTTGGCTGCGCGACCAGGGCGCACGCATCACCCGCGAAGCGGCCATGGCCAAGATGACCGCGACCGAAAACGCGCAACAAATCATCGACATGGCGGTGCAGATGCACGGCGGCATGGGCGTGAAAAAAGGCGTGATGGTCGAGTCGCTGTACCGCGAGATCCGGGCGCTGCGCATTTACGAAGGCGCGACCGAAGTGCAGCAGCTGATCATTGGCAAGGACTTGTTGAAGGGCTGAGTTGTCTCAGTTGGGTAGCTGTTGAAGGGGCTGGGGGCGGAGGCCTCATGCTGCGGGGGTACGCAGAAATCGGCCCCCGCCCCCAGCCCCTCCAACAGCATGATTAAGTTGCAGCTCATGGCGTTTAAACAAAAAAGGAGACAAGAACATGAAGGACTGGAACGAACTGCTGCCCAGCAGCCACACCGATGCCTTTTCCCGTGACCGGCTGCCGACCAAAGACCAGCTGCCCGTGTTCATGGCCGATCTGCCTGAGTTGAACTACCCCGACCAACTCAACTGCGCCGTGGAACTGGTGGACCGGCATGTACGCGAAGGCCGGGGCGACCGCATCGCGCTGCACGGCGTGAGCGACTTCAACACGGGCGGGGGCGACTTCAGCTGGACCTATGCCCAGCTGCAAGAAAAAACCAACCGCATCGCGCAGGTGCTGGCGCAAGACATGGGCCTCGTGCCCGGCAACCGAATTTTGCTGCGCGGCGGCAACAGCCCCATGATGGCCGCTTGTTTGCTCGGCGCGCTCAAGGCTGGTTTGGTGGCGGTGCCCACCATGCCGCTGCTGCGTGCGGGCGAGTTGGCGCAAATCATCGACAAAGCTCAAGTCAGCGCCGCGCTGTGCGACAGCCTCTTGGCCGAAGAGTTGCAGCACTGCATGACACCCGGCCACGCCAGCCATGTGCCTTGCCTCCAACAGAGCGTGATGTTCCGCAGCGAAGCGGCCGATGGTCTGGAGCAGCGCATGCAGCGGCACAACGCTGCCTACACGCCGCACGCCACCAGCCGCGACGACGTGTGCCTGATCGCCTTCACCAGTGGCACCACGGGCAAGCCCAAGGGCACCATGCACTTTCACCGCGATGTGCTGGCCATGTGCGATTTGTTTCCGCGTCACATCCTGTGCATGACTGAAAACGACGTGGTCTGTGGCACACCGCCGATTGCCTTCACCTTTGGGCTGGGCGGTCTGCTGGCGTTTCCGCTGCGCTATGGCGCGAGCACTGTGCTGCTCGAAAAGCACACGCCCGAGACCTTGCTGCAGACCGTCGCCAAATACCGCGTCACGCAGTGCTACACCGCGCCCACCATGTACCGCCAAATGGCGACGATGGCGGGGCATCATGACCTGAGCAGCCTCCAGCACCCGGTATCGGCTGGCGAGGCCTTGCCCGACGCCACCCGCCAGTTGTGGAAGCAGGCCACGGGCATCGAGATGACCGACGGCATTGGCGGCACCGAGGTGATCCACATCTACATCTCCAGCGCGGGCCAGCAGGTGCGTGCGGGCAGCATCGGCCAAGTGGTGCCCGGCTATGTGGCGCAAATCGTGGACGACGACATGCAGCCCGTGCCGCCCGGCGTGGTGGGGCGTTTGGCGGTGCGCGGCCCCACGGGCTGCAAATACCTGGCCGACCCGCGCCAACAGGACTATGTGAAAAACGGCTGGAACCTGCCCGGCGACACCTTTGTCATGGACGCCGACGGCTACTTCAGCTACCAGGCCCGCAACGACGACATGATCATCTCGGCTGGCTACAACATCGCAGGCCCCGAGGTCGAAGGCGCTTTGCTGCAACACCCGGCCGTGGCCGAGTGCGGCGTGGTCGGCATGCCCGACGCAGACCGTGGTCACATCGTGCAGGCCTATGTCGTGCTCAAGCCCGGCCACACGGGTGATGCGACCATGGAAAAAGCCTTGCAAGAGCACGTCAAACAAACCATCGCCCCGTTCAAGTACCCGCGCAAAGTGGTCTTTTTGGACACATTGCCCCGCACCGAAACCGGCAAACTGCAGCGCTTCAAGCTGCGTCAAATACGCTGACCGTCATGGCAGACCTGTGTGACCGTCATGGTCTGAAGGTTTCAAGGGTCATTGCGAGCGAAGCGCGGCAATCCATGTTCGACGGCCAGCTGTTCTCTATCCACATCAACACTCATTGAGGAATCAACATGTTCAACGTCTTGCAACCCGAAGGCTGGGCACCCGCCAAAGGCTATGCCAACGGCATCGAAGCACGTGGCCGCATGGTGTTCGTCGCGGGCATGATTGGCTGGAACGGCCAGGCCCAATTCGAAACCGACGACTTTGTGTCCCAGTGCCGCCAAGCCCTGCAAAACATCGTCGACACGCTTGCGTGCGCAGGCGCAGGCCCGCAGCACATGGCCCGTATGACCTGGTACGTCAAAGACAAGAAGGAATACCTTGCACGCGGCAGAGAGCTGGGTAAGGTCTACCAGGAAGTCATTGGCAAAAACTACCCCGCCATGACGCTGGTGCAGGTGGCCGATTTGGTGGAAGACCGGGCCCAAGTTGAGATCGAAGTCACGGCGGTTGTGCCGGACTGAACAGGTTCGCGACTTGCGTAGTGCGCCGGTGTCGCTTATTTACACCGTCGACTTGCTGAAGAATTGTTCTGATTGTTTTATTGCAATGCTTGCAACACTGCTGTTGGATTGCGATCAATCACGTTGAGTAAGACCAACGATGCGCCGCTGGGTGAGCGGTCGCCTCGCTCCCAGTGACGCAGTGTGGCGACTGAAAAACCAAAGCGAGCTGCAAACTGTTCTTGTGTCAGGCTCAGCCGCTGTCGCAGGTCCGCCACATTGACGGCATGAGGCTGGTACAGCTTCACGCCAGTGGTTTCTGTGTCTTTGGTCTTGGCATGTGCAAGGGCTTCAGTCAAGCCTTGTTTGATGCTCTTGAATGCGTTGGGCATGTGTGTTTCCTTTCAGGATTCAAACCAAATTTGCACCAGCAAATCGACAACTTCGGACAACTCATGGCGTTGTGCCTTGCTGATGTTGGTGCGTTCGTTTTTTGCAAAGAGGGTCAGCAGGTAAAGCGGCATGAGCTCGCTGTGCAAGTAATAGATCACCCGCACACCGCCGGACTTGCCTTTTGCGCCTCTGCCCCAACGCAGTTTGCGAATGCCACCAGTGCCTTCCATCAAGTCACCCGCTTTCGGATGCGCCGCCAAGTAGTTGATGATGTCCAAGCGCTCAGAAGTACTCATCAGCTTCTCAGCACGACGTATGTATTCGGGCAGCTCTGCGATGGTGAGCATAGATTCCATTCTAATCCATTGGATTAATTTGGCAAGTCTGACTTTCGAGCTCAATGATTGAAATCAGCAAAGTGTCCTGAGTCAAAAAGAGCGTCTTAGCGACATGAGTCTGAGGTTGATTAATATAAATCAAAAGATAACATTCCGGAGGTCGGTAGCAAAGAGCCGCTTCCAAACTACAAACTCAAAACCCCGAAAGCGACTCAGCTATCCACAGCACGGCTATGCGCCGCAATCAAGCTCTCCAGCATGAGCTTGAGCTGATGCGCCGG
>CAMDFT010000117.1 GCA_945897795.1 Limnohabitans sp. Rim8 | reverse complement strand
ATTTTTCGAAGACGGGTGTGTTCAGGCGGCGCCTTGAACACCAGCCACTCATTGAGGTAGCGCATCACGCCCGAAAGAATGTCACGCCGCTCGTCTTTCAAGGCCTCGTAAAAAGGCCGCAAGCGATCAGACGACATGTTGGACGACATCGCCACCTGCCGGACATCGTCGTAACGCGTGATGATCCAGCTCTTGATCGCCGGGCTCCAGTGCACCGGATCCCGTTCTTGCAAGGCCTCATAAAAGGGAAAAGGATTGGTTCTGATCGCCTCGTTGGACGGATCATAGACAAGCGGTTCAGTCATAGATCCAGCACCAAACAAGGGGTTAAGGAACGAGAGCAGCAGGGTGTGAAAGCGTCATTTTTTTCATGCTCTTCGGGCAACATGAATTGATCACGGTGATCCGGAGTGCCCTCGAGAACCGGCGTCAAACACGACCCGCAATGGCCCTGTTCACACGAAACCAGCACCTCTATGCCCGCCGCCGAAAGTGCCTGAACTGCCGTCTGGCCCACGGGCACCTCCACCATGGCACCCGTTGATTGAATCTTGATGGTGAACGCCTGATCCATAGGTACAGATCCTCCTGAAATTGGCGCCGTCGATCCGCCAAAAAGTTCTTTTCTCATTTTTGTGTCTTGCACACCTGCCGCTTTGGCAGCACCCATCACCGCATTCATGAAGCCTGCTGGACCACAGGTATAAAGCCATGCATGCGCATCTGCATCAGAGAAAATTTGTGCAATGCCTGAAGAATTCTCATCATCAAATGAAAAAGTCACGTTGCTGGCGTAACTTGATGACTTGAGCTCCTCAACGAACGCCGCACGCTCATGGCTTCGCGCGTGGTAATGAAGACGGAATTTTCTTTTTTGATAACTCAGGGCCTCGGCCATGGCCAAAAGGGGTGTGATGCCTATCCCCCCGGCAACCAACACAACCGGATGGTCATCTGATGGCAAAGCAAACAGGTTGCGTGGGCCACGCGCTTGCAGTGTTTGTCCGGCCCTGATGTCGTTTTGAAGATTCAGCGATGCACCCCTGCCATGGGCATCACCCAACACCGCAATGCGCCAATGCTTCTGGCCGTGGCGGCTGCACAAGGAATACTGCCTGACCACCTCATGCCCCATCCGATCGGTCGCCTGGATGTCGATGTGGGCTCCGGCTTCCCACTTGGGAAGCTCAGTGCCATCAAGGCCCCTGAGTTCAGCGACCAAAACGTTGGCACCCTGAATGGACCAATTCACCACAGCCAATTCGGTAAAGCCTGCCGCTGCTGGATTCATAGCGGGGGCATCCGGAGACCGCCATCGAGTCGAATGGTTTCCCCATTGACCATGGGGTTGGCCGCAACAGCCATGACAAAGTCTGCAAACTCTTCTGGCTTGCCCGGGCGCTTGGGCCACGCCGCGTTTTGCAACAAGCCATCGAGCACGTCCTGAGAGACATGGGCCTCCACCATGGGCGTCATGAAAACGCCGGGGCAAATGGTGACCACGCGAATCGCGTGCTTTCCCAACTCTCTGGCCAGTGGCAAGGTCATGCCTGCAACTGCCGCCTTCGAAGCTGAATACGCTGCCTGTCCGATCTGCCCATCAAATGCAGCGATTGAGGAAATGTTGATGATCACGCCCCTTTGCCCGTTTTCCGTCAACGGCAGGTCGATCAACTGTTCGGCCGCCAGGCGCAGCACATTGAATGTGCCCAGCACATTCACCTCCATGACTTCGCGAAAGAGCTCCAGGGTGTGGACACCCTTGCGGCCAAGCAATCGGGCGTTTTTGCCGACACCCGCGCAGTTCACGATCAACCGAGCGGCCCCAAATTGCTCTGCCGACTCGCTCAAGGCTTGCTTCACTTCAGCTTCAGAAGTGACATCACACGTCACATACCGAACGGATGCATGGGGGGGTCCGTCATGACGGTCCAAAACAGTCACCTTCACGCCGTTGGCGCTCAACTTGCTTACCAACGCTTGGCCAAGACCCGATGCGCCACCGGTCACCACTGCGGTATTGATTAACTCATTCATGCTGATAAGCTTAGCAGAATGAAATTGACCAAACAAGTGGTTGGTTGGCAGCAGCCACAAACATTTTTTGGCTCAATCAGCATCATTGCCAAGACTTTTGAATCCCTGTTGATTTCGACTGGAGCCCCTGCATGCAAACCCCTCAAGCAGACTGGACAGGCGCACGCCTGTCCTTGACCCGACAAGGCACCACTGCCATCGTGCGTCTATTCAACCCGCCTCACGGTTTCATGGACGAGGCGATGGAGTCCGAACTGATGCAAGCGCTTGACACGCTGGAGGCCTGGAAAGATGGACGCGTGGTGGTCATCACGGGCGCAGAGCCCGGCATGTTCGTTCGGCATTACGACGTGGCCATCCTTCAAAAACGATCCCAAGCCATGCTTGAACGCGGCAAATCGTTTTCAATGGCGCGCCCTGTCCCGAAAAGCGTCATTCATCACTGCATCGAGCGCATCGAAAACAGCCCCCTGATTTTCATTGCAGCCCTCAACGGGACCGCCATGGGCGGTGGCTTTGAACTGGCCCTGGGGTGTGACATTCGACTGGCACAAAATGGCGATTACCAACTGGGACTGCCCGAACTGAACTTGGGGCTGCTGCCTGGGGCAGGCGGCACACAAGCCATGGCCTCGTTAATCGGGACTGGCCCCGCACTTTTCAATCTGCTGACCGCCAAGGTTTTCAGCCCCCAAGAGCTGCTTTCGGCGGGATTGGTCTCCGCGTGCACCGACGACGTGATGGCCGAAGCCCTGCGGCTTGCAGGCCAAATAGAGGCCGTCCCCTTCAGAGCGTGTGCCAACATCAAAAAACTCGTCAGGAACGCCCCCCGCTGGCGTCATTCAGACGGGCTGGCTGCAGAACGCACCCTTTTTTGCGACTGCATGGTCGACCCCATGGCACAACCCCTGATGGACGATGTGGTCAGTGGCAAGCGCACGATTGCAGAGCCACCAGCGCCCCTCAAGCCATGAAGCCGCCTCGGCAGCCACTTGCCGCTTCCCCATCGACTCTAAAACCCGATAGAAAACGCTCAAGCCATGCGCCAACCATCACCTGAAACACCCCTGCCCCGTGCCGTTGAGGTCATCAGCACATCGCCGGGCAGACCGCTGGCAGAGCGCATTCGCATTCGCGAGAACGATCGCGCGCCTCTTGCACCAACGGAAGTCCGCATTGGCATGCTGGCCATGAATATCCTCCCGGCTGACCTGCTGCAAATGAATGGGCAGTATGGCCATCAACCCGAACTGCCCTACGTGCCGGGCCATGAGGGCGTTGCTGTGGTGCTCGAAACGGGCAGCGAAGTCGCGGACTTGCAAGCCGGCGAACGGGTGCTGCCCATCGGCGTATTCGGTGTCTGGTCCGATGAACTGGTGGTGCAAAGGCGCTCACTGTTCCCGGTGCCATCCGATGCCCCTGTGCTGCAGCAAGCCATGCTCGTCGCCAACCCGGCAACGGCTTGGGTGCTCCTGCAGCACCAAGTCACCCTCCTGCCCGGTCAATGGGTCATTCAAAATGCCGCCAATTCTGCGGTCGGGCAATGCACTCGGCAGCTGGCTACCCACTTGGGCATCCAGCTGATCAATGTGGTGCGCCGACCTGAGGCGGTGGCGTCGGACGAAGGCGTTCACTGGTTGGTGGATGACGGCCAAGACCCTGATTCACTCCAGCAAAGCGTGCGCCAAATCACCCAGGGCGAGCCTGTTGTGCTGGGCCTGGACGCCATTGGCGGCAAAGCCTCTCAGGCATTGGCCGCCAGCTTGAGTCCACAAGGCCGCTTGGTTCTTTATGGCCTGCTGAGCGGTGATCCGTGCAGCATTTCTGCGCACGACCTGATTTTTCGGAACATCCATGTTCAAGGCTTCTGGCTGGCCAACTGGTTCAGCAACCCCGACAACCGCCAAAAGGCCAAGACCGTCTACCCCGCCTTGATGGCATTGGCCGCGCAAAACGTGCTGCGCATGAACGTGGAAAAAGCTTATGAATTGAGCGACATCCTAGAAGCCCTCGCGCACTCGGCACAAGCCGGCAGACAAGGCAAGGTGCTCTTGACGGGGGCTCATTTTCAGAGTCAGCAGGCCTAGCCAGTTGGTCGATGTTCAGCAGCTTTTGGCGATCACATCTTCGTGATCGTGGCTGGGGATTAAAAACAGCCATAACCTCTGCAACATCTTTGCCTCCATTGATCGCGATCAACCCAGCTCGCGCGCAAGCAACCCGGCAGACCAAGCCGAATACTCGGATCGGCGCAAGCGATACCGCGCAATGCTGCCCTCGTGCAGCTGACGCACTGCATCCGTCAGCATGTGTATGAATGCCGCTTGGTCGGCTCCGCTGACGATGCCTGAGGCCACTTGGGCAATCACCTCGGGCTTGGGCTGCAGCAGCCCTTTCACTATGGCTTGCACCGCCTGTATCAGCGCCTCGCGGTACTTGATCTTCAAAGGATCAGGCTCCACCATGGTTTGCGTGATGGCCAAGTAACGCTGGCAAGAACGTTCATAAGCCCACACAAACACATCGCGCAACAAATCGACCTCGTTGAGCTCGTAAACGCCCAAGGTAGCTTCAACGTAGGCACGCTCCGGAACGTCAACAAATGACAAAGGGCAAAGGTTGTTTTTGAACAGCGAAATGTTGGCCCCAATGCGCGAGACGCGTTTGTTGACATCCTCAAACGGCTGCAAATAAGGCAACTGCACCATCAGAAAAAAAGCCTGCTCGAACGGATCGGGAATGGCCGCCGCCTTGTTCAACAGTTGCTCAAAGCCATCCTCAATGGCTTGTGGCAAAGCTGCGGGGTGAAACACCGTGCCAGAGATCTCGACCGTCCGCCGCCGCAGCCGTCCACTGGCCTGCGGGTCCCGCATCAAATCTTGTGACAACACAGCATGCAGGTTTTTGAACGTGAACGCATCAAAGCCCACCTCATCGGCGTTGTCGATCAGCATCTCGATGGCCGCCTTGTGGTTCAAAATCATCTGCGTTTCAATGGCGTCCTTGCCCGTGGCGACTTGTCCCAGCTCAATCAAATTTTGTGTGTCCAAGCGGCTGTAGGTGTTGCCCTCCAGCTTGGACGAGGCCCATGACAAATCCACCAGCAATCGGCTCAAGATGTCCCGGGCATAAGTGCCCGCTGGCCGCTCGTTGGCAGCGGTGCGGCCCATCTCGTGCAACTGGCTGCGCCATGAAGCCGACAGGTAAAACGTTTGGCCCGGCTGGTAAGCCTCTAAAAACTCACGTCGATAGCCCACGGGCCGGCGGTGCATCAGCGGCAGTCGCACCTGATCGCGGATGCGTGCACCCTCAGGGGAAACATTCACATACAACTGTGCCTCCGCCGTTCCTGCCCAAGCCATGGGGGCCAGGCCTGCGTCACCATTCCCCTGCGCCAATGCAGGCTTGTAAAGCCATGCCTTGCTCTCGCCCTGCGTTGTCAGACGCTCGGCTTCAATGAGCTTTTGCAATCGCCGCTGCAAAGTTCGGCGGTTGAGCTTCTTGCCCTGCAAGCGCTCGATCTCGTTTTCGATGTCAGCGATCTGCATCCCACGAGGATGCGCCGCGACGATGGACTCGATCAGCTGAAGTTCTTCGGGCGGTGTGGTGCGCGACATCTTGGGTCCTCACAAGGCTGAGTGCTCTCTTTGTGTCGTGAAAATGGTTTTCGCGACAGTATTTGCTGTCATTGTGTCGCTTAAAGTATCGCGCGTCAAATTAATACTGTCGCGCAATGGATCAAATGATGTCGCGCTGTGCCCGGTTTATTCGGGCAATGCCCGCAGGTGATCGCGCAAGCCTTGCTTGGATTCAAAAGTCTTGAAACGCCCCGCATCGATATCGGCAATACCGTCTTGGGCAGCTTTGTTCGGTTACGGCTTCCACAGAATTTGTTGTTTGAAATCGGCCAACTGGAGAATTTGAACCCCACGGAACGGGTGCATCTCCAGCAAGTGAACATCACTCGAGACAAAAACATCATGCTCAAGAACAGCACGGCGAAAAATTTTCGCTGGCTCACGGTCTGGATTCAAACAATGTTGCCGCCGACCGAAAACTGACCATCTAAACCTAGGAGTGCCGACTCAAAATTGACCAGGGTGTTCAACTGCTCTGCTGAATATTTCAGCAGGAGCGCAAGAAAGTGATCACCATGGAAATGATAGGCAAGGTCAGGCGCATGAAGTTGCGCGAGCAACTCTCCAACAGCGAGATCGCCAAGCGCACGGGGCTGTCGCGCAACACGGTCAAAAAATGGCTCAAGGCCCCTGGCGACCAGGCTCCTAAATACAAAAGGCAAAGCGGATTCACCAAGCTCAGCGCGTTTGAGGCGACGTTGGAGCAAGCGCTCAAGGCTGACGCCCACCGTCCCAAACATGCCCGGCGCAGTGCGCGGGCGTTGTTGTCGCAGTTGCAGGCGCAGGGCTATCGGGGCGGGTACAGCCGATTGACCGATTTCATCCGGGGTTGGCGAGCACAAGAGGGCAAGGCGGCAAGCAAGGCGTATGTGCCTCTGAGTTTTGAGCTGGGCGAGGCGTTTCAGTTTGACTGGAGCGAGGAAGGGCTGCTCATTGGCGGGGTGTACCACCACATGCAGGTCTCGCACCTCAAGCTGTGCGCTAGCCGGGCGTTCTGGGTTGTGGCCTACCCCAGCCAGGGGCATGAGATGTTGTTTGACGCGCACACCCGCAGTTTTGCGGCGCTCGGTGGTGTGGCTCGGCGTGGCATTTACGACAACATGAAGACGGCGGTGGACAAGGTCAAGAAAGGCAAAGGTCGCATCGTCAATGCCCGCTTCAATGCGCTGTGCAGCCACTACCTGTTTGAGCCGGACTTTTGCAACGTGGCCTCGGGCTGGGAGAAAGGGGTGGTGGAGAAGAACGTGCAAGACAGCCGCAGGCGCATCTGGATAGAGGCAGGCACAAAGCGGTTTGGTTCCTTCCCGGAGCTCAATGCTTGGTTGGCTGAGCGTTGCCGCTCGATCTGGGCCGAAACAGCGCACCCTGAGCACAAGCAGTTCACGCTGGCCGAGATGCTGGATTTGGAGCGTGAGCACTTGATGAGCATGCCCGAGCCGTTTGATGGGTATGTGGAGAATCCGGCCCGGGTGAGCAGCACCTGTTTGGTCAATGTGGCGCGCAACAAGTATTCGGTGCCCTGCGAGTGGGCTGGGCAGATGGTCAGTACAAGGCTGTATCCGGGCCGAGTCGATGTGG
>CAMDFT010000116.1 GCA_945897795.1 Limnohabitans sp. Rim8 | reverse complement strand
CATGGGGCCGAGCATTTCGCCGCAGCGGTCCAAGTGGTGCATGTAAGCGCGGCTGAAACCGTCTCGGCCACCGTTGTCCCAGGACACGCCTGAAGCACCGGCGCACGCGTGGCAGGTGCAGCTGGTGTCCAGCGGCTGCGGGTCGTTTTTGTGGCGCGCATTGCGCAGCTTCAGGTCACCAAAGCGGGTGAACACCGTGCCGTTGCGGGCGTTGCGGGTGGGCATCACGCAGTCGAACATGTCCACACCATCGGCCACGCCTTGCACCAAGTCTTCGGGCGTGCCCACACCCATCAGGTAGCGCGGCTTGTGGGCGGGCAGGCGGTGCGGCGTGTGCGCCATGATTTGCAGCATCAGGTCTTTGGGCTCGCCCACGCTCACGCCGCCCACGGCATAACCCGGGAAGTCCATCTCCACCAGCGCGTCGAGCGACTCTTGGCGCAGGTTTTCAAACATGCCGCCTTGCACGATGCCAAAGAGGGCGTTGGGGTTTTCCAACCGTGCAAATTCGTCTTTGGAGCGAACGGCCCAGCGGCGGCTCATCTCCATCGACTTGCGCGCCTCAAGCTCGGTGGTCAAGTGCCCCTTGGTTTCGTAAGGTGTGCACTCGTCGAGCTGCATCACGATGTCGGAGTTCAGGATGGTCTGGATCTGCATGCTCACCTCGGGCGACATGAACAGCTTGTCGCCGTTCACGGGGCTGGCAAAGGTCACGCCTTCTTCAGTGATCTTGCGCATTTGGCCCAGCGACCAGACCTGAAAACCACCCGAGTCGGTCAGGATCGGTTTGTTCCACTTCTCGAACTGGTGCAGCCCGCCAAAGCTTTGCATCACGTCCAACCCCGGGCGCATCCACAGGTGAAAAGTGTTGCCCAAAATGATCTGCGCGCCCATCTCTTGCAGGCTGCGCGGCATCACGCCCTTGACCGTGCCGTAAGTCCCCACGGGCATGAAGATGGGCGTTTGCACCACACCATGGTTCAGGGTCAGCGTGCCACGGCGTGCGTGGCTGGAGGGGTCGGTTTTGAGCAGGTCGAATTGGAGCATGTAAGGCCTAAAGCTGAGGCTTGAATTGTAGGAGCTCACCCTGTGAGCGATTCTCCAAAAAATCAGGCCATTTGTTCTGCGCTGGTTTTGCTGCCATCTCCAAAGCATTGCGCCACCAAGGTGCGCAGCCACTGGTGCCCGGGGTCTTTGTGCAGTCGGGCGTGCCAGAACTGGTGGATGGCGCTGCCGTCTACCGCCAGGGGCAGGGTGCGGGTGGTCAGGGCAAAGGGGCGGGTCACGCGCTGGGCAAAGCGTTCGGGCACGGTGGCGATCAGGTCCGAGTGGCCCAGCACATCGCCCAAAGCCACGTAATGCGGCACCGTCAGGCGAATGCGGCGCTGCAAGCCGTGACGTTCCAGCGCTTCGCTGAGGGCCCCATCCACCCGTCCATGGCCCGTGCCTGCGGCGATCACGCGAACATGGCTGGCCGCGGCAAAGTCGGGCAGGGTCAAAACAGCTTTGCTGGCCAACGGATGGCCCTCGCGCATCAGGCACACATAAGGCTGGCGAAACAGCGACTGCTGAAAAAAGCCCGCTTGCAATTGCGGCAGCAAGCCCAGGGCCAAGTCGGTGCGACCCGTGGCCATGTCGTCTTTCAGGCTGGCGCTGGTCACGGCCACCACATTCAGCGTGACGCCTGGGGCGGCCTGGGCCAACGCGTCCATCAGCACTGGCAAAAAATACATCTCGCCCACATCGGTCATGGCCAAAGTGAAACGACGCTCGCTGGTGACGGGGTCAAAGGAGGCGCGCACATTCAGTGCTTGCTGCAGGCCGTCGAGTGCGGCAGCCACGGGCTCGGCCAGTTGCAGGGCATAAGGCGTGGGCGCCATACCGCCCTGGGTGCGTAAAAAAAGCGTGTCACCCAAGCTGGCACGCAGCCGACTCAAGGCGCTGCTGACGGCGGGCTGGCTCATGCCCAACACGGTGGCCACGGCAGACACGCGCTTTTCGCGCAGCAGGTGGTGAAACACCAGCAGCAGGTTCAAGTCGAGTCGGGCGAGTTCCATGGGGGATTTGAGTGATATTTGAAATCCAGATAATGATTATCTTTGAATTTCGATTTACGGAATTCGATGGGTTAAGCATGATGTCCGTCAAGTCTTGTAGGTCGGTGACTTTAGCCCCGACATCTCTGCCTTCGCAAACGCCAGCGTCGGACCTGAAGGTCCGACCTACAAAAAACCGAAATGAAAGAGCCCCCATGACCAAACACCCCATCCACTGGGAAACGCCCGGCGCCAGCCGCGTCCCGTTTGCCGTGTACACCGACGAAGACCGGCACAAGAAGGAGCTGGAGCGCTTCTTCTACAAAAGCCACTGGAGTTATGTGGGCCTGGAGGCGGAGATCCCCAACGTGGGCGACTTCAAGCGCACCGTGGTCGGAGAGCGCTCGGTCATCATGACGCGCAGCGAGGGCGGCCAGATCCATGTGGTGGAAAACGTCTGCGCTCACCGGGGCATGCAGTTTTGCCGCGAGCGCCACGGCAACAAGAAAGAGTTTGTTTGCCCCTACCACCAGTGGAGCTACACCCTCAAAGGCGATTTGCAGGGCGTGCCGTTTCGGCGCGGCGTGCGGCAAGACGGCAAGGTCAATGGCGGCATGCCCGCAGACTTTGACCCGAAAGACCACGGCCTCACGCCCCTGAAAGTGGCCACACGCGGTGGCGTGGTGTTCGCCTCGTTTGACCACAACGTGGAGTCGCTCGAAGACTTCATGGGCCCAACCATCCTGAAATACTTTGACCGCCTGTTCAATGGCCGAAAACTGCTGGTGCTGGGCTACAACCGCCAGCGTATTCCGGGCAACTGGAAGCTGATGCAGGAAAACATCAAAGACCCCTACCACCCCGGCCTGCTGCACACCTGGTTTGTGACCTTTGGCCTTTGGCGTGCCGACAACAAGAGCGAGCTGCGCATGGACGCGCACCACCGCCACGCCGCCATGATCTCGACCCGTGGCAGCGCGGGGCAGGCCACGGGCGCGGCGTCGCAGGTCACGCAGGTGAGCAGCTTCAAAGAAAGCATGCAGCTCAACGACCCGAGCTTTCTGGACATCGTGCCCGAGGGCTGGTGGCAGATGGAAGACCAGATGCCCACGGCCGTGATGATGACTTTGTTCCCCAGCGTGATTTTTCAGCAGCAGGTCAACAGCGTGTCCACCCGCCACATCCAGCCCGACGGGCATGGCGCGTTTGACTTTGTCTGGACACACTTTGGCTTTGAAGACGACACGCCCGAGATGACCGAGCGCCGCCTGCGCCAGTCCAATTTGTTTGGCCCGGCGGGTTTTGTCAGTGCGGACGACGGCGAGGTGATCGAGTTCTCGCAGCAAGCCTTTGAGACCAAACCCGAGCACCGCATGCTGGTGGAACTGGGCGGGCGCGATGTGGGCGAGACGGACCACATGGTGACCGAAACCCTGATCCGGGGCATGTACGAATACTGGCGCAAAGTGATGGAGGCCTGAAGATGGTGAACTTTGAAACCCACATGGCCTTGACCCGCCTGTATGCCGATTACGCCTTGGCCGTGGACAGCGGCCATTGGGATTTGTGGCCCGAGTTTTTTACCGAGCAATGCGTGTACAAACTCATTCCGCGTGAGAACCATGAGCGTGGCTTTCCGCTGTGCACCTTGTCGTTCACCAGCAAGGGCATGCTCAAAGATCGCGTGTATGGCATCCAGGAAACGCTGTACCACGACCCGTATTACCAACGCCATGTGGTGGGGGCGCCGGTGGTGCGCCGGGTCGACGGTGAACGCATCCAATCGGAAGCCAACTATGCGGTGTTCCGCACCAAGCTGGACAAAGCCAGCACGGTGTTCAATGTGGGCCGCTACATCGACACCATCGTGCCCACCCCCGAGGGCCTGAAGTTCGCCGAGCGCCTGTGCGTGTACGACAGCGAAATGATCCCCAACGCCATCATTTACCCGATATGACCATGAGCTTCCCAAAAACCGAGTGGACCGACGTGGCCGCTGAGGCCGATTTGTTTGAAGGCGCAGGCATCGCTGTGGCCCCCGAAGGGCAAGACATTGCCCTGTTCAGCGTGGACGGTGAAGTGTTTGCCATTCACAACCTGTGCACCCACGGTAACGCCAAGCTGTGCGACGGCTTTGTCGAAGGCGATCATGTGGAGTGCCCGTACCACCAGGCGCAGTTCAGCTTGCGCGATGGCGCGGTGGCCTGCGGCCCGGCGACCGAACCGGCCAAGACCTGGCCGGTCAAAGTGGAGAGTGGGCGGGTTTTCTTGAAACTTTAAGGCTTGGAGGCCAGCAGCCGATCCAAGGTGGATTGATATACCTTGCTGTTTTCGCGACGATCAACAGCCATGACCACGACGATCAGAACATCGTCCTCAACACCGTAAACCAGTCGGACGCCTTGCTTGAGCAGTTTGATCTTGTAGTAGCCTTGCAAGTCCCCATGCAATGCGCCGCCAGGGACGTGCGGGTTTTCTAGGCGTTTTTTCAACAGTTTGCGCAGAGGCTCCTTGACCGAGCCATCCAGTGCCTGCCATTCGGCCAAAGCCTCGGGCAAGAATTTCAAGGTGTAAGTCACCGATTAAACCGTGTCGATGTCCACCGAAATGGCTTGCGCCTTTTGCTCTAAGCGTGATCTGACCAAGTTTTCCAGATTACGGTCTGCCATTTGATCCAGCATGGCTTCAAACAAGGCAGGCTCAACCATGTAGAACGCAGCCTTGTTGTGGCTGAGGACGGCCACGGGGCGTCGGTTGGCAGAACGCAAAACCGATGCCGGATTGCGTTTGAATTCAGACATGCTCACCGTCTGTTGGGTCATCAAAGTTTCCATCGTGAGACTCCAATTCGTGCTAAATAAAGAGCTCATTTTAGCACCGAATCAGCAGCATCGAATCTCCATAGCTGAAAAACCGGTACTTCTGCGCAATGGCGTGGCGGTACAGGCCCATGATGTGTTCGTAGCCCGCAAAGGCGCTGACCAGCATCATCAAGGTGCTTTTGGGCAGGTGGAAGTTGGTGATCAGCCGATCGACCACTTTGAACTCAAACCCCGGCGTGATGAAGATCTCGGTGTCGCCGCTGGCTTGGCCGAACTTGGCCCACGATTCCAGCGTGCGCACGGTGGTCGTGCCCACCGCCACCACTTTGCCGCCACGTGCTTTGCACTCAGCAATTGCTTGCTGTGTGCCTTCGGGCACTTCATACCATTCGCTGTGCATGGTGTGGTCCGCGATGTTTTCGGTTTTGACAGGCTGGAAAGTGCCCGCACCCACATGCAGCGTCACGCTGGCGGTGTGCACCCCCCGCGCCGCCAAGGCCGCCAAAACCCCTTCGTCAAAGTGCAATGCTGCCGTGGGCGCAGCCACCGCACCAGGTGCGCGCGCAAACACGGTTTGGTAGCGTTTGGCGTCTTCTGCCGTGTCCGCATGATCGGCTGTGCCCGCAGGGCGTTCAATGTAGGGGGGCAGTGGCATCACGCCGTGTTTTTCCATCAGCGCATGCGGTTCGTCGCTCAGTTGCAGGTGAAACAACTGGCCGTTTTCATCGGGCCAGCGCCCGAGCAGAACCGCATCAAAACCACCCTGGCGGGCGCCTCCAGCCAGGTACATCTGGCCACCCAGTAGCGGCTTTTTGCTCACCTTCATATGCGCCACCACCTGGTGGCCGGGCAGCACGCGCTCGATCAGCAATTCGAGCTTGCCACCCGAGGCTTTCTCGCCAAAGATGCGCGCCTTGACCACCTTGGTGTCATTGAACACCAGCAGATCTCCCGCTTGGAGCAAGCCGGGCAATTCATGAAAAATGCGGTCTACCACTTGGGGGGCTGAGCCATCCAGCAACCGCGAACCGCTGCGCTGGGCAGTGGGGTGCTGGGCAATCAGTTCAGGAGGCAGCTCGAAGTCAAAATCGCTGAGCGAAAAAGCGCTGCCGAGCGTGTGTGTGCGTGGTGAAGAAGTGGACATGCTTCAGGGCCGGACAGGCCCGTACAAAGTTGAAAAATACGGCATCCTGAATGGTGGGGCGTTCAAACGTCCCTTTCACTCAGGTGCTCACAAGTGGGCTGCAGGGGGCAGTCCAATGGCAAGAGCCAAGCCCCGACCAGGGCAGATTCAAATATCGATGTTCCCCGCCCGCAACGCGTTGCTCTCAATGAAGTGGCGGCGTGGCTCGACCTCGTCGCCCATGAGCATGGTGAACACGCGGTCGGCTTCGATGGCGTCGTCGATCTGCACGCGCAGCAGGCGGCGCACGGTGGGGTCCATGGTGGTTTCCCACAGTTGGGCGGGGTTCATCTCGCCCAGACCCTTGTAGCGCTGGCGGCTGGTGGTGCGTTCGGCTTCGCTGATGAGCCAATGCATGGCTTGGCGGAAGTCGCCCACTTTTTCTTCTTTCTGGCGCTCGCCTTCGCCGCGCAGGGCTTTGGCGCCTTCGCTCAGCAAGCCACGGAAGGTCTCGGCCGCTTCGGCCAATGCGCCGTAGTCGGCACCGTGCACAAAGTCTTGCGTGATGATGCTGCTCTTGATGTTGCCGTGGTGGCGGCGGCTGATGCGCAGGATCGGTTTGTCGGTGCGCACGTCAAACTCGGCCGTCACTTCGGCAGGGATCCCGGTGGTGTTGAGTTCGCGCAGCTTGGCTTGCAGCGCGGGGGCGCACTCGGCGGCTTGGTCGAGCGTGTCCAGGTTCAGCGACACGCCGTCGGCCATGGCGCGCAAAGCTTCGGCGTCCATGAAGTTAGACAAGCGGGTAATGACGTTTTCAGCCACTTGGTGTTTGCGGGCCAAGGCCTCGAGTGTTTCGCCTGACAGCACTTGCGGGACAGCGCCGCCGGTGCTGATGCTGGCGTCTTTGAGCGCGATGCGCAGCAAGAAGCCATCGAGCGCAGGGCCGTCTTTCAGGTACAGCTCTTCTTTGCCGGCCTTGACTTTGTAAAGCGGTGGCTGGGCAATGTAAATGTGGCCGCGCTCGACCAAGTCGGGCATTTGGCGATAGAAGAACGTGAGCAAAAGGGTGCGGATGTGCGCGCCGTCCACGTCGGCGTCGGTCATGATGATGATGCGGTGGTAGCGCAGTTTGTCGACGTTGAAGTCGTCGGTGCCGCTCTTGCCGGAGTCGGCGGACACTTTGCCGATGCCAGTGCCCAAGGCGGTGATGAGCGTGATGATTTCGTTGCTGGTCAGCAGTTTTTCGTAGCGGGCTTTTTCGACGTTCAGGATCTTGCCGCGCAGGGGCAAGATGGCCTGGAATTTACGGTCGCGGCCTTGCTTGGCCGAGCC
>CAMDFT010000115.1 GCA_945897795.1 Limnohabitans sp. Rim8 | reverse complement strand
CCCAGTGACCTGGTCATGCGCACAGCGACCGAAAAAATCCAGGCCAGCCTCAAGCAACCCGTCGTGATTGAGAACCAGCCCGGCGCCGGTGGCAACATCGGTGCGGCCAGCGTGGCGCGTGCCGCGCCTGATGGCTACACCTTTTTGTTCGCGACCGACACGCTGCTCACCGTCAACCCGCATGTGTACAAATCCATGCCCTTCAAGCTCGACGACTTGAAGCCCATCAGCGTGCTGTCCTCGTTCAGCCAAACCCTGGTGTGCAATCCTTCGCTGGGTGTCAAAACAGTGTCCGAGCTGATCGCCAAATCCAAAACCATGCCCTTGAGCTATGCCTCGGGCGGCGCGGGTGTGCCAGGGCACTTGTCCACCGAATTGCTACTGAGCATGACCGGCATGCAGATGACGCACATCCCCTACAAAGGCCCAGCCCCCGCCATGCAAGACGTGCTGGCCAACCAAGTGCCTTGCGGTTTGCTGGCCGGGCCCACGGTGCTGCCGCATGTGCGTTCGGGCAAGTTGACGGCGCTGGCGGTGTCGGGCCATGCGCGCTCGCCCTCCTTGCCCGAAGTGCCCACCATGGACGAAGCCGGGGTGAAAGGCTATGAGGCCGACTTCAGCCTGATTTTGATGGCCCCCAAACAAGTGCCCGATGACATCGTGGCCAAATTCCGCCAAGCGGTGGTCGACGCCCTGCGCACCCCAGAGGCGACTGAACGGCTCAAGGCATCCGACCAAATCGTGATAGGCAGCACGCCCGAGCAGGCAGTCGCCAAAGTGGCCAAGGACTTTGCCAAATGGGGCGCCGTGTCGCGCAAGATTGGTCTGAGTCTGGACTGACGCTGAGCAAGTCGCAGCTGGAACGTGCTGCCGACTGCCCAAAACCCATACCCCCAAAAACAAGCCCGACCAGCGAACTGGTCGGGCCGATGGGTCGTCACGAGAGGATCGTCCCAGGGTTTGCCCAAAAGAAGCTTCATCGTTCTGATGGGCGGGGTGCATGAATGCACCCCAGTGGATGCTTCGATCAGTTTCCCGATGTCAGCGATGCCACTTTACGCCTGCCGAACCATAGGGGTCAAGGCACTGTTACATGTTTTCAAGGCACGCATCATTGCAACAGAGCCTTTCCTTGATCGGTCAAGCGGTATTGCTGCAAGCGGCTGTTGGGCTTGCCGGGGATGGTGTATTCGATCAACCCAGCTTGCAGCAGCTTGACCATAGATGCCTTGTAGTTACCAGTAGGCTGGTTGTAGTCAAGCGCGCTCAGCAGTAGGCTGCGCCCCAGAGTTTTTTTCACGAGTGCTGCGAGTATTTTTTTGTCCGTCTCCGTCAATGCGACTGAGGCCTCGACTGGGGCCTCGACTGGGGCCTCGACTTGCGGGATGACTTGTTCGGCCGCCTCCATCTCATGCACTGGCCTGCTGGCAGCAAAGGTGATGCGCAAAAAATTCTCGGTGAAGTGAAAGCATTCTGGCCCATAGAACTCGGTGATGCGCGGCAGGCCGGAGCCCAGGTGCTCCACCATCTCCAAATCTTTGAAGATGCGCATCAGCTCTTTGTTGCGAGGGATAGAGTAGCCCTCAAAAAACTCAGATGGAGTCAAGCCTTCGGGCAAGGCGCAGGCCGAGGTGATCTCGATGCGGTCGGCAAAAATTTCAAACTTGGGTGGAGCTTCGCGGCTGTAGTCGTTGTGGACGATGGCGTTGATCACCGCCTCGCGCAGGGCCACAGGGCTCCACAGTCGCACGTCTATGCGCTCTTTTGGGGTGATGGTGCTGGCGGTTTTGTTTTCCAGCTCCAGCTTGTCAAGCACAGCTTTGGTGGCTTTGATGAGTGAGCAATAGCCGTATTCGTTGCTCTCAATCAGGTGCACCCGGTTTTTGCCTTGGTACTTGGCCACTTTGATCGACATGCCGTTTTCGTCGGCCAGCAGATAAGCAGCGTAGTTGAGCGCGCCGTTTTGGGTGGTCAGCTCCAGGTTGGTTTTGAACTGTCGGCCCAGGGGTTTTCGTTTTTCTTCGTAATAGATGCGCAGTTGTTCAAAGCTCAGGGTTTGGCGGTGCGCTTTGATTTTGCCAATCGAGTTGCGGGTGCGGTTGGCAAACAGCCGCTCAATCATGGCGATGGGCATGGGTTCGACGGCGCTGCCCACCCGCACAAAGCAGCCCTTTTCGCTCAGACCGTATTTCTTTTTGGCGTAGGGCTTTTCGCTGCCGCTGGCCACAATGACTTTGATGCAGAACACGCCCGACGGACCTTCTTCTTCCAACACATCAAACAGACCCATGACCGATGGGCTGATGTTGTTTTTGATGCGGTCTTTGACCTTGAGCATGTCGCCGTCCACATCGGCCACGCCGATGCGCTGGCCGTTTTTGTCGACACCGATGTAAATGAAGCCGCCTTCATGGCTGTTAAGAAAGGCGACGACTTCTTTTTCAAGGTCGAGCTCAGGGGTGAGCTCGACCTTGAGCTCAATGCGGTGGTTTTCGCGCAGGGGCTCAGTGCGCATAGGCATCCAAGCCCGAAATCTCGCGCCTTTGGGCGCGTTGGGTCAGCAGCGGGATCAGCTCGGTCATGGCGGCGGTGTGGGCATCCGGGGTAACGATTTTGTCCATTAGTCGGGGGAATTTGGAAGATGACATGACTGAGCGAGCTGATTGGCGGTCGTTTGAATGAAGAACAAAGCGTTAATGTGATGCTTTAAGTGACAAAACAGGTGGTTTGACTCGCCGCTTTTGCACCACTTGTACCGCCACGTCATGCGCCACCTCGTTCTGCTTGGCGTGCTATTTGCTTCTGTTGGCATGCGACACGTCCACCATAACTTGGGGTGCAATGCCTGATGATTCGAGCACCTTGCAGGCGGCATCCACATCAGCGAAAACATGGTGCTGCGCTGATAATGAGCCCACCGTGCAAAGGCCGCCCATGACCGAAACCCTTCCCCCACCCCAACTCGAACACCTGTGCGACCTGGCCGTGACCATTGCAGCGCCGGTGGAAGTGGGTCAAACGCCCGCCGGCTTGCGCCGCATGATCCCCATCACCGGCGGCACCGTCACCGGCGCACGGGTGAACGGCAAAGTGTTGGCCGGTGGGGCCGACTTTCAACTGATCTTGGCAGGCGGCACGCAAGCGCATCTGGACGCGCGCTATGTCATCGAGCTGGACGACGGCAGCCGAGTGTTTGTGCAAAACACCGCTTTGCGCGTGGCCTCGCTCGAAAACTCTCAACGCATCATGAACGGCCAACCCGTCAACCCGGACGAGGTTTACTTTCGCTGCCAACCCAAGCTTGAAGCCACCGCGCCCCAGTGGGCCTGGCTGAGCGAGAGCCAGTTCATCGGCAGCGGGCGGCGTGCGCCTGATGGGGTGTTTTTGAGCTTTTACCGGGTGCTGTGATCACAAAGGCAAACCCGCACCCTGCTTGACCTCGCGCAGCACGATGCTGGAACGCACATGCGCCACCGCAGGCAGCTTGAACAGGGTTCGCATGAGAAATTGCTCATACTGTTCAATGTCGGTGACCATGATCATCAAGACATAGTCCGACTGCCCAGTGGTGGAGTAACAGCGAACGATGTGGGCAGTGGCCTCCACGGCGGCTTCAAATTCGGCCACAGTTTTTTCGGTGTGCTGGGTCAGGTTGATCTCGGCCATGACCATCAAATTCAGGCCAACCTTTTTGCGATCCACTTGCACGGTGTAGCCCGTGATGACCCCCTTCGCTTCCATTTCCTTGATGCGTTTCCAGCAAGGCGTGGAAGACAACCCGACCCGCTCTGAGATTTGCTGCACAGTCATGCGCGAGTCATCCTGCAAGGCTTCGAGAATTTTAAGACTGTAGGCGTCGTTCATTCTCCAATTCTATGTTTAATCACAGATTCATTCTTTAAATCATCGATATACAGGGATAAAAAAGGAATATTTTCGCCATTTTGCCCCCTATCCTTACTCCTGAACTCAGGAGAATTTCATGCCCCACACCTCCCCTGCCAGCACCGGCACGCCCACCCTGCGCGACTGCATGCTCAAGGACAGCATCTGGGCATCACAAGGGGCAGTCTTTCTGTCGGGCACGCAGGCCCTGGTGCGGTTGATGTTGATGCAACGCCAGTACGACAGACACCAGCAATGGAACACACGGGGCTTCATCAGCGGCTACCGAGGTTCACCGCTGGGCATGGTGGACCAAGTGATCTGGAAGCAAGGCGATCAATTCAAGAACGCGGGCATCGAGTTTGTCCCCGCCATCAACGAAGAGCTGGGGGCCACACAGGTCCTGGGCACGCAGCGGGTGGAGTCGGACCCCGAGCGCACGGTCGATGGCGTGTTTGGCCTGTGGTACGGCAAGGGGCCGGGCGTGGATCGGGCGGGCGATGCACTCAAGCATGGCAACGCCTACGGCTCGTCGCCCCATGGCGGCGTGCTGGTGGTGGCGGGTGATGACCACGGCTGCGTGTCTTCTTCCATGCCGCACCAGAGCGATCAGGTGTTCCAGTCCTGGCACATGCCGGTGGTTTCACCCGCCGATGTGTCGGAACTGGTCAGTTTTGGCCTGTATGGCTTTGCGCTGTCGCGATACTCGGGCGCCTGGGTCGGCATGACTGCCCTGTCGGAAGTGGTGGAAAGCAGCACCACGGTGGACCTGAGCGCAATCAACGCACAAACTGCAGGCTGGAAAAGTCCGCAGGAAGTGCAGGCCTTGACCGGGCATCTGGCCCCCGCTGATGGTCTTCACTACCGGTGGCCCGATCTGCCCTCGTTGCGCATCGAGTCGCGCCTTCAGGACAAGCTGGCCGCAGTGGCGGCTTTTGCCAAAGTCAACCGCATTGACCGCAACGTGATCGACAGCCCACAGGCTCACATTGGCATCGTCACTGCGGGCAAAGCCCACCACGACCTGATGGAGGCGTTTCGCCGACTGAACTTGAGCGACGACGCGCTGGCCGCTGCCGGTGTGCGTGTGATCAAACTGGGGCTGACCTTCCCCATTGAAACCACCCGCATGCAGGCCTTTGCACAAGGCCTGCAAGAGATCCTGGTGATTGAAGAAAAAGCGCCCATCGTCGAGCAGCAATTGCGCGACTTGTTCTACAACGCGCCTGCACGCCCGGTCATCGTGGGCAAACGCGACGCTCACGGCCATGCACTGTTGTCTGCGTTGGGCGAATTGCGTCCTTCGCGCCTGATCGTGCAGGTGGCCGACTGGTTGCAACAGCACACAGGCACGGCACTGATCATTCCACACCTGTTGCTGCGCGACTTCGTACCCGCCGACATGCTGAGCAACGCCAGCGATGCGGTCAAACGCCTGCCTTACTTTTGCGCCGGTTGTCCGCACAATACCTCCACCAAGGTGCCCGAAGGCTCCACCGCACGCGCGGGCATTGGTTGCCACTTCATGGCCAACTGGATGGAGCGCGACACGGCCGGCCTGATCCAGATGGGCGGTGAAGGGGTGGACTGGGTCTCTCACTCGCGCTTCACGCGCACACCGCATGTGTTTCAGAACCTGGGCGATGGTACCTATTACCACTCAGGCTACCTCGCCATTCGACAGGCTGTGGCCGCCAAGGCCAACATCACCTACAAGATTTTGTTCAACGATGCGGTGGCCATGACGGGCGGACAACCGGTCGATGGCGTCATCAGCGTGGATGCGATGGCACGCCAAGTAGAAAGCGAAGGCGTTTTGGCGTTGGCCATCGTGAGCGATGACATCCAAAAATTCAACCCCATTCAAAAGCGTTTTCCATCCATTGCCACGTTTCACTCCCGCGAGGATTTGGACGCGGTGCAACGCCGATTGCGCGAGGTGCCCGGGGTATCGGTGCTGATTTATGAACAGACCTGCGCTGCAGAAAAACGCCGTCGCCGAAAAAAAGGCGAGCTGGCTGAACCAGTGCGTCGCCTGATGATTCATGAAAATGTGTGCGAAGGTTGTGGCGACTGCGGTGTGCAAAGCAATTGCGTGGCCGTGTTGCCACACGAAACCCGTTGGGGCCGCAAACGCAAGATCGATCAGACGCATTGCAACAAAGACTATTCGTGCGCGAACGGTTTTTGCCCCAGCTTTGTCAGCGTGACAGGGGGACGCCTGCGCCGCAAAACAGGCGCATCGCCCGATGCACGCGCACACCTCATGGCCCACGCCGCACGGTTGCCCGATGCACACCCGAGCAGCACTGGCAGCCCCTGGGATTTGCTGATCACCGGCGTGGGCGGCACCGGGGTCGTGACGGTGGGTGCCGTGATTGCCATGGCCGCCCACCTGGAGGGCCAGCATGCCAGCGTACTCGACTTCATGGGATTTGCCCAAAAGGGGGGCTCGGTGCTGAGTTTTGTGCGCATCGCTGCCACCCGGCAGCTGCTCAACCAGGTGCGCATCGACACCCAGCAGGCCGATGCAGTGCTGGCCTGCGACGCGGTGGTGGCCGCCTCGCCGGAAGCGCTCCAAACCCTGCGCCATGGCCGCACCCGCGTGCTGGTGAATGTGCATGAAACACCCGTGGCCGACGCGGTGCGTGACCCCGATGCGCAGTTGAAAACCGACTTGTTGATCGAAAAAATGCGCTTTTCTGCCGGTGACGCGCAGGTCGAAACCTTTGACGCACAAGCGCTGGCCGAGCAGGTGCTGGGCGACACGCTGGCCTCGAACATCCTGGCCCTGGGCTATGCCTGGCAGCGCGGCCTGGTGCCGGTGGGTCTGGCGGCGCAGGAGCAGGCGATTCGGTTGAACAATGTGGCAGTCGAGTCGAATCTGCTGGCGTTCACGGTGGGGCGACTGGTCGCTGGCCAACCCGACGCCCTGAACGTACTAGCCGCGCTCGACGCAGCGCCCTCCCAGTTCGCGCCTTTCATCGCGCAAGCGGCTGAACAGCTGGCCACTTACCAGAATGCTGCTTGGGCACAGCGTTTTGTTCGCTTGATGAACGAGGTGCAAAGCGCCGCCCAGGCCGCCGCCTGGCCCGATGACACCTTGGCACTGACCGTGGCACGCAGCCTGCACAAGCTGATGAGCTACAAGGACGAATACGAGGTGGCCCGGCTGTTCAGCGATGCGGCGTTTCAAGCCCAACTGGATGCCCAGTTTGAAGGCGACTACCAGCTGGACTTCCACATGTCGCCGCCTGCGCTGTTCAAAGCAGCGCCCGGTCAAACGCCGCGCAAAGTCAAGCTGAGCGGCCGCTGGATGCGCCCTGCGCTGCAACTGCTGGCCAAGGGCAAGGCCCTGCGCGGCACGGCCTTCGACCTGTTTGGTCGCAGTGCCGAACGGCGAATGGAGCGCGACTTGATCGAACAGTACGAAAGCCGCGTGCGCGAGCTGTTGGTGAACCTGCTGCCCACGCTGGAGGTCACACAACGA
>CAMDFT010000114.1 GCA_945897795.1 Limnohabitans sp. Rim8 | reverse complement strand
CCGGTGTTGAAGTCCAGTTGGCGTGGCGTGTAGCCCTGAATGATCAGGGTGCCGCCGGGTTTGAGGCTGCCCAGCATGCGCGCAAACAGGGCGCTGCGTTCATCGGGCGTGGCGAACTGGAAAAAGATGCCCACCACGTTGTCGTAATGGGCAGTCCGCCAGTCAAACGACTGCCAATCGCTGCGCACAAAATTCACTTTCACTTGTCGGCTTTGGGCCAAAGCTTGGGCTTTGAGGATGGCGTTGTCCGAAAAATCAAAGGCATCGACCTGCAGGCCTTGCTCGGCCAGCCACACGCCGTTGCGGCCCTCGCCATCGGCCACGGCCAGCGCGTTTCCCGGTGTCAGATGGGCCGCTTGGGATTGCAAATACGTGTTGGGCGCTTGGCCAAACACATAGTGTTCGGCGGCAAAGCGTTGGTTCCAGGTTTGTTGGGGATTGTTGAATGTGCTCATCGGGTGACTCCTTCAAACCCGAGAGGCTAGCAGAGCCTATAAAGCCATGTGCAACTGAAACACCGAGTTGGGGGCCTTGGGCACCAAGGGAGCTGTCAGCGGTTTGAACTTGAAGCGGTTGACCATGGGCGCTTCAACGGGAATGTGCATCGCTTGCAGCACCACAAAATCGGACAAAGCAGACCGACTCAAGGTGTCGATGATCACCCGCTCAAGTCCCCATTCGAAGTCTGCTGCTTCAAGCGGCAGCGCTTCGCTGCTCTGCTGCGCCAAGGTGGGCTCGAACACAGCGGCAATGTCCCACATGGAAATCATCGCCAAGTCGCCCCTGATTTCATAGCCGCCGCCCGGGCCCTTGCGGGACGACACGATCTGATGGTCTTTCAGCGGCTTGAGGATGCTTTCCAGGTTGGAAATCGACAGATGCAGGCGTCGGGCCAGCTCGGTGGTGGAGACGCGGCCCAGGTTTTGTTGTGCAGCGATGAGCACGCACACATCCATGGCATTGATGGTTTTGTTGGAAATCATGTGTAAACCCTCCATGAGTAGGATTTTGCGATAAATAACTCCTCAAATTGCTTAATTTTTAGTCGAATAAGATTTTTCGACATAAAATCTACGCAATACCTGAACAAAGAAAGACCTGTGTGCCCAATATCCCCAGCGCGCAATCACCGCTCTACCGCATCGGCGCCGTCTCCAAGGCCACCGAGATTCCGGTCTCCACTTTGCGCATCTGGCAAACGCGTTATGGCGCCTTCACCCCCGTCAAGACCGAGGGCAACCAACGCTTGTTTGCCGAGCACGATGTGTCCAAGGCGCTCTTGCTCAAACAGCTGTCGGGGGCCGGGCATGGCATTGGCAGCATTGCCCGTTTGGATCTGGCGCAGCTGAGACTGCTGTGTCATCCAGACCATCAAGCGCCAACGTTGTTGGCTCCGGCCCAGCCTGTGTGTTTGGCGGTGGTTGGTTTGGGTCTGGCCAACCGTATCGAGTCGCATCAATTTGCCGCTGTTCTGAGCCAGCACCGCATACAGGTCACCGACGTGATGGACGATCTGGCCACCGCGCACCACGCGACTTTGTCAGGCAAGCCGCAAGTGCTGCTCGTGCAGGTCAACTCGCTGCAGGACACGGTGTTCGAGTCGATCCAGGCGCTGATGCAGCGCCAGCCCTTTGCGCAGACCATCGTGCTGTACCACTTCGCGCCCGACAGGGTGGTGCAAACCATGAAGTTGGCCGGTTTGACGGTCCGGCGCAACCCGATTTCGGACAGCGAGTTGGCTGAGTTGTTGCAGTCGATTTTGTTCGTGGACCGCGACCGGGCCCAGGCCTATGGCCACCAAGGGGCGGTGATCGCCGGTCGTAAATACTCGGACGACATTTTGCGGCGCGTGGCGGGCATCTCGACCAATGTCTTGTGCGAGTGCCCCAAGCATGTGGCCGAGCTGATCACGCAGTTGGCCAGCTTTGAGGCCTACAGCCAAGAGTGCCTGAACAAGAACACCGAAGACGCGCACCTGCATTCGTATTTGCGCGCCATCTCAGGTTCGGCACGCAGCTTGTTCGAAAACGCGCTCGAAAAAATCGCGCAGCACGAGGGCATTGATTTGCGTTAAAACGCCCGATCAAACCCGCCGGGCCAACACCACAGCCGCCCCTGATCCCAAGCCGACCACGGCGCACCACAGGCGCAAAAGCCAGGGCGTGTGCGCGCCAGCCAGGGAAGCGGCCTCGTCGCGGTGGTGCTGTTCATCGGCCTGACAGTGCAAGAGCAATGGCAGCAGGCCTTCGGGGCCGCCGTGCTGTTGCAGGTGGTCAATTTGCTGTTGGTAATGCACGTCCACAAAGGTCTCGACGGCGGCGATGGTGCCGTAGACGGCGCGACGTCCGAACAGCGCGGGTAGCGCGCCAGTTAACCAGCCTGCCATGCGCCAAGGTACCAGCAAGCGGCTGCGGCGCTCAGCGGGCAACCAATCCTCCATCAGGTGCAAATGTTCGGCTTCGGTGTCGCCGTGCTGGCGGGCAAAGGCCAGCAACTCGGCATCTTGTCGCCAGCGGGCCACGGCCCTGATGCCTTTGTAAATGTAGACCGCGCCAGTCTCGCCCGCGTGATCGGAGCGCAGTTCGCGCACCATGTGTCTGGACAGCTGGTTGGAGGGGTGTTCAGGCGGTGCTGGGTTTTTCACGGCAGGGATGGGTTGGCGGTCGTGTTTTGACCAGGGTTTGCATCCTATCGGTCAAACCTTGTCCCTGAGCTGCCGGGGTGCATCGGTGCGGTGGCGTGTGTCGACACGCAACCGGCTGGATGGCGCAAAGGTCGGCGCGGAAAGTCGCGACCTCCACGCCTCAACCTGAGTGCATCACTCTTCCAGCAAGCTGCGCAGCATCCAGGCGGTTTGCTCGTGCACGGCGATGCGCTGGGTCAACAAGTCGGCGCTGGGCTCGTCTTTGGCTTGCTCCACCACTTCGTACAAACCGCGTGCGGTGCGGGCCACGGCTTCATGGCCTTGCGCCAGAATGGCCACCATCTGCAGTGCCTTGGGCGGCAGGGCAGGCGCGTCTGGCAGCGAGCTGAGCTTGGCGAACTGGGCATACGAGCCCGGTGCGGGGTAGCCCAGCGAGCGGATGCGCTCGGCGATCGGGTCTACCGCGTTCCAAAGTTCGGTGTATTGCAACATGAACATGTCGTGCAAGCTGTTGAACATGGGGCCAGTCACATTCCAGTGGAAGTTGTGCGTGGTCATGTACAGCGTGTAGGTGTCCGCCAACAGGTGGCTGAGGCCTTCGGTGATGGCTTGGCGGTGCGCTTCAGAGATGCCGATGTCGATTTTCATGGTGTTTCCTTGTGGTTAAAAAAGTCAGCCCAAGCTGGTGTCCAGCACCATCATGAGTGCAAAACCTGCCATCAGGCCCAGTGTTGCGGTGGTTTGGTGACCATTGCGGTGGGTCTCGGGAATTACTTCGTGCGAGACCACAAACAGCATGGCCCCAGCGGCCAGGCCCAAGCCGACAGGATAAGCCAGGGCTGAGTTGCCCACCAAACTGACCCCGATGAGGGCGCCGATGGGTTCGAGCAAGCCGCCCAAGGCGGCAATGCCCACGGCCTTCCAGGCGGGGGTGCCGATGGCCCGCAAGGTCATGGCCACGGCCAGGCCTTCGGGGATGTCTTGCAAGGCGATGGCGGTGGCCAAGGGCAGGCCCACCGACAAGTCGCCTTGCGCAAAACCCACGCCCACGGCCATACCTTCGGGCAGATTGTGGATGGCCACCGCCATGACGAACAACCACACGCGCTGGCAGCGCTCATGGCCGGGGCCGCAGGGGCCGGTTTTGTCGTGTTCGTGGGGGGTGAATGCGTCCAAGCCCAGCATGAGCATGACGCCCAAGCTCATGCCCAGCACCACCAGTCCCGCGCCTGAAAATGCATGACCGGTCAGTTGGGTGCCCGCTTCGATGCCAGGCAGCAAGAGTGAAAAAGCCGCAGCGGCCAGCATCATGCCCGCTGCCATGCCCAGCATGGCGTCTTCGTGCTGGGCTTTGAGCCGTGTCAGGAAAACAGCGGGCAAAGCCCCGAATAGGGTGGCGGCCAGGCCCGCACTACCGCCCCACAAGGCCCAACGCACCACATCGTTTTGGGTGGCTTGGGCCAGCCAAACTTGGCCTTGCAGCAGCAAGACCAGCACGCCCATCAAGGCAATGCCCAGGCCCAGCAAGACCCGAGGGCGATGGCGGGCGTGTTGGGCCAGCAAGTGGGGCCAGGGCATGGGGTGGGAAAGTGTGGTCATGTTCATTTCGCTCATCGGTGATCAATCATAGTCTTTGAAAATCAAATTGCCATTCAGTTTTGCAAAATCTATCGTTAGCCAAAACCTATCTCCCAACCACCCGATTGGACCCGATGGTTTGTGACCTGTCCGTTCTCTGGCCCACCTTGTTGGATGGGCGTTGGCCGCAAATGAATCGAACGCAAATGCATCGAACTGCACGGTGCGTGGCGCTCAAATATAATGAATGGCTAATATTTAAGAGGTCTTACATGTTTTTTTTGTCATTGCGTCGGGTCGGTGTGTTGTGCGCGTTGGGTCTGGCGTCATGGTTGTTGCAAGCCTGCAGTCCTGAGGTGACGTTGCCCCATGTGACTTTGGAGCAGGCCCGCGCCGAGCACGAGGCGGGCAAGGTGCTCATGATCGACATCCGCGAGTCGCAAGAGCACGCCACGGGTGTGGCCCAAGGCGTGGTTTTGCTGCCCATGAGCCAGGTGGCGCAGCGCGTGGCCGAGATTCCCAAGCAAGCGGACCAACCGGTTTTGCTGATCTGCAACACCCAAAACCGCTCGCGCGCCGTGACCGAGGCGCTGCAAGAGCAGGGCTTTACCAACATCCGCTATGTCGATGGCGGCATGAGCGAGTGGACCCGGCGCGGCTGGCCCATGGTCAAGCCACAAGACTTGCTCGCACCCAGCAAGCCCTGATCTGCGCTGCGCACGGGAACTGGCGCCCCAGAAGGTCTTTGGCTTGATCTAGGGCAAGTTGGGACGATGTTCCTACTTATAAACTGGTGCTTATATAGGGTCTTGGTGGCTTGTGTGCCACCGGGGCTGAGACCAGTTCAATTTGTAGCCACAACATGAAAGGTGAATCCCATGAGCACTTTTGACCATCCCGGTTTGATGCAAGACATCAACGAATGCCTGGTGCCATTTCGCAAAAGCCAGCCCGACGCGATGAAGGCGTTTGGCCAATTGGCCCAGTCGGCCATGGCCGAGGGGGCCTTGAGCACCAAACACAAAGAATTGATGGCCTTGGCCATTGGCGTCACGCAGCGTTGCTCGGGCTGCATTGGTTTTCACGTCAAGGCTTTGGTCAAGCTGGGTGCGACGCGCGCCGAACTGGATGAAATGTTGGCCGTGTGCGTTTACATGGGCGGCGGCCCGGCCTTGATGTATGCCGCAGAAGCCGTCAAGGCCTGGGACGATTTGCAAGCAGCACAGGGCTGAGCCATGAGCGAAAAACATGTTTCGGTCACATTGACCCAGCAGCACGATTACCGCTTCGACATCCGCTTTGACGACAACATGCCGGTGCTGACCAGCGACGAGCCAGCACCTTTGGGCACGGGGCTGGGGCCATCGCCGGTGCAGTTGCTGTGTGCCGCGGTGGGCAATTGCCTGAGCGATTCGCTGCTGTTTGCCTTGCGCAAATTCAAGCAAGCGCCCGAGCCTTTGCGCTGCGAAGTGCAAGCCCAAGTAGGCCGCAATGCCGATGGCCGCATGCGCGTGTTGAACATGCTGGCCACTTTGCACTTGGGTGTGCCTGCGGCCCAGTTGGAGCAACTTGACCGCGTGCTGGGTCAGTTTGAAGGTTTTTGTACCGTCACCCAAAGCGTGGGGCAGGGCATTCCCATTCAAGTGCGGGTGCTCGATGCCGATGGGGTCGTGCTCAAGGCCTAGGGTGTTTGGGCTTGCCGGGGGCAGGTCTTGTCGGGCAAATTGGCCCGGGTTATTTGACAGAGGATTGGTACATGTGGATCGTTTCAAAGCGTTGGGGTGCGTGGCTCAAACGGGGCCACGTGTCGTGCTGGCTGGCCTTGTGTGCTTGGGCGTTGCCGGTCATGGGTGCAGAGCCGGTGTATGTGCCGCAGGCGGTGTGGGTCAAAGACAATGTGTATGCCATCGTGGGTCCTTTGGGGCAGCGCAGCAGCGCCAACGCGGGCTTGAACGCGAACTATGGCTTTGTGGTGACGGCGCAGGGTGTGATCTTGATCGACAGCGGGGCCAGCGCGCACAGCGCGGCCATGCTCGAAAAAGCGGTGCGTGCGGTCACGCCCAAACCCATCCGTTGGGTGCTGAACACCGGATCGCAAGACCACCGGTGGTTGGGTAACGCTTACTTCGCACAAAAGGGCGCTGAACTGCAGGCCATGGCCAACACGGTCAAAACCCAGCATGCGATGGCCGCACAGCAGATGTCGGGTTTGCAGCGCTTTGTGGGCGATCAACTTCAGGGGACGGTGCCCATGCAGGCCAGCACGGTGCACGCTGCACCGGAAAAGACTTTGGTCATTGGTGGCGTCGCGCTGCAGTGGATGGAAACGAATGCCCACTATCCCGGCGACACCCTGATCCATTTGCCGCAGCAGTCGGTGACCTTCACCGGGGACTTGGTGTATGTGGACCGTTTGCTGGGCGTTTTACCCCAGTCCAATGTGCGCAAGGCCCAGGCCGCGTTTGAGCGTTTGAAAACTTTGCAGCCCCAGCATGTGGTGCCGGGGCATGGGCGTGTCACGGACCTGGCCCAAGCCAGCCGGGAAACCGGCGACTACTACGCGTTTGTGATCGACAAAGTGGGCGCTGCGGCCCGCAACATGGACCCGATGGACGAGACCTTGAAACAGTGGGGCCAACCCGCCCAGTTCATGCACCTGCAAAACTTTGATGAGTTGCACCGGGCCAACATGAACCGCGTTTTTGTGGACTTTGAAGCGAACCCATGAGCCAGCGTGACGCAGGCGCAGGGCCAGAGGTTCAGGCGAACTTGGTCAGCATCTCGGCCACACGTTCGGGGGACTGGTCGCCTTGCTCGATCATGCAGCCGACCATCGAGAAGAAGGATTTGTCCAGCGCTTTTCGGGCTGCGGCCATTTGCTGGGCGATTTTTTCGCAATCGGCATCGGCCTCGATCAGTTTTTGCAGGCCGCGCACTTGGCCTTCAATGCGGGCCAGACGGGCACACAGGTTTTTTTTCTTTTCGGCGTCGACGATTCGGCTCATGCAAGTCTCCTGGGGCCCTTTGCAATGGTGGGGGCCTTGTAGGCAGCCATGATAGCTATTTGTGATGGAGCCCGTGCCGCCTTGGGCAAGGTGGTGGAGCCGCGCTGCCGCAGCCAAGCTAAACAAAAGGGCCGATCGGGGGCCGAGTGAGGTCTTGGCGTCGCCTTCA
>CAMDFT010000113.1 GCA_945897795.1 Limnohabitans sp. Rim8 | reverse complement strand
TGAGCGTTTGTTAGCTAATTAAAGCTAAGTTCCGAAGAACTTGGCAATCACCATCAAACGCCCACGCTTATCGGCTGTATATTTTTAAAGAACCTGGGCAGCTATCGCTACCTTATCTTGCTACGCTGCGATCAGCGAAGCCTTGAATTATGACACAGTTTTTAAGGCCGCGTCAAGTTTTTGAAAATTTTTTCGATCCTTACGATCTTCTCAAAAACCTCTTCGCCGCCTGTTTTGGCCTTCTTTCGAAAGCTGCTTTGTGTGCAGCGAAGCCCTCGATTGTGACACAGTTTTTCAGCCCTTAACCATTTTTTTGAAATTTTCGGCAATTTTTTGCAGCCGCCCCCGGGATAATGGGCACATGGCATTACTCACACTCATGAACGCGTCTCTGGCTTTTGGTCACGTCGCCCTCCTCGATCACGCTGACTTCTCTTTGGAGACGACCGAGCGCATCGGATTAATTGGTCGCAACGGCACAGGCAAATCGTCCTTACTCAAGATACTGGCGGGCATGGAGCGCCCAGACGACGGTAACTTGCACGTACAGCAAGGCGTTCGCATCGCTTACGTGGCTCAGGAGCCCATCCTGGTGGCCGAGCACACCATCTTTGAGTCGGTGCGTGAAGGATTGGCCGAAGTGGTGCAATGGATCGACGATTACACGCACAGCCGGGGCGACCTGGACACTTTGCAGGGACAAATCGAATCGCGCGATGGCTGGGGCTGGGAGCAACGACTCGATGAGACTCTGCAACGCCTGCAACTGGATCCCAATGCGGTCGTGCAATCGCTGTCTGGCGGTATGCGCAAGCGTGTGGCCCTGGCGCAAGCTTTGGTGACCCGTCCTGACGTGCTTTTATTGGATGAGCCCACCAACCACCTGGACCTGAACGCCATCACCTGGCTGGAAGACCTGTTGATCGACTTCAAGGGCAGCGTGATCGCCATCACCCACGACCGGGCATTCTTGGACCGCATTGCCACCCGCATTGTGGAGTTGGACCGCGGCAAGCTGCGCCCTTACCCGGGCAACTACGCCGCCTACCAAGTACAGAAAGAAGAGCAACTCGCCCAAGAATCCGTGATTCAGGCCAAAGCTGACAAGTTGCTGGCCCAAGAAGAAATCTGGATCCGAAAAGGCGTCGAAGCCCGCCGCACCCGCAGCCAAAGCCGCATCACAAGGCTGCAAAACCTGCGTGGCGAACGTGCAGCACGACGTGAAAAAGTGGGCAATGTGAAGATGGAGGTGGCTTCAGGCGTTCCGAGCGGCAAGCTGGTGGCCGAGCTGACCGACGTGACCAAAAGCTTCACCCAGCCCGACGGCAGCGTGCGCACCGTGATCCAGAAATTCACCGGGACTTTGCTGCGCGGCGACAAGATTGGCTTGCTGGGCCCCAACGGCGCGGGCAAAACCACCTTGCTCAAACTGATTTTGGGCGAGCTTGAAGCGGACAGCGGCGAAGTGCGCCGTGGCACCAAGCTCGAGGTGGCCTATTTTGACCAAATGCGCGATGCCCTGGACCTGGACGCCACGCTGGAAGACTTCATCAGCCCCGGCAGCGAATGGATCGAGATCGGCAACAAACGCCAGCACGTCAAGAGCTATTTGGGCGACTTCTTGTTCTCGCCCGCACGCGGCACCTCGCCTGTGCGCTCACTGTCAGGAGGCGAGCGCAACCGCCTGCTGTTGGCCCGCTTGTTTGCCCGCCCGGCCAACGTGCTGGTACTGGACGAACCGACGAATGACCTGGACATCGAAACCCTAGAACTGCTGGAAGAATTGCTGCAAAACTACGAAGGCACGGTGTTCCTGGTCAGCCACGACCGCGCCTTTATGGACAACGTGGTCACAGGCATCATTGCCTGCGAAAGCGCCCCAGACCAACCTGGTTTTTGGCGCGAATACGAGGGCTCGGTGCAGGACTGGCTGGTCCAGTCCAAGCGTGCTCAGGCCATTCGGGCTCAAACGACGCAGCGCAGCGGCACCCCAATTCAGGCAGCCCCAGCCGCAAGCCCCATCCCAGCGTCAACAGCCCCGGCAGCCAGTACCCCAACACGCAGCAAGCTCAGCTACAAAGAACAACGCGAGCTGGCTGAGCTGCCGACAAAGATAGAGAGCTTGGAAAAAGAACAAACCAACGTGCGTGCGCAACTGTCCGACGGCAGCGTTTACCAGCGCGACCCCGGGCTGGCGCAACAACTGTTCCGCCGCGATACGGAAATCGACGACCAGCTGCTGGCCGCCATGGAGCGCTGGGAAATTCTGTCGGCACGTTGAAGCGCAAGCCCCAAGCACCCAGAGGGCCTCATTTCATGCGACATTCAAAGCCATGACCTCCTCCGAACTCAGCGCGCTGTTGGTGCTGGCCACCGTGAGCAGCTTCACGCCCGGGCCAAACACCACCTTGTCGACCGCCATGGCCGCCAACCATGGTCTGCGCCGCGCCATGCGCTTTGTGTGCGCGGTGCCGGTGGGCTGGGGTATTTTGTTTGCCCTGTGTGCCACAGGCCTTGGCGGACTGGTGGTGGCCTTTCCACCCTTGCGCTGGGGCATCGTGACACTGGGCACCGGCTATTTGCTTTGGTTAGCCTCGCGTTTGTGGCAAAGCGGCAGCTTGCAGCAGGCCGACAGCGCCAAGCTGCAAGTGGGTTTTGTGCAAGGCGTAGGCTTGCAGTTTCTGAACATCAAAGCCTGGATGTTGGCGCTTGCCATCGTGGCGGGTTGGGTGGCGGGTCATGAAGACGCGACCCAACGCACGCTGATGCTCTTGCCCATCATGGTGGCCTATGGCTTTTTCAGCAACCTGACCTACGCGGTGGCGGGCTCGATGCTGCGGCACTGGCTGGCACACGGTCGCCGCTTGCTGATGTTCAACCGCTGCATGGCGATGGCGCTGGTGGCCACAGCCTTGTGGATTCTGAACGGCTTGCGCCACAGCGCAGGCTGACCCCCTATGAAAGACTCCCCTCAACAACTCGAAAACCTAGGCCTGTGGCTGGGCCTGCTGGGCGTCGTCATTTTTGGGCTCACCTTGCCCATGACGCGCTTGGCCACGGGCACGGTGGACGCGCCGCAAATGTCACCCTGGTTTGTGACTTGGGCACGCGCCGCGCTGGCCGGTGGCCTGTCGCTCATTTACCTTTTGGCGGTTCGCGCGCCTTGGCCCTTGGCTGCGCAACGTGGCCCGTTGTATTTGTCGCTGGCGGGCAATGTGATCGGTTACCCCTTGCTGCTGGGCTGGGCGCTGCGCCACGTCACGGCCAGCCATGCCGCGGTCATCACCGCCTTGCTGCCGCTGGCCACCGCCGCAGCAGCCGCGTGGTTGATGCACCAGCGCGCGCGCCTGGGTTTTTGGGTCTTTGCCGCTGTGGGCAGCGCCCTGGTCGCTGTTTACAGCGTGCTGCGCGCATCACAAATGGGGCACGGCTTTGGCCTGACTTGGGCTGACACGCTGCTGGTGGGCGCGGTGGTGGCCGCTTCGCTGGGCTATGTGGCCGGGGCCAAAGTCACGGCCAGCATGGGCGCGGAGAAAGTCATCAGCTGGGTTTGTGTGATGGCGCTGCCCCTCACACTGCCCGGGGCCTGGCTCACCTGGCCTGACCAAACCATAGCGCCCATATCGTGGCTGGCACTG
The DNA here is from genome assembly GCA_945897795.1 of Limnohabitans sp. Rim8. GTDB lineage: Bacteria > Pseudomonadota > Gammaproteobacteria > Burkholderiales > Burkholderiaceae_C > Limnohabitans_A. The sequence continues at coordinate 3,951 of CAMDFT010000113.1, read as the reverse complement.
CTGTATGTGGGCGTGTTTTCCATGTGGGCGGGGTTTTTTGCCTGGTTTCGCGGCCTGTCGCTGGGTGGCCCACTGCGGGTGAGCCAACTGCAATTGCTGCAGCCCTTCATCAGCATTCTGGCGGCCGTGCCTTTGCTGGGAGAATCACTCGATGCCATGACCCTGGGTTTTGCCCTGCTAGTGGTGGGCACGGTTTTCATGGGGCGGCGCATGGCCAACACCCCAAAGGCCAACTAAAAAACCAACTGAACAAACAATAAAGGAGTACCGCATGAAATGGCAAATGGCCCGACGCGCCGAAAAAATGAACCCCTCGGTGATCCGCGAGATCCTCAAAGTCACCGAAAAACCCGTCATCATCAGCTTTGCGGGCGGCCTGCCCTCGCCGCTGACTTTCCCGATCGACGCCATGCGCGAAGCCAGCGAACGGGTGCTGAGAGATGACGGCAAAGCCGCCTTGCAATACGCCGCCAGCGAAGGCTACGCGCCCTTGCGCGAATGGGTGGCGCAAGACCTGCTCAAACAAGGCATGAACGTCAGCCCCGACCAGGTGCTGATCACCACCGGCAGCCAGCAAGGCCTAGACCTGGTGGCCAAAATCCTGATCGACGCGGGCAGTCGCATCTTGGTCGAAACCCCCACCTATTTGGGCGCGCTGCAAGCCTTCACCCCGATGGAGCCTAACGTGGTGAGCGTGGACAGCGACGACCACGGCGTGGACCCTGCCGACCTGCGCGCCAAAGTCGGCACCGGCACGGACAAAGCCCGCTTTGTGTATTTGCTGCCCAACTTCCAGAACCCCACCGGCCGCACCATGACCGAAGAACGCCGCGCCGCCGTGGCGCAGGTGGCTGTCGAATGTGGCTTGCCGATCATCGAAGACAACCCTTACGGCGACCTGTGGTTTGACGCGCCTCCCGCGCCCTCACTCAGCTCGCGTCACCCTGCGGGCAGCGTCTACCTCGGCTCGTTTTCCAAAATCCTCGCACCCGGCCTGCGCTTGGGTTATTTGGTGGCCCCCACCGCGCTGTACCCCAAACTCTTGCAAGCGAAACAAGCGGCCGATCTGCACACGCCCAGCTTCAACCAGCGCGTGGTCGCTGAAGTCCTGAAAGACGGCTTCATCGACCGCCATGTGCCCACCATCCGCGCCCTGTACAAACAGCAGTGCCAAGCCATGCTGGCCGCGCTCGACCGCGAAATGGCGGGCCTGGGCCTCTCCTGGAACCGCCCGGTGGGCGGCATGTTTTTGTGGGTGCAATTGCCCCAGGGCATGAAAGCCATACCCTTGCTTGCCAAAGCCGTTGAAAAAGGCGTGGCCTTTGTGCCGGGCTCGGCTTTTTATGCCGAGGGTGCCGACGAAAGCACCTTGCGCCTGTCGTTCGTGACCGCCACCGTGGACCAGATCAACACCGGTATGACCGCGCTGGCAACGGCGATCCGAGAATCCTTGTAATCCGCGCCCACCCCCTCAAGGCCCCATGAAATCCCGCGCTTTTCAACAAGTCGACGTTTTCACCGACACCGCCTTTTTAGGCAACCCGCTGGCCGTTGTGCTCGATGGCACGGGCCTGAGCGACGCCCAAATGCAAACCTTTGCAGCCTGGACGCAGCTGAGCGAAACCACTTTTGTGCTGCCGCCCACGCCCGAAGGCGCTGCAGGCGGGGCCGACTACCGGGTGCGCATTTTCACACCCGGTGCCGAGTTGCCGTTTGCGGGCCACCCCACGCTGGGCACGGCCCATGCCTGGCTGAAGGCAGGCAACACGCCACGGCAAGCAGGCGTGCTGATGCAGGAATGCGGCGTTGGCCTGGTGACTTTGAAGCAATTTGGCGAGCGCTGGGCTTTTGCGGCGCCACCGCTAAAGCGATCAGACATCTCGGCCGAAGATCTCGGCCCGGTGCTGGCCGCGTTAGGGCTGGACGCCTCGGAAGTGATAGCCGCCCAAAACCTGAACAACGGCCCGCACTGGCTGGGCCTGCTGGTCCATGATGTGGACACGGTGCTGGCCCTGGAGCCTGACCACGCCGCCCTGAAAAAGTTGGGCACCAAAGTCGGCGTGGCGGCCAGGCGGCAAGCGCCCGAAGCCACCGAGGCCCATGGCCTGATCCGCCGCGCCAACCGTGAAGCTCGGGCATTCGTGGCGCCCAACACACGCATCGCCAACGACCCGACCGATCTTGAAGTGCGCGCCTTCGCCGCCCCCGTGGGCATCGCCGAAGACCCGGTGACCGGCAGCCTGAACGCATCGCTGGCGCAATGGCTAATGGCCGACGGCCACATGCCTGCCAACTACAGCGCCCGCCAGGGCACGATTCTGGGGCGCGCAGGTCAAGTGTTTCTGTCACAAGACCCGCAAGGCCAAGTCTGGGTGGGTGGCGATGTGGTTGGCTGCATCCAAGGCGGCGTCAGCCTGTGACCCCCTGAACCCCAAACCTTGAACTGCCGGAGCCACCATGCACACCGATCTGCCCACACTGGCCCAAATCCAAGCAGCCACGCAAACCATCTACGCGGCCTTTGGCCCCACGCCCCAGTACCGGTGGACCACCCTGAGCCAACGGCTGGGCACTGACTGCTGGGTCAAGCATGAAAACCACACCCCCGTGGGCGCCTTCAAGGTGCGCGGTGGTTTGACTTACTTTGAACACTTAGCCCGCTCAGGCCAGATGCCCCCCAAAGTAATCAGCGCCACACGGGGCAACCATGGCCAGAGCATCGCTTATGCGGCAGCACGCCACGGCGTGGCCTGCACCATCGTGGTCCCGCTGGGCAATTCCGCCGAAAAGAATGCCGCCATGCGGGCGCTGGGTGCGCAGCTGATCGAGGAAGGTCACGACTTCCAGGCCGCCCGCGAACACGCACTGAGCCTGGCACAAGCGAGCGGCGCGCACATGGTGCCCAGCTACCACCCAGCCTTGGTGCTCGGCGTGGCCACTGGTTGGCTCGAATTTTTTCAGGCTGTCCCTTCGCTCGATGTGCTTTATGTACCCATTGGCCTTGGCTCGGGTGCCTGCGCCGCATTGGCGGCCAAACAAGCGCTTGGCCACCCTGTCAGGGTGGTGGGCGTGGTCAGCGCGCACGCCACGACTTACCTCGACTCGATGGCGGCAAACTGCGTGGTCGAAGCCCCTGTCAGCACCGTGCTGGCCGATGGCATGGCGGTGCGCCGCGCCGACCCACAGGCGCTGGCCATCTTGCAGGCTGGATTGGACCGCGTGGTTCAGGTCAGCGATGCACAGGTGGCCCAAGCCATGCGCGACCTGTACACCGACACCCACAACCTGGCCGAAGGTGCAGGCGCTGCCAGTTTTGCCGCCGCGTGGTCCGAACGCGAACAGCTGCGCGGGCAAGTGGTGGGCACCACCTTGTGCGGTGGCAATGTAGACGCCAGCACCTTGTGCCAGGTGCTGCAAAACCGCACCTGAAGACCGCAGGACCCGGCTCTTTGACGCCATGGAAACTCAGCAAGCGCGTCAACCCTGACGCCAATGGCTGACCCATTCCAGACCAGAAAAGCCAGGTCGCTCTTGGGACAAAACCGGCGCACGTCCACCACCACAATAGACGCCCATGGGAACTCTCTATCTGGTCCGCCATGGACAAGCCTCCTTCGGGGCCGATGACTACGATCAACTCAGCCCACTGGGCCGTCAACAGGCCGTGCGCTTGGGTGAATACCTGCGGCCCAAACTGCAAAACCAACCCATCGAGGCCGTGATGATGGGCAGTTTGAAGCGCCACCGCCAAACCTGGGAAGGCATCGCCGAGGGCGCAGGCTTGCCGCACACCCCGGCGGTGTGGCCGGGCCTGAACGAATACGACAGCCACGCGCTGATCGAGTCCATCCACCCCGAGCCGTTGGCCAAGCCCGACACGCCCGAGTTGTACCGGCACCACTTTCGCCTGCTGCGCGATGCGCTGCAAGCCTGGATGGCCGGGCGCACCCA
>CAMDFT010000112.1 GCA_945897795.1 Limnohabitans sp. Rim8 | reverse complement strand
GTGCAGACGCTGGAAAACCAGGGCGTGCCCTACGGCGGGCACATGGCTGCGGCCATGGCCTTGATGGAGTCGCCCGCCATCATCCTGGCGGTGGTGCTGGCCAATTCGCTGCGGCAAAAGCAGGCCTCGGGCGTGGTGTCGCAAGGGGGTGCAGCAGCATTGGCAGGTACTGCTGCGCCTCATGGTGCGTCGGTGGGCAAAATCTTGCACGAGTCCTTCACCGATGGCGCGCAGTTGCTGCTGCTGGGGGCCATGGTGATTGGGCTGATCACCGGCGAAGCTGGCCAAGAGGCGATGGCCCCCTTCTCGGTGGACCTCTTCAAAGGCATGCTGGCCTTCTTCCTGCTCGACATGGGCTTGATGGCTGCACGCAACTTGCCGCAAGTCAAAGGCCAGTCGCCTGTGCTGATTGCCTATGCCGTGCTCGGCCCCATCGTGCACGCGGCACTGGCCTTGGGCCTGGCTGTCGTCTTGAAACTGAGCGCAGGCGATGGCGCCTTGCTCATGGTGTTGGCCGCGAGCGCCTCATACATTGCTGTGCCCGCCGTGCTGCGCACCGCTTTGCCCGAAGCCAAGCCTGCGCTGTATTTCGGCCTGAGTTTGGGGCTGACCTTTCCGCTCAACATCGTCCTCGGCATCCCGGTTTATTTGGGGGTGGCGCAGGCGGTGTTGACATGAGCACAGCACCGCCCCTTTTTTATCAAAGCCGCCAAGTTGCTATCCTGACGCAACATGGCAAACAGGACCTGGTGCGCGGACCACTGGAGGCCGCACTGGGCTGCCAGTTGGTGCACACAGACGGCTATGACACCGACCAGTTGGGCACCTTCACGCGAGAGCTGACCCGCGCTGGCTCCCAGCTGGATGCAGCCAGAAAAAAAGCCACCATTGGCATGGCACTGACCGGAGCGTCTGTGGGCATGGCCAGCGAAGGCTCATTTGGCCCCGACCCCTTCGGGGCCTTCATGCCCTGGAACACCGAAGTCGTGTTGTGGGTCGATCGCTTGTCAGGGATTGAAGTGACGGGCTTTGAACACGGCCCCGCCCAAAGCCTGCACAGGATCGTCAAAACCCCTCAAGATCTCGAATCCTTTGCCAAAGAGGCCGGGTTCCCTGAACACCATCTGGTGCTGCGACCCGAACACCCCGAGCACCCCGACATGGACAAAGGCATCCGTGATCACGCAACACTGCTGAAGGCCTTTCATCTGGCCCATGCCAAGTCTGCCAATGGCGTGGTGTTTGCAGAAAACGATCTGCGGGCTTTTTGCAACCCGACTCGCCAAAAAATGATCCGCAAGGCCACCGAAGAGCTCATTCAAAAATTGCTGTCGGCCTGCCCAAGCTGTAACGCGCCGGGCTACTGGCTCAGCCAGCAGATTGCGGGTTTGCCTTGCCGTGCGTGTGGCAATTTGACCCGTTTGCCCAAAGCAGAAATATGGGGCTGCAAAAAATGCGGCCACCAAGCGCAACGTACCGTGAATGCCCAGCCTTGGGCTGATCCGGCCCGGTGTGATTTTTGCAACCCATGAGGGTGGTCATCGCCAATGATCAAATCGTCGGGCTTGCCCAATGCGAATTGGGTTACGCTCTGCTATTGATACGGCCCGTAGATGTTTGAATGGCCCATGTTTTTTTCGGCCATGCGGATGTATTGTTTTTGTGGGAGCCCACCCCGTGGGCGATTTCATCCACACCGCCAAGGCACGCCATCGCCCACAGGGGTGGGCTCCTACAAAAAACCCATCTCTTGAATGTCGTTAAAGACTTCTCATGGCCAGATCAACAAGGATCTGGCTTGACCAACATCTCTGGGCTGGCATTGGCAGATGCCTGAGCCAACACCCAGGCTGCAGTTTGTGGCGACACGGTTTCTTCCTGGCTCGTCCAAGCCACAAAATCATCTGGCCTGACCAAAACCCATTTGGCCTCATACCGGTCAGCACCCAGACCGGACGCCAGCGCCACCAATTTCAATGGCACCGAAAGTGCAGCTGCCGCCTCACTGAACACGCGCGCATGCTCTTCGGATGTGCCAATGCACAGCAAAGTGAAATCTGTGCCCAGATGTCCGAAGACATCCCCACCGTCTTTTAATGGTGCAGGTGGCAGATGGTGCCCTGTCCGTGCTTCGAAGCGATGTGACCCGACGGCGCTGCAGATGCCTTTATTCCCATTCAAAACGATCGGAGAACCTTCGTAGTTCGGCTCAAAGGCGTGGACTTCACCAACTGCCCCTTTGGCTCGCGCCTGCCATTCCAATTCGAAAGCTGGCCGATCTACCGAAGGGTCAAATGAGCTCAAAAACTGGCTGTCCCGTTCAATCGATTTCGCAATGAAATCGTTCACGGTTGACAAAAATACAGGCCGACGTTCTGCTTCATAGGATTCGAGAAGCGCGTCCCCCGCACGACCTTGAACGACCGCTGCCAATTTCCAGGCCAGGTTGCGTGCATCTTCAAATCCAGAATTGACACCGTAACCGCCATAGGGCGGGTGGCTGTGCGCCGCATCACCCGCTATGAACATTCGGCCTGCCCGATAGCTGTCAGCGACCGCAAATCGCAGATCCCAAAAACCGATGTGATCGAATTCAATCGCAAACTCAGCGCCTACGGCCTCATGCAGGAATGCGCGGAAATCGAAATTGTGTTCGGTCGTGCCCAGTGGCACCGGCGCATGGAAAAACCAGGTATTTCCGAGATCGACCCGACCCAAAAATTTCCAGTACCCCTTGAGGTCAGGATGAAGCACGTTGTAATACGACTTGCCCGGAAAACGTTCCAGCAATGAATGCAGCTGTGTCGAGCGAAAGACCAGCAGCACCATGACACGGTCATGGTCCGTTCGTGTCTGCGTTATTCCCGCCTGCTCGCGAACAACCGAACGACTGCCATCGCAACCGATCACATATTTCGCTCGCAACTTTCGTCGCCCAGCGCCTTGACGTTCGGTCAGTACAAGCTCGACACCATCATCGTCCTGCACGACGGATTCCGCACTCCAACCGTAGATCGTCTCGATTTTGGGTAACTCGGCCGCACGTTTCCTTAGCACCGCCTCTGTTGCGTACTGGGGTAAGCGCTCGTTGGCTGCATGGTAATAAGGCTTGACAAGGTCGCGCTGCAACCAGTCGTAAGAGTACTCACCCAGCAGCGACCCATAGGCCGTCAAACCACCAATGCCGTACTCTGGTGGAATCGTTCGCGCGGCACGAAGTTGCGATTCAGCGCCCCATGCCTGGAAATGCTCCATCGTTCTTTGGGTCAAGTTTTGACCTTTGGGAATGGGCTGCGGTTGGATATAACGCTCCACCACAACGCATCGAACACCGCGCTGCCCCAGGTCAATGGCCACGCCCATACCCACTGGGCCTCCGCCCACGATCACCACATCGGTCGTATCCATCATCTGTACATCACCCATTTCGTAGGCCCTATTTCGGCAAAAACTTGGACTTTCAGCAACGTGGATGAACCACCATTGCACCTCGCTAAAAGGCTTATCTCAATTCAATTGAGTCGATTGTCCTATTCGCTGGGGCCATTAAACTTGACAACATTCAATCATTCAAACTGAACTTTTTCATGTATCCATCAGAAAAGCTCATGCATTTAAGCAGCCGTCAGTTGCTGGCTTTTCTGGAGGTCGCTCGTCTTCGCAGCATCTCAAAGGCTGCCGAGTGCATCCCCATGTCCCAGTCGGGCATGAGCATGTTGATCAAAGAATTGGAGGATCAAATTGGCGCCCGATTGTTCGATCGCAATCCGAGGTCGGTGACGCTCACCGATTCCGGTCGCGAACTCCTGCCTGTGGCCCAAAGGATCGTTCAAGAACTGCGGGACCTGAGTTCAGCGATCCAAGGCACCGAATCGGCCAATCGTTCCCGCCTGAAGGTGGCGGCAACACCCATGGTGTCCATGAGCCTTCTGCCTGAGATCGTTCGCGAGTTCACCAAGTCGAATGCACAAGTGGACATCACAATTGCCGATGTCGATGTCCATGCTGTCCGCCAGCGCGTTTTGGATGGTGATGCCGATATTGGTCTGGGCTTCTTCGTCAAGCCTGCCGTTGGGCTATTGCGGCAGCCTCTGTGCCGTTTTCGACTGATGTGCATCAGCCCACCGGCACCAAAATCCAGTACTCAGCTGTCATCTCGCCCATGGTCTGGCCTTCGTGATCTGCCGCTGATTGGACTTCCAGCTGACAACCCCATCCAATCGTTGGTGGATGCCCATCTTGCCCAAATCGGGGGCGGCGGCGAACAGCGTCAAGTGGTGAACTTCATGGGCACGGTGATTGCCATGGTTCGCGCCGGATTGGGTCATGCCATCATCCCTTCGTTTGCGATTGAGGAGTGCAAGCGGCATGGATTGCAAATCAGCATGCTGACTGCACCTGTCGTCAACCTGGATCTCTACCTCGTCACACGCAGAGGCAGCCAGGCCAAATCCACATCTTTGGAGTTCACGGCTCGCCTCAAAGCTACAGCAGCCGAGTTGGCTGCTCCTGCCACGAAAAGTCAAACCACCAACTCGTAATCCGACAAAGTTACTGAGGCAGAATTTTCTGATCTTGGATCAATCGTTCCCACTTCACGAAGTCGTCGCGTTGGGTCCGTCCCAATGCCTGAGGTGTTCCTGGGACCGGCTCCATGCCCATCACGTTGAGGCGTTCGCGAATGTCTGGCATGGCCAGAATGGCTCGCAAATGCTGATTCATCGCATTCACTGCTGTCTCAGGAGTGCCGGCCGGGGCATACAAGGCCAACCAGCCGACGCCTTCAACTCCGGCCCCTGTGGCCTCTATGAGTGTAGGCACGTCGGGCAGCTGTGGTGCACGTTGTGTACCAGTCACGGCAATGATCTTCAACTTGCCCGCCTGAACCAGCGGCAAGGTTGAGGCCAAAACATCGAACATCACCTGGATCTGTCCACCCATCAGGTCGGTGCGCGCCTGTGCTTCTGATGCATAACCGACCCACGTCAGATCGGCGCCTGCGCGTTGGCGCAAAAGTTGTCCGGAAAGAAACGGTACGCCACCGCGTCCGCCAACACTGGCGTAGTTGATGCGGCCCGACTGTTGCTTGGACAGAGCGATCAATTCTTTCACGCTATTCACGCCCAAAGCGGGAGATACGGTCATCACCACCACGTTGTTAACAAGCATGGACACCGGCACGAAGTCCTTGACCGGGTCGTAGGGAAGACGAGCATTGAAGTGCGGGTTAATGGTCATGATGCCGGCATTGCCAAGCAAGAAGGTATGACCATCGGTCGCCGTTTTCACAGCGACTGCAGCGATACCACCATCCGCACCAGGCCTCGTATCCACCACCACAGCTTGCCCTGTGCGGGCTTGGAGTTTGTCGCTGAGCAAGCGCGCCACCACTTCAACTGCAGACCCCCCAGGGGCAGGTACAACGATTTTGATCGGCTTGTCTGGCCAATTTTGCGCGCCGACTGACAAGGGTAAAACGCTGCTCATCAAGGCGGCCGCCATGAGGAGTGAGCGACGACTGTTTTTTTGAATGGCGTGTTTCATGCGGTTTCCTTTTTCCTTTGCTGTTGTCACATCAAATTCGAAATTTTGTCTAATTTCAGTTCCGATTAGAGTTGACATCCATCCATCCATCAAACGTAACTTGTTCATGATTTCATGAGCAAAACTGATGCTGTTCAATCGCTGTCAGTGTGAGCCTTTTTGAATGTCATTCCCTGGCGATAACGGTGAGCCGAATGCTCACTGACCGCCAATCAACTCAAGCGTGAAACCATGTTGATCTCGAACATAGGTCACGCACCGCCCGGCAAATGGTCCGCCAGGCAGCGTCAGGATTCGGCCAGCAACGGCAAAACCAAACCGCTCAATCGCCTGCGTCGTTTCTGACAAGGACTCCACTTCCAGCGCCAGGTGCGCGCCGCCGACATCACAAGGTCGTGGCGCCATGGACGTCGCACTTTCAGGCGCGCTGTATTCCAGCAACTCCACCACATGCCCGCCCGGTAGGGTCACCATGGCCACACGAGCCTGCGCGCCTTCAACACCTGTGATGTGCCCCAGCGTGTCGCCAACCGGTATCTGCCGAATTTCGCCCGCTTGGGCGCTCAGGCATTCGCTGAAGAAGTCCAGCATCTGCTCCAGGTCATGAACCGTGAGCCCCGTGTGGATGGTGCGAAGAACAGCCATGGTTTTCCTTCCAAAAACTCAACGCACCACGCCGATGGGTTGGCTTTCCCAGTAAACGTGCTTGGTACTGAGGAAGTCGTTCAGTCCTTCCACGCCATGCAGGCGGCCATAGCCACTTTCCCGGAAGCCGCCGGTCTCGGCCTCGGGGAAGAGTTTGTTGTGGGTGTTCATCCAGACGGTGCCCGACTTCAGTTCACGCGCCATGGCCTGCCCAGCGGCGCGATCGCTCGTCCATACGCTGGCTGCCAAGCCGTAGCGTGTGGCGTTGGCGCGCGCAATCGCATCGGCCTGATCGCGGTAGCGCTCGATCACCAGAACCGGCCCGAAGAGCTCCTCCTGGATGTACTTGGAAGAAAGGTCAGACACCTCCACCAAGGTGGGCGAAACAAAAGCGCCATGGCTCAGCGGGCCAGTCGGGACACCGCCCTGTAACCAGACTTTTCCGTGTTGCGAAGCCTCGGCTGCCAAACGGGCGAGGCGGTCACGGTTGGCGTGGTCAATCAACGGACCCAACTGCGAGCTGGGCTCATGCCCAGGCCCCATCACCAGGCTGCTCAAACGTTCGGCCAGCGCTGCGGCGGTCTCGTCAAATCGGCTCTCGTGGACCAGCACCCTCGCAATGGCGGTGCACTGCTGCCCCGCCATGGGCAGGGCACCAGCGACCAAACCGGTCAAGGTCGACGCCAGTGGAGCGTCGGGCAACACAATAGCTGGTGCCTTGCCGCCAAGTTCGAGTGACAGGCGTTTGAGCGTGCCCGCAGCATCTGCGGCAATCCTTTTGCCTGTGGCAGAAGAGCCGGTGAAGCTGATGACGTCGATGTGCGGGGACTGGCTGATGGCACGCCCGATGTCCGCCCCCGACTCTGTGAACGAACAGACCACGCCTGAAGGCAAGCCTGCGATGGAGGTCAAACAATCCAGTGTCAGTTGGTTCACCAGAGCGGTCTGGTGCGCTGCCTTGATCACCACCGTGCAACCTGCAGCCAGCGCTGGCGCCAGCGATCGAATGAGCAGAATCACCGGCGCATTCCATGGCACGATGATGCCAGCCACGCCAGCAGGTTCACGGCTGAGTTGCGAATAGCAACCGTTGTCGATCTCGGCTACGCGCCCCCACAGGTTGCGCGCCAAACCCGCATAAAAGCGCAGTTCAGACACAGCAGTGGCGATTTCGCCGCGCGCTTCGCGTGTCAGCTTGCCATTGAGGGTGACCAGCCAACGCTCGATCTCGGGCGCGCGCGCTTGCAGGTTGGCCGCAAACTCCAGCAACACCGACTCACGCAGGCGCGGGCTGCGCGACCAAGCCCCATGGTCGAAGGCATGGCGAGCCGCGCCGATGGCCGTCAGGGCATCGTCAAGCGATGCCTCACTGAACTGGGCGGCATGTTCGCCATTCGCAGGGTTGATGCAGATGCCGGGTTGGGCTGTGCCAACGGACCACATGCCGTCGAAGTAATTCTTTGCGCGTTCCACTTTGTTAACTCCTTGGATTTTCGAAAAAGTTCAGTGCCAGATCGGAGTCGCTCCGACCCCATATGGGATGGTGTT
>CAMDFT010000111.1 GCA_945897795.1 Limnohabitans sp. Rim8 | reverse complement strand
ATTGCCGATGGGTTGAATTACGTGGGCGTGCTGTGTGTGGAGTTTTTTCTGCTCGAAGGCGGTCAGCTGGTGGTCAACGAAATGGCCCCCCGCCCGCACAACAGCGGCCACTACACCATGAACGCCTGCGACCAGTCGCAGTTTGAGCTGCAGGTGCGCACACTGGCGGGTTTGCCGCTCACGCAGCCGCGCCAGCACTCGCCGGCCATCATGCTCAATTTGCTGGGCGATTTGTGGCCCGAAGTGATGCCTACGGGCAAAGGCCCAACCACCCCCGCTTGGCAACAAGTGCTGGCGCTGCCCGGCACGCATTTGCACCTGTATGGCAAGTTGTCGGCCCGCCCAGGTCGCAAGATGGGCCACCTGAACATCACGGGTGCCACCCCTGAGGCCGTGCGCGCCACCGCCTTGCAGGCGGCGGCCTTGCTCGGTATCGACGCGTTTTAAAGACCACCATGATCCTGATTGCCTCGGATGCGGCCATTGCGCAGGCTGCACATGCTTTGCGTGAAGGCGAGTTGGTCGGACTGCCCACCGAGACGGTGTATGGCCTGGCCGCCAATGCCACCGATGACGCGGCCGTGGCGAAAATCTTTGTGGCCAAGGGCCGCCCGTCCGATCACCCGCTGATCGTGCATGTGGCCAGCGCCGCGCAAGTACCGGTGTTTGCCTCGCAAGTGCCCGACTTTGCGCAAGCGCTGATCGATGCCTTTTGGCCCGGCCCTTTGACCTTGATCTTGCCGCGCCAAAGCGGTGTGGCGACGGCCTCGGCGGGTGGGCAAGACTCCATCGGCCTGCGCTGCCCCTCGCATCCGGTGGCTCAGGCCCTGTTGCACGCCTGCGCAACGCTGGGTGTGCAGGGCGTGTCGGCCCCCAGTGCCAACCGATTTGGCCGCGTCAGCCCGACCACGGCTGCCCATGTGCAGTCCGAGCTGGGCCCTGAGTTGTTGATCTTGGACGGTGGCGAGTGCGACGTGGGCATCGAGTCCACCATCATCGACTGCACGCGGGGTGAGCCGGTGCTGCTGCGCCCGGGGCACATCACCCGCGCGCAAATCGAAACGACTTGCGGGCGGGTTGTGTTGGACCAGAACGCGTTGAATCAAGCTGCGCCCCGCGCCTCGGGCACGCTGGAATCGCATTACGCGCCCCGCGCCAAGGTGCGCCTGATGTTGGCGCAAGACATCGCGGTCAAGCTGCATGCATTAGGACCGCACGCCAACAATCTGGGCGTGTGGTCTGCAGCGCGTCCGGATGCCGGTGCCGGTGTGTTGTGGCGTGAACAGCCCGCCACCGCCGATGAAGCGGCGCATGCGCTGTTCAGTATCTTGCGCGACCTGGACGCCCGAGGGGTGCAACAAATCTGGGTGCAGCTGCCACCCGATACGCCCGAATGGGAAGGCGTGCGCGACAGGCTGCAACGCGCAGCGGCTTGAGCCCCAAGGGAAGGGCAAAAAAATGCCCGCACGGGGCGGGCATTTTTTGTATAAATCAGGCTTTCAGAACTTCATGCCCAGTCCTAAGCTGAACACGTTGGGGTTGAGTCGGGTGTCAATCGTCTGCCCTGTTGAAAGCGACGTCCGCGTCTTCAGATAAGTCTTGCTGAATGACGCATCAAGCATCCATTTCTCAGTCACAACATAAGTGAATCCAAGTTGGGGTGTCAGTGCAAACTTTGACTCAACGCTCAAAGTTGTGGCCGCACCGCCCGGATTGGTCATAGCCGTGAGTGAACCGCTGCCTGACTCGTCAAAAAAGTAGGCATACGTCAAGCCCAAACCCACGTAAGGCCTGAACACTGAAGTCGCTTGGTTGAAGCGGTATTGGCCAAAGACCGTGAAAGGCAGTGCTTTGACCCCCCCGATTTGACCAGCGCCCGCTATGGCACCATCGCCGTACAACTTATGTTTGAAAGGCAGCGCAATCGGCACATCCACCGAGAAATGATCGGTGTACATGTAGGTCAAACCGCCACTCAATTGGGTATCTCCACCCACATCGGTCCTGGTGCCAATATTTGTGCCTATGTTGTAAAAGCTGGGCGCAGTCATGTTGTCGCTTGTGACTTGAGGCGAAATTTTGGTTGCACCCATGCGAACCAGCCAAGCGCCAGCCGATTGGGCACTCACGCCATAGCTGGTTAAACAAAGAATTGTTGCCGTCACGAACTTCGCTGTATTTTTCATGTGTATGACTCCTGAAAGTTCAATGACTCAAAACCATTTGGCCAAGACCAGTTCTTTGGCAACCAGTTGTGCCATCAACTGATAGCCGTAGGGTGTGAGGTGGACGCTGTCCGAAAACAAGTAGCGAGATACATCACCTGCGTTGATGTTGGATGCGTTGCAAACCAGTGAGCTTCCTAAAGGGTTACCTGGTCCTGCCAAGTTGCAGGCTGGGCTTGTTGTGTTCGTTAGGCCATATCGAGTGGGGTTTTCAACTTCATCTTTACTGGCCGTATAGGCATCAATCAATAAAACCCCCGAACTGCCTTGCAGACCAGTCTGCAGCTGGGTATTGAAAGTGGTCACCATCAAATTGATGAGATATTGGGTGTTTGCATCTGTACTTTGGCCAAAGGGGGTGCCTTTGACATCCGGAATATTGAGCACAACAATGGATTTGGCGCCGTTCGCCACAAGAAGTGTCTTTATGTAAACAGCCATCTCTGCGCCGGCGACGCCCATGGCTGTAACCGCTTGTGTCGTGTCGATTGCGCCAGCTCCAACCGCCCCCAAATTCATGAACAAATCATTGGCTCCAGCCATCACGGTGACCAGTTCAGTCCCGGAAAATTTGCCATTGACTTTGGCCAAATGCGTTGTGATTTGACCCAAAATGGGGACAGTCAATTGCCCCAAAGCAGCAGACGGATTAGGCGCGAGGAGCTTGTTAGCCGGTCCAACCGGATCGGTGACGCGAGACCCACCTTGTGCGTAATTGAAACAATTGCTGAAATTGGCTACAGGAACGCTGAATCCGAGCAGTGCATCGCCATCGAGACCTGTTTGTGCTGCGCAAGGCGCCGATAACCCCAGTTGGGCTGCAATCAGCTCAGTCCAGTTTTTATCGCTGGCTGAGTTGACGGTGTATTTGCCCCCACCGAGCGCGGCAACCGTTCCAACCTTGTAGGTGCCGACATCGCTGAGGCTGTCACCAAAAGAGATCAGTGAAGAGTAGCTGACGCGTAATTTCTGATTGCCATCGCTACCACCCCCGCACCCCGCCAAACCCCATGCCAGTAATGTGGCCAAGCCTGCTGCTAGCCCATATCTTTTAAATTGATGCATGGGTAATCTCCTGGTTTTATGAAAAAGAACGGATGTTCTTTTTTTATAGTAGGAGAGAAAGCCCAATATGTTTTATGGGGTATTCACCGATTTTCCAGGGTTAATTTCAAAAAATTTCAGCGATACCGCAATTTCATCACCAAAATCATCAGCGCCAGGCTGGTGGTGATGATGTTGGCGATGATGATGGGCCAAGCCTCCAGCAAGACGCCATAAACCAGCCACAGGGCCACCCCAGCAGTAAACAGGCTGTACATGCCCAGTGAGATGCCGCTTACGTCTCGGGTGCGAAAGGTATGCCAGGCTTGCGGGACGAAGCTGGCGGTGGTCAGGAAGGCGGCCACAGAGCCGACCCAGTCGATGAGGTTCATGGTGTTATTTGAGAAAGGGGCTTTGGGCGCTCATGGACTGTGACGCTGGCATCGCAGTGACAAAACAGCTGTCATCGCGAGGAACGAAGCGATCCATGGTTGATGCGATCCGATTGTTGTGCTTTGGGGGGTGAGGCGGTGTCGCGCACGGTCCATTCCAGCAGTTGGTCGAGCGCTGCCCGTGCCTGATGGGCGTTGGGGTGGTGCAGCACGGCCACCAAGGTGTAGCGTTGGCCGCTTTGGCCCTGCACATAACCGGCCACCGAGGCCACATCGCGCAGCGAGCCGGTTTTGAGCCAGGCGTTGCCGATCACGGGCGACTGCGGGCTGCGGTCTTTGAGGCGGGCGGCGGTGCCGTCTACCCCGGCAATGGCCAGCGAGTCCACAAATTGCCGGGCGTGCGGGCTGGCGTGCGCGGCCTGCAGCAAGGCCGTGAGGGCCTGCGCCGTGCTGCGCTCGCTGCGCGACAGGCCCGAGCCGTTGTCCAGCACGGGTTCGTCATGTCCGGCAAAGCCTTGACGCCACCACTGCGACAAGCGCAGGCGAGATGCCTCAAAGCGCCCGGGCGCGCCGAGCTCGCTCGACAGCGTCAGGTACAGCTGCTGCGCCATCACGTTGTTCGAGAATTTGTTGATGTCTTGGATGATCTCGGACAAAGGCAAGGAGGGTGCCTCCAGCAGCAGCCGTGCCGATGCCGGGCGAGGGCCGTAGCGCACCTGCCCCGTGAGTTGTCCTCCCACACCCAGCCACATTGCCTGCATGACGCGGGGCGCATAGGCTTCTGGCTCGGGGTAGGCGACGGGCCATTCGCGCTCGCCGCAGCTGGCCGGGTAGCGGCCCGCAAAGCGCACTTGCTGGGGCTGGCTGAAGTCGGCCTGCAGTTGGCGACGCCAGTCGCTGCACGGGGCCTGGCTGAGCGGCAGTTGCGTGGGGGCAGAAAAGCCGGCCAGCGGTGGCTCAAAGCGAACCTGAACCAGGCCGCTGGCGGCATCGGGGGTGAACTTGTAGACCACCGCCTTGAAGTTGAGCAGCAGCCCGTCCGGCCCCACGTTGTAGGGCCGCAGGGGTTCGTCGTCAAAGGGTTCGCTGCGCTCGCGCACGTCGAACACACTGCGGTCGAGCACGATGTCACCACGCACCTCGCGCACGCCCGCCGCCCGAACCTGCACCAACAGTTCTTGCAGGCGCTCGACCACCAGCTTGGGGTCGCCGCTGCCGCGCACGACCAGGTTGCCCTGCAGCACGCCATCGCGCACCGGGCCGTCGGTGTACACCCGGTTGCGCCAGACGTGATCGGGCCCCAACAGACTCAATCCCGCATAAGTGGTGAACAGCTTCATGACCGAGGCGGGGTTGACGCTGGCTTGGGCGTGGTGCGATAAGTGGCGTGGCCGTGCGCTGTTGGACGCTGCGCCATCGGGCAGGGGCGTGATGAGCACGCTCAGGGCCGAAGGGGGAATTTGGGCTTGCTGCAGGGTTTGTAGGACAGGCCGGGGCAGTGTGGATTGAGCGGTACTTTGCGCATGGGCAGGCCAGAGCAAGGCGGCGCTCAGCGCCAAGGCAGTACAGGCTGCACAGGCAGAGTGGGCCAGGGTGAACAAAAATGGGCGCTGGGCGCGGGAGTGGGTCATCGGGCGAGTCTAACGGGGACCACGAGGGACACGCAGGCCTGTAGGGTCTTCAAAAGGGGGCACAGCTCGCGCCTGTGCAGCAGCCCCGTATGATTCGGACCATGCGATTTTCTTCAAAAACCGTGGGCCTGGCTTCGGCGGTCATCACGGTGCTCATCTGGACCGGTTTCATTGTCATTGCGCGGGCCTCTGCGTCTCGGGGATTGCTGCCTATGGACATCGTGCTGGCCCGCATTCTGGGGGCCAGCGCTGTCTTGTTGCCCTGGGCTTGGTGGCTGATGCGTCCGTCACGCCAGGCCGGTGAAAAAGTCGGCTCTTTGTGGGGCCTGTCGCCCCTGCCTTTGAGGCAGACGGTGCAAACCGGCCTGCTGGGCGGCTTTTTGTACGCCACCCTGGCCTACACCGGTTTTGTGTATGCACCTGCAACACACGCCTCGGTGCTCATGCCCGGCAGCCTGCCCTTGTGGACCACCTTGCTGGCCTGGCTTTTTTTGCGCGAAAAAGTGGCCACCGCCCGTGCCGTGGGGCTGGGCTTCATCGTTCTGGGCGATGTGCTGGTGGGCGGTGCGAGCTTGCTCATGGCCTTTGACGGTGGCGAGGTCTGGAAGGGCGACTTGCTGTTCATTGCGGCAGCCCTGTGCTGGTCCAGCTACAGCGTGCTGGTGCGCAGCCATGGTTTTGACGCAGTGCGCGCCACCATGGCCATCACCGCGTTTGCCTTCGTCTGCTTTGTGCCCTTGTTTGCTTTGCTGGTGGGCTTGTCGATCCTGCCCACGCACCTGCACCAAGCCCCGTGGTCCGAAATCCTGTTTCAGGCGGTGTTCCAGGGCGTCGGCTCGGTGGTGATTTCGGGCATCACCTTCACGCAGATGGTGCGCCACTACGGGCCGGTGCGCTCGACCATGATCACGGCCTTGGTGCCGGGTTTGTCGGCGCTGGGGGCGGTTTGGTTTTTGGGCGAGCCCCTGCACTGGAATTTGCTGGCCGGGCTGGCGCTTGTGACCAGTGGCATTTTGTTTGGTGTGCGGCAGGCCAAAAAACCCGTGGCTGCCCCCACTTCGGCCCCAAATGGAGGCCAAGCATGAGCACCAGCATGAGCACCGTCCCCGAGCGCCGATGGCTGGCGTTTGACACCAGCACCGATGTGCTGTCTCTGGCCGTGTCCCGTGGCGATCAGGTCTGGACCCAAACCCTGCCCGGTGGCCCTCAGGCTTCGAGCGGTTTGATCCCGGCGGTGCTGACCCTGCTGGCCGAAGCTGAGATGCCGCTGGCCTCGTTGGATGCGATTGTGTTTGGTCGGGGGCCGGGCTCGTTTACCGGCTTGCGCACCGCTTGCGCCGTGGCGCAAGGCCTGGCCTTTGGGGCCAATGTGCCCGTGTTGCCCGTCGACACTTTACTGGCCTTGGCCGAAGAGGCCCGCTGGGCGCAAGTGCAAGCGGGGGCTGTCGCGCCCGATGCCGCGCTCACCGTGCTGGCGCTGCTCGACGCCCGCATGGACGAGGTGTACAGCGCCGCTTATCACTGGGAGCCCGTGCCGGGGGCAAGTCTAGGGTGTTGGCAAGAGGCCTCACCCTTGCAAGTGGGTGCCCCCGAAAAATTGCACCTGCCCGATGACCGTACGGTGCTGCAGGCGGGAAACGCCTTTGCAGCGTATGGCGACCGGCTGCCCTGCGTGGCACCCGGTGGCTTGCGCTGCGAGGCCCTGCCCACCGCCGCTGCTTTGCTGCGCTTGGCCCCCGCCTTGTGGGCGCAGGGCTTGGCCGTGCCGGCTGAGCAGGCGATGCCGCTGTACATCCGCGACAAAGTGGCCAACACCACTGCCGAGCGTGAGGCGATGAAAGCACAAGCCCTGCAGGCCCAGTCTGCCCTGGCCAAGGCCGCAGCGCAGCCATGAGTCTGCCCATGAAGCCCGCGCCAGCGCAGGCCATCACCCAGCCCACGGAGGCCACGCGCAACCGCGTCACGCTCGCCGCCATGAGGCAGGACGATCTGGACGCGGTGATCGCCATCGAGCAAACCGCCTACAGCCACCCCTGGACGCGGGGCAATTTTCGCGACTCGCTCAACCCCCTGTTTGAGGCCCAATGCCTGTGGCTGGATGGCGATTTGCTGGGATACTTTTTGGCCATGCACGGCGTCGAGGAAATGCACTTACTCAACATCACCGTTGCCCCGGCGCACCAAGGCCAGGGTTGGGGCCACATGATGCTGGACGCTCTGTCGCTCATGTCGCGCCATACAGGCGCGCAATGGTTGTGGCTGGAGGTGCGCCAAAGCAACCAGCGTGCGCTGCAGGTCTATGCGCGCTACGGCTTCAAGCAGGTCAGCATCCGCAAGGATTACTATCCCGCAGGCCGCCTGCAGCGAGAGCACGCGGTGGTGATGAGTTTGAAACTGTGAGCCCCAACATGAGCGACCCCACCCGATTTGACCTGGACGACCGCCAACGCGCCATGCTGGCCGAGATGGGCGTGCGCGTGTGGTGGCCGCAGCGCAGCGATGCCGCGCC
>CAMDFT010000110.1 GCA_945897795.1 Limnohabitans sp. Rim8 | reverse complement strand
CATTGGGCAATGATAAGAACCAGAGCTTAACTTGGTAGCCGTGAGCTTGCCATAAAGGGATCTTTTTCAAGTAGGCCAAGCCCGAAAGCGTTGTTTCAAAGGCGAAGCTGTGTCCAGCATCCACGCACTCGTCGATTTCTTCCAGCATCAGTCGGCCAGCTTTAAAAGAAGCCGTTTCTGGATTGAACGGAGCCAAGCCGGCAGCGATCAAATCGGCGTTAATGAAACGCAGCGTTTGTGCTTCAGCAGGCAAAAAGTCACGGGCAAATGTGGTTTTGCCAGCGCCGTTGGGTCCTGCAATGATGATGATTTTCTTCAAATTTAAACCGTGTTTTTATTGATTTTATGCTTCGCAGGGTCACTTGCCAACCGGAACAACTAAGCTGCAGCACCTCAAAAGATCGGTCCTGCTCGTGGTAATGCTTGAGGTCGGTTTGCTTGCGCAATTTAAACGCTGCGGGGGCTGACCCAGAAGGGTAATTGGGCTAACGCCACGAGCCCGAAACGCACTTGATTCCTCTGGTGCTGCAGGCGGCTTCTGGGCGTCGGCTCCACATCAGCGTGTTTGGGCGCGATTAAGACACGCCGGATGGCACCTTCATCAGAGACTATGTGCACATCGCCGATCTGTGTGAGGCCCATTGGCTGGCCTTGCAATCCTTGATGAATGGCGGGTCGAGCCAGGCTTACAACCTGGGCAATGGCAATGGCTTTTCGGTGCAAGAAGTCATCGACACCGCAGAGGCGGTGACGGGCCGCAAGATTGTGGTGGTGAATGCCCCCCGCCGAGAGGGTGACCCCGCCCGCTTGGTGGCCGATGCCACACTTGCCCGGAAGCAACTGGGCTGGCAGCCCCAATACGCCGACCTGGCCACCATCATTGAGCACGCTTGGAAGTGGGAGACACGGGGCGATTGATCAACCGCATGCCGTGGCAAGAAATCGAAGTATCTCTGGCCCAGCGCTGGGGCGTTTCCTCAAAGCTTTGGGCGAAGAAGTTTTTAAGGGCTGCAGGCCCGCACCGTGGAGGTGGCTGCCACTATCTAGCCGATCACCGCGTGAACCGCTGCCACCTCAAAGGATCAAATGGTGATGCGTTGCACGGGGTGCGGGCGAGAAAACTTGAATGGGCCGTGCTTCAGGCAAGCGTGTCCTAAGCCTGTGGCGCTGTGGTAGCCTGTATACCTTGGTAAAGATAAAGAACTTTGCCACTTCCAAGAACAAGTTTGGCTACGTATATGTGCTCACACCAACTGGCATGGCAGAAAAAGCGGACCTTACCCACCGATTTTTGCAGCGCAAGATGGATGAGTACAAGGCTCTGAAGGCAGAAATCGATGCGCTGTGGTCTGAAGTTGAGAAGTTCAGAGATCACGGAACTCAAAAATCATGATGTCCGATAAGTTAATTCAAGTCACTCCCGTCATCCTCTGCGGCGGCTCCGGCACTCGCTTGTGGCCATTGTCGCGAACAGGCTTCCCGAAGCAGTTTCTTTGCTTAACGGGCAAAGAAAGCCTGTTTCAGCAAGCGGCCTTGCGCCTAGCCAATCTTGGCAATGCCGACATACAGGTTGAGTCTCAATTCATCGTCACCGGCGAAGACCACCGCTTCTTAGCATCAGAACAGCTTCGCGAGATCGGCGTTGAATTGGGTTGTGCTTTGTTAGAGCCCGTGGGCAGGAACACAGCACCCGCACTCACATTGGCCGCATTGGCCGCCATAGAAGGTGGCGCGGACCCTGTTCTCGTCGTCACACCAGCCGATCAAACGGTGGTGAACGCTGACGCTTTCACCTCCGCCATGCAACAAGCAGTGGCTGAAGCTGCCAAAGGCACTATCGTCATTCTGGGGGTGACACCCGACAAGCCAGAAACCGGTTATGGCTACATCCAAACCGGTAAGTCATTGCCAGGCGAATCAGAAACAATCCAGCTGGTCCAGCGCTTTGTAGAAAAGCCGGATGTCGACACAGCCCAAACCTACCTGAACCAAGGGGGCTATTACTGGAATGCCGGTATGTTCGTGCTCAAAGCCTCTGTATGGCTCAAGGCGATCGAGCAGTTCCGCCAAGACATAATGCAGGCCACGCAGACCGCATGGGGTAAGCGCACAGCAGACAACCAATTCGTGCGCCCTGGCAAGACTGAATTTGCTGCCATTCCCTCCGAATCTGTTGACTACGCCGCCATGGAGCACTGCCCAGGCAGCAGCTTCCCGATCAAGATGGTCCAGCTGGACGCAGGCTGGAGCGACTTAGGCGCTTGGGACGCAGTCTGGAACGTGCTGGCCAAAGATGACAACGGCAATGCACATTTGGGCGACGTGCTGACCACAGACAGCAAAAACACCTTGGTGCATGCCACCAGCCGACTTGTTAGCCTGGTGGGCGTAGAAAACCTGATTGTGGTGGAAACGCCCGATGCCGTCTTGGTGGTCGACAAATCCCGCAGCCAAGACGTCAAAGACATCGTCACCCAGCTGCAAAACACCAAACGCGAAGAACAATCCCTGCACCGCAAAGTGCATCGCCCATGGGGCTGGTATGACAGCATCGACGAAGGAGGCCGCTTCAAGGTCAAGCGCATCCAGGTCAATCCCAAGGCCAGCTTGAGCCTGCAAAAGCACCACCATCGCGCCGAGCACTGGATTGTGGTGACTGGGACTGCCGAGATCACCAATGGTGACAAGGTGCTGACCCTGACCGAGAACCAATCCACCTATATCCCGCTGGGTGCGGTACACCGCTTGGCAAACCCCGGCATCATTCCACTCGAAATCATCGAAGTGCAATCTGGCAGTTATTTGGGTGAAGACGATATCGTCCGCTTTGAAGACACCTACGGCCGCGCCCCAAACTCCGCTTCCACCCCCGCTTCCGTCATTGCGAGTGAAGCGCGGCAATCCATGGATTGCTTAGTTCCTCGCGATGACGGTCATGGTGCCACCCCATGACTTCAGCCGCCCCAAAAATCTATGTAGCAGGCCATCGAGGCATGGTTGGCAGCGCTATCGTGCGGCAACTACGATTACTTTCCTGTAGGAGCGGCGTCCCAGCCGCGAATGTCATCACCCGCACCCATGCCGAGTTGGACCTGACAAATCAAGCCGCCGTCAACGCGTTCTTTGCCGCCGAAAAACCTGATCAGGTCTATTTGGCCGCCGCGAAGGTCGGCGGCATCCATGCCAACAACACCTACCCGGCCGACTTCATCTACCAGAACCTGATGATGCAGGCCAACGTCATCGAAGCCGCCTTCCGCAACGGCGTGCAAAAACTGCTGTTTTTAGGCAGCAGCTGCATCTATCCGCGCATGGCCCCGCAGCCCATGCGCGAAGATGCCTTGATGACCGGCACGCTTGAGTCCACCAACGAACCGTACGCCATTGCCAAAATTGCAGGCATCAAACTCTGCGAAAGCTACAACCGCCAGTTCGGTTTCAGCCACGGCGTGGACTACCGCAGCGTCATGCCCACCAACCTATATGGCCCGGGCGACAACTACCACCCAGAAAACTCCCACGTCATCCCAGCTTTGATTCGTCGCTTTCACGAAGCCAAAGTCAACAACGCCCTCAGCGTCGCCATCTGGGGCACTGGCACGCCACAGCGAGAGTTCTTGTATGTAGACGACATGGCTGCTGCCAGCGTGCATGTCATGAACCTACCCAAAGCCGCATACGACCAACACACCAGCCCCATGCAAAGCCACATCAATGTGGGCTATGGGTCAGATGTGAGCATTGCTGAAGCCGCGCAAACCATCGTGAAAGTAGTTGGGTACACAGGCGCGGTGACATTTGATACCAGCAAACCCGATGGCACACCACGCAAGTGGATGGACAGCAGCCGACTCAACAGCCTGGGCTGGCAAGCCCAAGTGCCCCTGCTGCAAGGCCTGACCCTAGCCTATCAAGACTTCCTTGCAGGACATTGCGAGCGAGGTGAGGCAATCCAAACTTTTGAGAACAAATGACACAAGATAAACCAAACCCAAAAGTGGCACTGATTACCGGTATCACAGGCCAAGACGGTTCATACCTCGCTGAATTTCTTCTGGAAAAAGGCTACATCGTCCACGGCATCAAGCGCCGCGCCAGCAACTTCAACACCCAGCGCGTGGACCATATCTACCAAGATCCGCACGTAGACAACGTTAACTTTAAGTTGCACTATGGCGACCTGAGCGACACCAGCAACCTGGTGCGTATCGTGCAAGAAACCCAGCCCGACGAAATCTATAACCTTGGCGCACAAAGCCATGTGGCTGTGTCATTCGAGTCACCCGAATACACCGCCGACGTAGACGCTATGGGCACTCTGCGCTTGCTCGAAGCCATCCGTATTCTGGGCCTGGAAAAGAAAACCCGCTTCTACCAAGCCAGCACATCCGAGCTGTATGGCCAGGTGCAAGAAACTCCCCAAAAGGAAACAACACCTTTCTACCCTCGCAGCCCCTACGCCGTTGCCAAGATGTATGCCTACTGGATCACGGTCAACTACCGCGAGGCTTACGGCTTTTATGCTTGCAACGGCATCTTGTTTAACCACGAAAGCCCACGCCGCGGCGAAACCTTTGTCACCCGCAAAATTACGCGCGGCATGGCCAACATCAGCCAAGGCCTGGAAGACTGCCTCTATATGGGCAACATCGACGCCCTGCGTGACTGGGGTCACGCTAAAGACTACGTGCGCATGCAGTGGATGATGTTGCAGCAAGAGCAGCCTGAAGACTTCGTGATTGCCACAGGTGTGCAATACAGTGTGCGCCAATTTATCAACTGGACCGCAGCCGAACTCGGCATGCATCTGCGATGGGAAGGAGAGGGCGTCAACGAAGTCGCGTTCGCCGTCATTGCGAGCGAAGCGCGGCAGTCCTTGCCTTTTTGCCCCACAGACCGACCCGTCGTCCGCATCGACCCCCGCTACTTCCGGCCGACCGAAGTCGAAACGCTGCTCGGCGACCCTACCAAAGCCAAACAAAAACTCGGCTGGATCCCCGAGATCACCGCCCAAGAGATGTGCGCCGAAATGGTCGCTTACGATTTGGCCCAGGCCAAGCAGCATGCGCTGCTTAAGGCCAACGGGTTTGACGTTAACGTCAGTATTGAGTAAATCCTCAAACTGAATCGCCCCGGGGTTTGAACTGACTGTTGACGCCGATCCAATATTGACCACCTGAGCACGCTTCGCTTGTCTGGGACTGGTGCGTTTCTACATCTTGCTTTATCATGAAACATCAAGATATTTCATGATGGTGATGACAATGGCCACTGCGACGCGCGAAAAGTTTTCCTCACAAGCTGCCCCGGAAGTGCTACACGCTCTGCGAAACATTGCAGAGAACCAGGGGCGACAGTTTCAAGCGGTACTCGATGATGCCTTGCGTGACTACATCGACCGGCAGCAGAAGGAGAGCCCACGGCGTCACGTGATGGCCGCGTTCGCGTCCAGCATTGATGAGTTTGACCATTTGTACCGCGAACTGGCTAAGTAAGCCATGGGGCAACATGATTACCTGACCGTTGCTGACGTACTGGCGATGCATACGGTGCTCATGAAGCGTTATGGAGGCGCAACGGGCGTACGCGACCCGGGCGCACTGGAGGCCGCGCTGTTCCGTCCGCAAACGGGTTACTACGACGACATCTTGGCCGAGGCAGCGGCACTGCTAGAGAGCTTGGCTATCAACCATCCATTTGTGGATGGGAACAAGCGAATGGCCTTTGCTGCTGCAGATGTGTTCCTGCGCATCAATGGCTTGCGGTTGCAGCGTGCGCCGATGCAGATTCACGCTGAGATGATCGGGATGCTCGAGTCTCGTATGTTTGACGTCGCGCACTTGGACCCGTGGCTTCGCAGTTTCGCCGCACCGGCAATCTGATCGTAATTGGGGTAATTGGAGTCCCGATTGATTGTCATTGCGAGCGAAGCGCGGCAATCTATGGATCGCTTCGTACCTCGCGATGACGAATCAGGTAAATTGGGGTCAGGTAAGTTGTAAGTTGAGGTCAGATCCCGATTGATTGTCATTGCGAGCGAAGCGCGGCAATCTATGGATCGCTTCGTTCCTCGCGATGACGGGACTGGAGTGCGATGACGGGACTGGAGTGCGATGACGGGACTGGAGTGCGATGACGGGACTGGAGTGCGATGACGGGACTGGAGTGCGATGACGGGACTGAAGTGCGATGACGGGACTGGAGTGCGATGACGGGTCAGGTGAAAGCTGGTCACAGCGCAGGCTTACCGCGCAAAAGGCTGGACTGCGGCTGGCTTGTGACTGGTGTCTTGTGGGCTGCGGGCCGTTGTCGCGTGAAAGAGCGAAAAATCTCGGTTCAGGCGGGCGCCGCCGTCCCGGGTCAAGGGGCTGTAGACCAAATTGGCTGTGTTGCCGCTTCGGGTGGTGGTCATCACGTCAAAAGGAATTTGCAAGTACAAACCTTTGTCAAAACTGCCTTCACCAAATTGCTGCGCTGACACATTGGTTTTGGTCGCCCAAAAGCCAACTTTGACGCCGTTGCCAAAGGTTCTGCTCAAATCGATGGTCGCGCCGACATCACCCGCCAAATACTGCCCAGCACTCAACCTGACGTGGGTAGACTTCCAACCCGTGTCCCAATAAGCCGTGACATGGCCGGTGGTCACTTGGTAGCCGGTTTGACTGCCTGCACGGTCAAAGCCGAGCAGTTGGTCAAAACTGCGTTGTTGAACTCGGTTCACATCAACACCCAGCGCAAACGGGCTGTGCCAGGGGCGGTACAACCATTCGCCTCCCACCCCGGCGTACATGCTCTCCAAATAGCCCGCGTAAATGCTGTAAAACTGGTTGGCCGTGGCCTGACCAAAATGCGTGATTTGCAGGTTGGGAATGTTGACGCGCGAAGTCGTCATGTATTCGCGCATGTGCGTGCGGACACGCGGCATCTCACTTGGACCGGTGTATTTGAAGTTGTCGAAATTGTCCACAAGGTTCAGGCTGACAGCACCCGAGATGGCCGTGTTTTGGCTGAGCCTGAGCCGCATGGGCAAAGACACACCGGCTCGGAACAAGAAAAACCCATCCGGTCCGCCAATATTTTGCTGCCAGCTGGGCACCACCGCAAACCCAAATTTGGCGGGTGTGGGCAGCCAAGTGGTTTCCGCTGGCGCGTCGCTCTGACGGCTGACCGGGGCAAAGGCCTGAATGGATGGGGCCGCAGCCGAGGGGGGAACCCGTGACGTTTGCTGCCTAACCCATGAGTCTCGGTCCACCGATCGCCCGGACAACAAGGCCCCTTGTTCGGTAAAGACCAAATCAAAGCGGTCGATGTGCGCAGGGGCATCGCGGTGAAGCACGGCCACCATGCGGTCAATGCGCTCATCCCAATGAGCGCCTGATGCGCTCTCTACAAAAACCTTCATCACTGGACCATGGGTCTCAACGCGCTGAATGCCCCAGTTGGCCATGGCCTGCAAATCGGCGGCCGTTCCAGTCATGTCGACCGATGTGCTTGGGCGTGCCACTTGAACCTTCGGCGTCGCCAAGTCCGACAGCTTGGGGGTGCTCATGTTGGCAAGCGACGTGTGCAGCGTCAGCGCGAGCGACAGCTGGTTGCCCCGCTGAACACCCAAAGACAGGTCTACCGAAGGGCTGTGCCTGTAAACCAAGCCTAAGTTCAAGGGCGATCTTTGAACCTGGTGATTGCCATGAGGCTCATTTTGGTAGTGGTTGCCATCGTATTCGGCCTTGAGAAGCAAAGACTCCCACGGCGTTTGGTATTGCACACCCCCAAAGAGCGCCGCAGGGCCGCGAAAAAACGACTGCGTGTTGGGCGTTCCGCCCATGGCCACCATGCCGCCGCGCGTGTTGAAGCGTGGGCTGATGGCGGACAAAGGGTTCCGTATGTTGCCACTGGCCCCCAAGTAGCCCCAGCCCACACCCAAGCTCCAATCAAAAGCGCCAAAACGCTTGTTGCCCAC
>CAMDFT010000109.1 GCA_945897795.1 Limnohabitans sp. Rim8 | reverse complement strand
GCAAAGCCCAGCATCATCCAACCCAAGTTCACCGCACCTTCGTGCGGCACCAAGCCCACCAGGTAGCCGGCGCTGGCCCCGGTGAGTTGCTGCATCAGGCCCGCCACCGCAGCGGCTGAGCCTGCCAGCGCGGGCAACACGCCCACCGTGCCCGCCAGCGTAGGCGGGTTCAGCAGGCCATGACCCAAGCCCAAAAGCAACAAGGGCAGGGCCACGGCCAGCGCCGTCTGCACGCCACCCAAGCCCAGCGCCAGCATCACCACCAAGCCGCCCAGCGTCAGCACTTGGCCCCAGGCCATGACGCGCGATTCGCCTGCTTGCGCGATGAGGCGCGAAGTCATGAAATTGCCCAAAATGTACGACACAGGCACAGCCATGATGAACCAGCCAATGCCGTCCGGACCGATGCCGTAGCCCTTGAGCACGATGGGCGCGCCTGCCAAAAAAGCGTAAAACGTGGCGGTGGTGGCCGCGAGGATGGCGACGTAAAGCAAAAAGCGCGGCTCGCGCAGCAAGCGCGCATAAGCGCTGAGCATGGCCCTTAGCCAGTGGCCCGTTGCAGGCGCGGTTTGGGCCCCACGCGGCAAGCCCAGCCACGCTGCCACCCAGAGCAGCACGGCCAAAACAGCCAGCAACACAAAGTTGGTTTGCCAGCCAAAGCGCACATGCATCTGCCCGCCGATCAGGGTGGCCAGCGGCGGGCACATGCCCAGCGCCATGCCGATGTAGGCCATGACCCGCGTGCGCTGCGGCCCAGTGAACAGGTCTTGCACCATGGAGCGGCTGACCACCATGCTGGCGGCGCAGCCCGCGCCTTGCAGCACACGGGCGGCAATCAGTGTGGTGATGTCGGTGGCCAGCGCGGCCATGACCGAGGCCAGCCCCGCGACCACCAGCCCCAGCATCAGGATGGGCTTGCGCCCATACCGATCCGACAAGGGGCCGTACAACAGTTGCAAAGCCCCGTAGGCCACCACGTAGCCGCTGAAGGTCAGCTGCACATCGGCTTGGGGGGTGTCAAAAATCGCGCCCCACTCTTGCATGGAGGGCAGGCACAGCGTCATGGCCAGCAGGCCAAAGGCGATTTGTGCCAACACGTTGGCGATGAGCCAGGGGCTGTGGGCGGCCGTGTCCTGGGTCCCAGGCGCGCTGGCCATGTCAGCCGCGTTGCAACTTGTAGACCGCCGTGCCCGCCATCAGGTTGGGACACAGACGCACTTCTTGACCGTTTTGCAGGCCAAAGGCATCCACCACGCGCAGCTCGTTTTTGCGCGCCAAGTCGCCAAAGTCAGCGTAAGTGCCCACGCGGATGTTGGGCGTGTCGTACCACTGGTAGGGCAGGCGCTTGGTCACCGGCATGCGGCCTTGCAGCACACTCAGGCGGTTGAACCAGTGCGCAAAATTGGGGAAGGCCACGATGCCCACGCGGCCCACGCGCACCGTCTCGCGCAGCATGGTCTCGGCGTTGCGCAGGTGTTGCAGCGTGTCAATCTGCAGCACCACGTCAAACGACTGATCGCCAAACAGGCTCAGGCCTTCGTCCAGGTTCAGCTGGATCACGTTCACACCGCGTTGCACGCAGGCGTGCACATTGGCGTCGTCCAGCTCCACGCCGTAGCCGGTGCAGCCCTTGTGTTGTTGCAGATAGGCCAGCAAGGCGCCATCGCCACAGCCCAAGTCGAGCACGCGTGCGCCTTCCGGCACCAAGCGAGCCATGGCTTGCATGATCAGGGGGTCGCTCATGCCGCACCTCCTTCGTTCAAAGTCTTCGCCATGTTGTCAAAGTAAGAGCGCACCACGTTCAGGTAGCGCGCATCGTCCAGCAAGAAGGCGTCGTGCCCGTGCGGAGCGTCGATCTCGGCGTAACTCACGTCGCGCCGGTTGTCGAGCAGGGCCTTGACCATCTCGCGGCTGCGGGCCGGCGAGAAGCGCCAGTCGGTGGAAAAGCTGACCAGCAAAAATTTGCAACTGGAGCGGGCCAGCGCTTTGGACAGATCGCCGCCATAAGCGCGTGCTGGGTCAAAGTAATCGAGCGCCCGGGTGATCAGCAGATAGGTGTTGGCGTCAAAGTACTCGCTGAACTTGTCGCCCTGGTAACGCAAATAGCTTTCAATCTGGAACTCGACTTCTTGCGTGGAGTATTTGTAGCCGGTGGTGTTGTGCGTGACGGCTTCGCGCAGCTCACGGCCAAACTTCTCGTTCATCACGTCGTCGCTCAAATACGTGATGTGGCCAATCATGCGGGCGATGCGCAGGCCACGCTTGGGCACCACGCCTTGCGCGACAAAGTGGCCGTTGTGAAAGTCCGGATCGGTCACGATGGCGCGGCGGGCCACTTCGTTGAAGGCGATGTTTTCGGCGTTCAGGTTGGGCGCACTGGCCACCACCACCGCGTGTTTTACGCGCTCGGGGTATTGCAGCGTCCACGACAGCGCCTGCATGCCGCCCAAGCTGCCGCCCATCACAGCGGCCAGTTGTTGAATGCCCAAAGCGTCGAGCAAACGGGCCTGAGCATTGACCCAGTCCTCCACGGTGACCACCGGAAAGTCGGCGCCGTAAACGCGCCCAGTGTCTGGGTTCACATGCATGGGGCCAGTCGAGCCAAAGCACGAGCCCAGGTTGTTCACGCCAATGACAAAAAAGCGGTCGGTGTCGAGCGATTTGCCGGGGCCAATCATGTTGTCCCACCAGCCCAAGTTTTTCGGTTGGTCGGCGTACACACCCGCCACATGGTGTGAGGCATTGAGCGCGTGGCAGATCAGCACCGCGTTGGACTTGTCTGCATTGAGCGTGCCGTAGGTTTCGTAGCTCAGTGAATAGCCGCGGATGGACGCACCGCTTTGCAAAGGCAAAGGGGCTTCAAACAGCATGCTTTGGGATTGGGCAATCAGCATCGAATGTGTTCTGGTGTGCAAAAAAACAAAACCCGGCTTCGCAGTCAGCTGGGCCGGGTTTCTGTGAGATGAAACACACGCCATTTAGCTGAATTTCGAAACCAGTCAGGTTCCGGCGCCCGCAATCGGGTTCAAATCGGCGCATGGGGCGAGTATAAGGGCGATGAACCCCAAGGCTGGGCAAGCGCCAGAACGCCAGCATCCGGGTTAGAGGACTGCTCAGCTGCCCCAGCCCGACAACGCGATCACGCCCAGCACGGCAAAAATGCCTGCCGAGATCAGGTGCACCAAGCGCAGCGGCACACGCTTGGTGATGGCGTCGCCCAACCACACCACCGGGGCGTTGGCCAGCATCATGCCCAGCGTGGTGCCCGCCACTACGGCAAACCAGGCGTTGTATTGCGCGGCCAGCATCACGGTGGCGATCTGCGTCTTATCGCCCATCTCGGCCAAAAAGAACGCCACCACCGTGGTCAGGAAAACGCCCATGCGCGGGGCGCTGTCGCCTTCTTCATCGTCCAGCTTGTCGGGGATCAGCATCCAAGCTGCCATGGCGATGAACGACGCGCCCAGCACCCAGCGCAGCACATCGGGGCCCATGAACGTGGTGACCCAGCTGCCCACGGCACCGGCCAAGCCATGGTTGGCCAAGGTGGCCACCAAAATCCCCAACACGATGGGCCAGGGCTTGCGAAAACGGGCGGCCAGCACGAGTGACAAAAGCTGGGTTTTGTCACCCATTTCGGCCAAAGCCACGATGCCGGTAGAGACGAAGAATGCTTCCATGGGGGAGTGGGGGCTTACGCCTGAACACTGAATCGGTAAAAGGTGCGCATCTTACTTGAGGGACCTGTGCACCGGTTTGGGGGCGTGACGATCGCTCAAGCACTTGTGACTTACTTTGGGTGCGTTTCTTGCTTTTCTTTGGTGCGCGAGGGTGGGTTGCCCTCGAAATGCACCAAATCAATTCAAAAATCCTCAAAGGACGATCGTGGAAGCACTAAAACAGGGCGCGGATGCGCTTTTTATCTTGTTGGGCGGCATCATGGTGTTGGCCATGCACGCTGGTTTTGCTTTTCTGGAGCTGGGCACGGTCCGCAAAAAGAACCAAGTCAATGCGCTGGTCAAAATCCTGGTGGACTTTTCAGTGTCCACGGTGGTTTATTTTGTGGTCGGTTACAGCGTGGCTTATGGCACCACCTTCTTTGTGGGGGCCGAGCAGTTGGCCGCCAAGAACGGCTATGACCTGGTCAAGTTCTTCTTTTTGCTGACCTTTGCCGCCGCCATTCCCGCCATCATTTCGGGCGGCA
Source organism: Limnohabitans sp. Rim8 (assembly GCA_945897795.1). GTDB lineage: Bacteria > Pseudomonadota > Gammaproteobacteria > Burkholderiales > Burkholderiaceae_C > Limnohabitans_A. The sequence continues at coordinate 3,906 of CAMDFT010000109.1, read as the reverse complement.
TTGCCGAGCGGGCCAAGTTCTGGCCACAGTTGATCGCCACGGCGGTGATCGTGGGCTTTGTGTACCCTTTCTTTGAGGGCATTGTCTGGAACCAGCACTTTGGCGTGCAGGCCTGGATCAAGGCGCTTACGGGCGATGAGTTCCATGACTTTGCGGGGTCGGTGGTGGTCCACGCCATGGGCGGCTGGATCGCTTTGCCTGCGGTCGTTTTGCTGGGTGCGCGCTACAACCGTTACCGTAAAAACGGCGAAGTTTCGGCGCATCCCCCTTCGAGCATTCCGTTTTTGGCCTTGGGCTCGTGGATCCTGATCGTGGGCTGGTTTGGCTTTAATGTGATGAGCGCCCAAACGCTGGACAAAATCTCGGGTCTGGTGGCGGTCAACTCTTTGATGGCCATGGTGGGTGGCACATTGGCGGCTTTGCTGGTGGGCAAGAATGACCCCGGCTTTGTGCACAACGGCCCTTTGGCCGGTTTGGTGGCGGTGTGTGCAGGCTCCGATTTAATGCACCCATTTGGTGCGCTGGTCACAGGTGCTGTGGCCGGGGCCTTGTTTGTGGTGATGTTCACCCTGACCCAGAACAAATGGAAGATCGACGATGTGCTGGGTGTCTGGCCCATGCATGGCATTTGCGGTGCCTGGGGCGGTATTGCGGCAGGCATTTTTGGGGCCAGCAGTTTGGGCGGCTTGGGCGGCGTCAACCTGAGCGCGCAGTTAATCGGCACTGGCCTCGGTGTGGCCTGGGCGCTGTTGGGGGGGGTGGCGATTTATGGCATCTTGAAAATCACCCTCGGATTGAAACTCAGCCCCGAAGAAGAATATGACGGGACCGATTTGACGATTCACAAAATCAGCGCCTCGCCCGAACGTGAAGTGAGTTGGTAAAACAACAAATGCGTGTGGCCTGACACGTTTTGCATGGCATTTAAAGAAAATGCCTTGCATTTATTTTAGTTTTCTCGAAGATAGTGGACAGGCTTCAGCGGCATTTTCTCTGAAGTCCAGTTTGCGGTGAACAGGTCAGTTTCGCTTTCCTTCCGATGTTTTCAGGTTTGTTGAATGCGCTTTCGGAACTCCATCGCTTTTATCTCTGTGTTTTGAGGAGTCCCTTTCATGGGCAACAAACTTTACGTCGGCAACCTGGCTTATTCGGTACGAGACGGTGATCTGGAACAAGCCTTCGGTGAATTCGGTGCTGTGACCAGCGCCAAAGTCATGATGGAACGCGATACGGGCCGCTCCAAAGGCTTCGGCTTTGTGGAAATGGGCAGCGATGACGAAGCCCAAGCCGCGATCAACGGCATGAATGGCCAGCCTTTGGGTGGCCGCAATATGGTCGTGAACGAAGCACGCCCGATGGAAGCACGTCCTCCCCGGTCAGGCGGCGGTGGCTTCGGCGGCCCTCGCCGTGAAGGCGGTGGCGGTGGTGGTGGTTACGGCGGTGGCGGTGGAGGTTACGGCGGTGGTGGCGGTGGCGGCTTCGGCGGCGGTCGTGAAGGCGGTGGTGGTTATGGCGGCGGTCGTGAAGGCGGCGGCGGATATGGCGGCGGCGGTCGTGGCGATGGCGGTCGTGGCGATGGCGGTGGCGGCTACGGTGGCGGCGGTCGTGGTGAAGGCGGCGGTCGTGGTGAAGGCGGCGGCCGTGGCGATGGCGGCGGTTTCCGAAGCCCCTATGGCGCAGGCCCCCGTGGTGGTGGTCGCCGTGAAGGTGGTCGCGAAGGTGGCCGCGAAGGCGGTGGCGGCGGCTACTGACCTAGCACATGGGCTGATCGCTCAGCCCATGAAAGCCTAAAGCCCTGCGTTGCAGGGCTTTGTCGTTTCTGGCGCCCTGTATGGCGCGACCGTGGAGAAAAATTTGGCCCCATCTTCCGGGGTTTCAACAGGGATTGAACCGGGCTTATTCCGGTTTTGCGATCCTCTCAAGGGGTCTGCCTTGGCGGCAGAACGGCGCGAACGCGGCCCTGCAGCTCGTAATGACCGCTTCGGGTGTCAAAGTTCATGCTTTGGGCCGTGAACACTTCAGCGCCGCGCGTGATGCGCACCGGCTGGTCCGATACCAGCCGCTCTTCCTCCAACCAAGCCGTGAATGATTCACCGCGCAGCTCGGCGCGCGGGCCCTGAGCGTCTGCCTGTCTGACTGCCAGCGCATCGCCGGTCAGGATCACCTGTTGATCGGCCTCACGGGAAATACCTTTTTGTGCTTGGGCCGTCAGACGTGTGCCCGCCTCGTTTTCGGCCAGGATGCGCACGCCCTCGATGTGCAGGCTTTGCGTGGCCGGAAAATGGGTGGCACTTTGCCCGCTGATTTCGCGGGTCAGGCGACCTGAGGCATCAAACGATCTGACCGTGAATTGGTCCAGCCGGAAATCCGGGTCCTGCCGCAGCTGGGGGTCAATGCCTGGCGGGATCAGCTCGGGCACGCTGCGCACCAGCCACCAGCTGCCCAAAGCCAAAATGGCAAACAGAAACAAGGGCAGGTAAATCGTCAACCGGTCCAGGGTGCGGCGCAGCCGCATGAGCAAGTTCATGCCGATGCGCCCGGATGGTCGTGCACCCCCACTTGCGCGAGCAAGGCGGCGTAGTGCCCGCCCGCCACCAGCAGCAGGTCGCAAAAGGCGCGGGCCGCGCCTTCGCCGCCACGTTCGGCGGTGGTGTGGTGGGCGATGGCTTTGGCTTGGGCATGGGCATTGGCCGGGGCGCAAGCAAAAGCGGCGCGTTGCATCACGGGCAAATCGGGCCAGTCATCGCCCATGGCGGCCGCTTGCGCCCAGCTCAGGTTCAGTTCACTCAAAAAGGCTTCGGCTGCCGGGCGCTTGTCTTCGGTGCCAAAGCGGGCATGGGTGATGCCCAGCGCCTTCAGCCGCAAGCGCAGCGGGGCCGAGTCGCGGCCGGTGATGACCACGGGGGTGATGCCGGCCTTTTGCAGCAGTTTCAGGCCCTGTCCGTCCAGCGTATTGAAACGCTTGAGGGTCTCACCGCTTTCAGAAAAATACAGCCCACCATCGGTCAGCACGCCATCGATGTCGAAAAAAGCCACGCGAACGCCTTGCGCTTGCAGCAGCAACTCGGGCGGGTAATGCAGGGCAGGTGTCAGTGGCTTCAAGGTTTGCATCTCAAATCACCTTGGCCCGCATCAGGTCGTTGGAGTTGATGGCGCCGCACAACAAGCCTTGCGCGTCCACCACCAGGATGCTGGTGATGCAGTGCAACTCCATCATCTCGGCGGCTTCGACGGCCAGCGCATCATGTCGAATGGTGCGCGGGTTGGGGTGCATGACGTCAAAGGCACTCAGGCTGCGCAGATCCACGCCTTTTTCAATCAAACGGCGCAAATCGCCATCGGTGAACACGCCCAGCACGCGACCCTCGGCATCGGTGACCGAGGTGGCTCCCAAGCCCTTGCTGCTCATTTCGCGCATCAGGGTGGTGAATTCGGCATCAGGCCCGACTTGCGGCACATCGGCGCCTTTGCGCATCACATCGCCCACATGCGTGAGCAGCTTGCGGCCCAGCGAACCACCGGGGTGCGAGCGGGCAAAGTCTTCGGGTTTGAAGCCCCGGGCATCCAGCAGGGCCACGGCCAGCGCGTCACCCATGGCCAACTGGGCGGTGGTGCTGGCGGTGGGGGCCAGGTTCAAAGGGCAGGCCTCTTTGTCGACGGAGCAATCCAGCACCACGTCGGCATGGCGGGCCAGGAAAGACTGCAGGCCGCCAGTCAGCGCGATCAGGGGCACGCCCTGGCGTTTGAGCACCGGCAGGATGGCCACCAGCTCGTCGCTCTCGCCGCTGTTGGAGATGGCCAGCACCACATCCACGGCTTTGATCATGCCCAGGTCACCATGGCTGGCTTCGCCGGGGTGCACAAACATGGCCGGGGTGCCGGTTGATGCCAGCGTGGCGGCAATCT